>JAACFO010000008.1 GCA_009937425.1 Gammaproteobacteria bacterium
AAGGCAACACCGGTACCTCTTCCCTCCGCCTTGACTTATAGGGACCGGCTGATGACCAGGCGTTGCACGTCGCTGGTGCCTTCGTAGATCTGGCACACGCGCACGTCGCGATAAATTCGTTCGACGGGAAAGTCGGCGAGGTAGCCGTAACCGCCGTGTATCTGGATGGCATCGGAGCATACTTTCTCGGCCATCTCCGAGGCGAACAGCTTGGCCATGGACGCTTCCTTGATACAGGGTCGACCGGTGTCCTTGCGTTGGGCCGCGCCGTGCACCAGGCCGCGGGCTGCTTCGATGCGGGTCGCCATGTCGGCGAGCCGGAAGGCGACTGCCTGATGTTTCACAATCGGTGCGCCGAAGGCTTCCCGTTCGCGGGCATAGGCCAGCGCAAGCTCGTAGGCCGCCCGTGCCATGCCGGTCGCCTGGGCAGCAATGCCGATGCGTCCGGATTCGAGATTCGCAAGCGCGATCTTATAGCCCTGGCCTTCATCGCCGAGCATCAGGTCCGGTGTCAGCTCCACATCCTCGAGCACGATCTGACAGGTATCGGAGCTGCGCTGGCCAAGCTTTTTCTCGACACTGGAAACGCGATAACCCCGAGACTGCGTGGGCACCAGAAAGGCGCTGATGCCGTGCTTGCCGGCTTGGGTGTCGGTGACTGCGAATACCATCGCCACGTCGGCGATGGAGCCCGAGGTGACAAACTGCTTGGTGCCGTTGAGCACGAACTTGTTGCCGCGGCGCTCGGCTCGGGTGCGAAGATTCGCAGCGTCCGACCCCGCTTGCGGTTCGCTGAGACAGAACGCGCCGATCATCTGCCCGCGAGCAAGCGGTTTTAAAAAACGTTCTTTTTGCGGGTCGGAGGCGAAGCTCTGGATCGCGGCACAGACCGGGGTATTGTTGACGTTCATGATGGTGGAAACGCCACCGTCCCCGGCCGCGATTTCTTCCACCGCCAGGACTAAAGAGACGAAGTCCGCGCCGGCTCCTCCCCACTGCTCGGGCACCGTCATGCCGAGTAGACCCAGTGAGCCCATTTCCGCGATGACTTCTCGCGGTACATGTGCATCGCGATCCCACCGGGCCGCGTTGGGCGTCAGGCGCGTGGATGCGAAATCCCGCGCCATGTCGCGAACCATGCACTGCTCGTCGCTGAGGATCACTGCTTCGGTTTCGGGTTCCAGCCGAATGTAATGTGGGCAACGGGTAGTGTGGCAGCGGCATGCAACCGGCGCCAGTCCCGTGGAAGCAGGGATCGGGTCGACAGGGCGGGTCCTTCGACCCGCCCTGTCAGGGCCTTCCTAAACTGCCGCGCGCCGGGCTTCGGCGACGGGAATCAGGTGTCGGAGGACCTCGACACCTTCACGCATCTCGGCTTCCGGCGCTGCGGCGTAGCCGAGCAGCAGTCCCGGTTGCGGACATTCGCGTAGATAAAAAGTCGACAGCGCCGCAACGTTGATACCGGCTTCCTCGGCGCGCCGCGCGATCTCCCTGTCGTCGATGGAGTGGGGTAGATAGGTGACGAGCTGCATGCCTGCGTCAACGGAACCGAGCTCCAGCACATGGCCCAGCTGCTCAACCAGCAATTTGCTGAAACGCTGTAGTCGATCCGCGTACAAGGCGCGCATGCGCCGCAGGTGTGAGGCGTAATGCCCCTCGGCGATAAAGTCGGCGGCCGCGGCCTGAATCGTGAGCGGCGCATCCTGGCCCGTGTGACGCAGCGCGCGCCGGAACACCGGCACCAGGCCGCGGGGCACGACCAGGTAGGCAAGCCGCAAGGCCGGGAACATGGTCTTGGAAAATGTACCCACGTAGATGACACGCTCGGCGGTATCCAGACCCTGCAAGGCGGACAGGGGCCGGCCGCGATAGCGGTACTCGCTGTCATAGTCGTCCTCGATCACCCACGAGTTTGCGCGCTGCGCCCACTCGAGCAATCGCAGCCGACGTTCCAGACTCATGGTCGTTCCCAGAGGGAATTGGTAGGACGGCGTTACATAGGCAAGTCGCGCCCGGGGTGCGGCGCGTTCACCGGCGCCCACGTCCAGACCATCATCGTCAACCGGTACCGGATGCAGGCGCGCGCCAGCTCCCAGCAGCGCTCCGCGAGCGCCCGGATAACCCGGTTCCTCCATCCAGACCGTGTCGCCCGGATCCAGCAGCATGCGCGCCACCAGGTCGAGGCCCGCCTGGGCGCCGCCAACGACGATCACCTGATCCGGCGAACAGTTGACGCCCCGGGCCGCGCCCAGGTAATCGGAGATGGCGCTGCGCAACGCCGGGAGCCCGCCGTTGTGGCCGTAGCCAAGCAGCTCCGGCGACGGTTTACGGCTGTGGCGGATCAGCAAGCGTGCCCAGGTGCTGAAGGGGAATTCGTCGAAGGCAGGTAAGCCCGGTTGGAAGGCCCGGCGCTTAGGGTCCGGAATGCTGCGCACGGTGCCGGCGAGAACCCTGCCGCGAGCCGACAGTGACAGCTCCGTAGGTCCCACTGTCGCGTTATCGGTGGGTGCCGCGGCAATGTTCAACAGCATGTCGGGAGCGATGGAGGTAACGGTGGTACCGGAACCGACCCGCGCCTGAAGATAACCTTCGGCCACCAGCTGCTCGAAGGCCGCCATGACGGTGTTTCGTGCAACGCCCAAATCCGACGCCATCACCCGGGTTGACGGCAGGCGAGTGCCGGGTCGCAGTCGACCGGCGAGTATGGCCTGGCGCAGCGCGTCGAAGAGCTGACGATGAAGCGGCAAAGCACCCTCACGGTCGAGAGATACAGTACCCAGAATTACAGCTGGTGTAGACATGACAATACGATCCTCTAATTAATCCATTCGCCCAACAACAAAGCGACAGTTCATGCAGCGACAGGAGTTGCACGGCGCCATCAGACTACGTCCCCTCCCCCTCGCCTCGAGGGGGAGGGACAGGGTGGGGGTGTAGACAAGGAGCGCCGAAGCGAAGGCGACCACACGACGCACTTCAGCGTACGTCCCAGACAAGAAGCGCTAAGGCGAAGTCGATTGCCCGAGGGATCCCCCCACACGTCCAGAATAGGTCGGAGCGAATGGACATCGAGGGCATTGGCTGCCACCGAATCTATGGCCCGCGAACCATCCACTCCGACCCTGAAAACGTTGAATTTGATCCCTGTCCTCCTCGCTGCGCTGCTCATCACCCGGCAGTCGCCCGACGTCGTTGCGCCGGTTTGCAAAAGAGCAAAGCAATGGCCGTGCCAGCTTTTCCCAAGCTCAATTAAAACAATGCCTTGAGAAAGTGGCCGCGCTGATCAGGCAGGTCGAGGGCACCTGGACGGGCCGGTTTTCGGGAAGAGTGTTTGCTGTGGGCGACGAATTCGCCCCAAATTGGCCCTATCCCGACCCCCTGGGCGTCGCTAATCGCCGACACCAAAGGGCCGATTTTGGCAAGTTACTGATCGGTAGAGTGATCCAATGTCGCCGAAATGCGACAGATTTCCGGTGGCCGGCCGCCAGGTGCCGATTCAGGCTTTGAAGTCCGCCGCGTCCAGCCGGTGCTTCGACAACAGGCGATAGAAGTCCGTGCGATTGCGTTTTGCCATGCGCGCCGCCTTGCTGACATTACCCTGGCTCAGCCGCATGAGCTCGATGAGATAGCTGCGCGTAAACTCCTCCCGGGCCTCGGCGAATGGCCGCAATGCCGCCGATTGATCGCCAAGCGCGCGCTTGACCTGGCGCACGCTGATGACCGGTGACGACGCCAGTGCGGCAGTCTTCTCCACCAGGTTGAACAATTGGCGGACGTTGCCCGGCCATTCGGCGGAAATGAGCAGCTCCATGGCGCCGGGGGAGAAGCGCTTGGCGGATCCGGAATCTCTTGCCAGCTCCTCCAGCTTGTGGGTAACCAGCAGCGGAATATCCTCGCGGCGCTCGGTCAGCGTCGGCATTTGTAGCTCGAGTACGTTCAACCGATAGTAGAGATCCTCGCGGAAGCTGCCGTCGCGCATGGCCGTGTCGAGATCGTGATTGGTCGCCGAAAGGACCCGCGTGTCGATGGGTAGTGCGCTGTTGCTGCCCACCGGGCGCACCCGACGTTCCTGTAGCACACGCAGCAGTTTCGCCTGCAGGCTCAACGGCATGTCGCCGATCTCATCGAGAAACAGGGTTCCGCCGCTGGCGTGCTCAAACAATCCCGTGCGCTCGCGCAGCGCACCGGTAAATGCACCCTTGGCGTGACCGAAGAGTTCCGACTCCAGAAGCGCTTCTGGAATTGCGGCGCAGTTGACCGCCACGAATTCCCCGGTACGTTCGCTGGCGCGGTGAATAGCCCTTGCCAGGAGTTCCTTTCCGGTGCCGCTGGCGCCCGAGATGAGAACGCTGGATTCGGTTTTTGCCAGCCGCCGCGCCTGATTCAACAACTCGTCCATGCTGGCGCTGCGGCTCACGATTGCCTCCCGCCAACTGCGATCGCTTTTTCGACTGCCGCTTAATTGCAAAGCGCGCTGGACATGGTCGAGAAGGCTCGTCTTGTCCACCGGCTTGGTGAGAAAAGCGACGGCGCCTTCCTGGGTGGCGCTGACTGCCTCGGGAATTGTTCCGTGGGCAGTTAGAATCAACACAGGTAGCCCCGTGCATCGGCGATTGAGCTCGTCGAGAAGTTGCATGCCGTCCATGCGGTCCATGCGCAAGTCCGTGATTACCAGATCCGGGCGGTTAGTTTCCACTGCTTCCAGCGCAACCTCACCGCTTTGCACGGCGCGCACCTCGTAGCCCGCGGCGTTGAGACGAATGCTCAACAACCGAAGCAGCCCGGGATCATCGTCTACCAGAAGAATGTCACCACCTGTTGCCGCCATTATGGAAAAGTCTCCTTGCCTGTCGGTCCGATATTGCGTTCTATGTTCATGACTGCCTGCAGCTTGGCGTTGGCTTCCGCGAGCTCGGCTTCAATGCGCCGCACCCGTGTCAGCGCCTCGGTACGATCCCGGCTCGCGGTTTGGTTTGCCTGATGAGCCTTGGCAAGTTGTGAGCGCAGGGAGCGCAATTCGTCGTACAGGGCAACGCGGCGATCGATGTCGTTGACCTGCAGCTGGATAAATTTGCGAACCAGCGCCGGCGGCGGATCGGGGTTATGCATGGCGTCATTGAGTAGTTTGCGTGCATCGGTGAGCATGTTCCTGGTAACGCCAGGTTCCGTGGATTTTCTGTCCGCGCGGCTCATGACCAGTGCCAGGCGCAGGTGCCGTTCCCGTGTGGGATCCTCCTGAAATGCCTGCAATGTGTGCTGGAAGATCGTGTGCCAACCTTGCTCGTTGGTGTTGTCGAGCCCATCCAGGAAGTTCAGATAGTCGGCTACTTCCCGGCGTGCCGCATCCGAGCGGGCCTCGCGGGCGGCATTCGGGCCGGGTTGCGAAGATGCCGTGTCGTCTGATTGCTGGAACATCGTGTCACAACCGCCCGCCGCCACCAATACCAGCAGCAGCGATAGCGAAGCCCACAGGACTCGCCCCGGCAATAATCGACGCCTATGCGGCTTGGGGTTCATAGGTCACCGGTATTGTGATTCGGAAATGTGCGCCCCCGGTGGGTCGAATGCGCACGCCGATTTTTCCGCCGTGGGCTTCTACGCATTCGTGGACCACGGAAAGACCTATGCCCGTGCCGCGCACGTGCCGTCCCGTGGGCATTTTTCCCTGAAAAAAAGGCTCAAAAATGCGCTCGCGTTCGTCCTCCGGAATACCCGGACCTTCGTCCAGTATGTCGAGCACGACTTTTTCCGCCCGGCGCGCGACGCGAATGCCGATTCTGCCGCCAATCGGGGAGTACTTGACGGCATTGGAGAGGAGATTGT
Source organism: Gammaproteobacteria bacterium (assembly GCA_009937425.1). GTDB lineage: Bacteria > Pseudomonadota > Gammaproteobacteria > HK1 > HK1 > JAABYT01. The sequence continues at coordinate 5,824 of JAACFO010000008.1, forward strand.
CGATGGCCATTCTCACCTTGTCCCGATCCGCGAGCAGGGTAACCGGCTTGAGACTCGTGCGTACTTTGAGCTTTTTTGTTACGACTTCCATGCGATGATTGTCGACAACGGTGTCGATAACGTTTGCGATCTCGAACTCGCCAACCGTCAATTCCCCCTTGCTTTGTTGCCAGGTGCTGAAACTGAGCAGGTTCTCTATACGCTGTTCCAGTTCCATCCCGCTTTCGCGGAGGATCTCGACGACCTCGGATTGTGTAGCGCTCAACTCCCCCACGGTTCCGTCGGATAACAACTCAGTACCTTCGCGTATGCTGGCAAGCGGTGTCTTCAATTCGTGCGACATTTGCCGCAGGAAGACGTTCTTCTCCTGCTCGAGTTCCATCAGTCGGCGGCGTAACCAATCCAGCTCTTCGCCGAGTGCAATCAATTCCGCCGGGCCGCTGACTGATACCGGTGTCGTGAAAGAACCGTCGCCGAGAAGATGAATGGCTCGACCCATCTGCCGGATGGGCCGCGCGATCAGAATGGTGAACAGAATCGCCAGCAGCACCGCGACCGGAACCAGCGCGGCGGATTGCCAGAACAGCGAACTGCGAGCATCGCTCGCCGTTATCTGCAGGGACGCCACCTGCTCGTCGATGGAGCGGATATTCTCGGTGCTGAGTGCCTGCACCATGTCACCGACGCGCGCGAATCCATCGATGTCGATAGGGGCGTCATCGGATCCGGGCACATAGCCAGCCACGCTGTCGCGCAGTTCGACGACTGCCGCGCGCATGGCGGTGAGCCGCTCCATCATCGTGCCGTTGCTGTCCAACACCTCCAGCGTGCCCAGCGCCGCCAGAAACCCATTGTTCTTTTCCTCGTACAGTTGCAAAAGAGGCGTCTCGGCGAGAACTTCGTACTGGCGGGCGTAACGCTCCATGTCCGTGAGCAACTCGACCAACTGCTCGCTCTCGCGGGTCACCTGTACCGCGTGCAGCACCAGAGTCTCGCTGTGCAGCGCAAGCTGCTCAACATGATTGGCGCCGCGATAAACACCCCAGATGAGGGGCAGCGCCACCAGGGTGAAACCTGCGAGGATCAGTCCGAGGACCGATTTAGGACGGGCCAGGTGCATGCCAGTGCCTTAAGGTTTTGTGTAAATGTGAAGCATAGGTAGATTCGCTTTGGCGCTCCTTGTCTACACCCCCACCCTGTCCCTCCCCCTCGAGGCGAGGGGGAGGGGACCTAGACTGATACGCTTGTGCATCAAACCTGTGCCCGGGTGGCAATGGCGCGCGGCAGGGGTCCCTCAGGGGATCCGCACGGCGACGGAAACCCGCGACCACAGGTTTGCGGCGCCGGATACCGGGTCAATAGCCCCGGCAGGATGGCGCTTTTTCTGGTCAAGTCAGCGGCTCCGCAACGCACTTACTTGTCGGGACCTAGGATTAGGCGCAATCATTACCGAGTCAAGCACCTGTATCGCACTTTTAAGGAATCATCTTCTCCCTCTCCCGCTGGCGGGAGAGGGCCGGGGTGAGGGAAAAAGCCCCAAACCAGGAGGAAAAACCGGCAAATGCATCTCGAGGCATACAGCAAGAGCGACCTGCTGGCATGGTCCAGGGAGCTCGAGGAACACTATCGCGGCTTTCAGGCGAGCGGTCTCGACCTGGATCTTACCCGCGGCAAACCAAGCATCGCGCAACTCCAGCTGTCCGCGGCTCTCGATGGGATCCTCGACGGCGACTATTGTCTTGCCGATGGCAGCGATGCCCGCGGCTACGGCGGGCTGGACGGTATTCCCGAAGCTCGGGTCCTGGCGGCCCAGTGGCTGGGTCTCACGGAGGCGCAAGTGCTCGTCGCCGGCAACAGCAGTCTCACGCTCATGTATTTGTTCATGCTGTCCGCCCACGTGCTGGGTTTGCAGGGCGCCGAATCCCCTTGGTGCCGGCAATCCGGTGGCGCCAGGTTTCTGTGTCCCGTGCCGGGCTACGACCGGCATTTCGCCATCTGCGAGGAACTGGGGATCGAAATGCTGCCGGTGCCCATGAACGCCGATGGCCCGGACATGGACGTCGTCGAGTCCCTGGTAACGGCCGATCCCTCGATCAAGGGGATCTGGTGCGTGCCCAAGTTCTCGAACCCCACCGGCGTCGTCTACTCCGACCAGGTGGTGCGGCGGCTGGCGGAGTTACCCGGCAGGGCCGGTGACGGTTTCTTCATTTTCTGGGACAACGCCTACCGGGTGCACGAGTTCGACACGACGCCGGTGCCGCTGCTCAATATCATGGACGAATGCCGCCGTCGGGGCAGTCAGGGCCGGGTGGTCATCTTCGGCTCCACTTCCAAGGTCACATTCGCCGGTGCCGGGCTCGCCTTCATGGGCGCCAGTGTCGATACTCTGAATGCCTTCCGCCGGCACTTGTCGGTATTGACCATCGGGCCGGACAAGGTCAATCAACTTCGACATCTGCGTTTTCTTCCCGACATGGCGGCGGTGCGGGATCTCATGGTGCGCCATGCGGCAATCTTGCGGCCAAAATTCCAATGCGTGCAGCAACGACTGCGCGAGGGCCTGGGCAATCACGGCATGGGCACATGGACGGATCCCGCCGGCGGCTACTTCGTGTCCTTCGATGCATTACCGGGGCTTGCCGCACGCATCATCGAGCGGGCGGCGGCGGCAGGTGTCAAGCTGACGCCGGCCGGTGCGGCCTTTCCCTATGGCCGTGACCCGGAAGACCGCAACATCCGCCTGGCGCCGAGTTATCCATCCGTCGACGATGTGGACCGGGCGATGCAGGTATTCGTCACCTGTGTGCAGCTGTGCAGTGTCGAAAAACGCCTGGGCGAGCTCGGCGCCGATGGTTGACGAACAACAGTGACGAAACATGGGCGCACACCCGTGGAGGCGCGGCGTTCCTGGTACTTCGTCGAGGGGGCTAACGACGAAGCACTGGCCGCGGCGCTGGACAGTGGCGCCGACGTGCTGATCCAGGAGTTGGAGGACTTCACGCCGCCGGCCCGTCGTCCCCACGCCCGGGCCATCAGCCCTGAGGTCATCGGGGGTTGGAAAGCGGCGGGCGTGGTGGCGGCGGTGCGGGTGAATCCCCTGGAAGACGGCGGACTCGATGATCTGCAAGCCGTGATGCGTGGCGCGCCCGACGTCATCCTGTTGCCGAAGGCCAACGACGCCGATCAAATTCGGGCGCTGGATGCAGCGGTCACCGATTTGGAACGCAGCAACGGCATCGCCGCCGCAAGCACGGAGTTGGTACCCAACGTGGAACTGGCCCGCGGGCTGCTGAACACCTTCTCCATCTGCCGCGCCAGTCCGCGGGTAAGCGCCTGCCTGGTGGCATCGGAAGACATGGCGTCGGATCTGGGTGCGGAGCGCAGCCCCGGCGGCGGCGAACTCGATTACGTGCGCGCGCGTTTCCATCTCGAGTGTGTCGCGGCCGGTGTCATGTCCATCGATCGACCGTATACCTGGACGGACTCCCCGGGCGTCGAGGCCGAGTGCCTTGCGGCCCGCCGACTGGGCTACCGGGCCAAGAGCGCCGTGCATGCTGGGCACGCAACCATCATCAACCGGTTGCTGACGCCGTCCGCCGCCGAGGTGGCCCGGGCCAGACGGCTGGTGGAGGCCTTCGAAGCCGCGCAGTTGGCGGGGCAGGCCAGGGTCGAAGTGGACGGCTCGCTGGTGGAAGTACCCAGCTACCTCAACGCGCGCCGACTGCTGGAGCGGGCCACTGAGCTGGGTGTCGCGTAGGCTTGGCGCCTATCCCGGCAGCGCGCAGCGTACGCCGGTGCCGCCGTGACCGCAGTATCCGCTTGGATTTTTCGCCAGGTATTGCTGATGGTAGTCCTCGGCATAGTAGAACTCCGGCGCCGGTAGAATTTCCGTGCCGATGTCACCATAGCCGGCAGCGGACAAGGCCTTTCGGTAGTCGTCACGGGATGCCTCGGCGGCCTGCTGCTGGGCGTCTCCATAGGTATAAATGCCGGATCGGTACTGGGTGCCCACATCATTTCCCTGGCGCATTCCCTGGGTTGGATCGTGGCCTTCCCAGAACAGCTTGAGCAGTTGGGCATAGGAAATCACGCTCGGGTCGAATACCACCAGCACCACCTCGTTGTGGCCTGTTTGACCGCTGCATACTTCCTGGTAGGTGGGATTGACCGTATAGCCGCCCGAGTAGCCGACAGCGGTCGTGTACACCCCGGGCTGTTCCCAGAAAAGTTTCTCCACGCCCCAAAAGCAGCCGAGGCCGAACATGGCTTGCAGCATGTTTTCGGGAAAGGGTCCTGACAGCGGCCGTCCGTTGACATAGTGCGTTTCCGGCACCGGCATGGGTTCATCGCGCCCGGGCAGCGCGTCCTGGGGTGAGGGCATGTAGGACTTCTTCTTGAATGAGAACATGAGTTACTCCAGGAAAAATCTTCCCGAAAAGCGGGCCCTTACTGGAATCGGAGACTTGCAATGAACCATCTCCCTTGTTGTATTGCAAGACCTCGAGCCAGCAACGCTTTTCATGGCAGGGTAGAACATGAGTACCGCATCCGTCGTTATTCGCCCGGCCCGGTCCGACGATGCCCAGGCGATTTGTGACATATATAACGAAGGCATCGAGGATGGCGATGCGACTCTGGAAACCCGCCTGCGTACCAGTGACGAACAACGGGCCTGGCTGGAATCCAGGAGCGAAGGTCATCCTGTGGTGGTTGCCGAAAGGGCGGGACCGGTAGTCGGGTGGGGCAGTCTGAACCGGTTCAATCCCCGTCCCGCATACGACCACGTGACAGAGTTTTCAGTCTACGTCGCGCGTTCGTCGCGGGGTACAGGGGTCGGCCGCAGCCTGCTCGAGAATCTGGTCGAATCGGCACGTGTCATCGGCTATCACAAGATGGTGCTCGCCGCGTTCGATTGGAATACCGCTGGAGTCGCGCTCTACAAACGCATGGGATTTCGTCAGGTGGGAATTTATCGCGAGCAGGGCCTGCTGAACGGCCGCTGGGTCGACACCGTGATTATGGAGAAGCTTCTCTAGGAGCGCGGCTTGCGAAGAATCAACTTGATGCGATTGGAAGCGACCATCCCGAGTTTTTTGCGCACCCGGGGGAGCACGTACTCGGGTGGAAATCCGCGCCTGTTCAGATCCACCATTATCTCTTTGATGAAGATGTCGGGTTTGCTGCGAGACAGCGCAATGTAGAGCAGGTCGAACTGGGTTTGAGACCAGAGGGTCTTTGGCTGCGTATCTTCATTGAGCATGATTCATGCCTGTTACATTCGCGCACGAGCGTGAGCCTATATGAAGCTATCGACCGGGGCCGGCGTGAACTTTAGGGTTTCTAGATTCCGAAGGAAGAGCCACAACCACAGGTGGTCGTGGCGTTGGGATTATTGATGACGAACCGCGCACCCTGCAGGTCTTCCAGGTAATCGATCTCGGCACCCATCAGGTATTGAAAGCTCATGGGGTCTACCAGGAGTTTGACACCCTCGGTCTCGACAACCATGTCGTCCTGATTTTCCTGCTCTTCCAGCGCGAAGCCATACTGGAATCCGGAACAGCCGCCACCCTGGATGTAAACACGCAACATGGAGCCGGAATTGTCCTGGCGGGCGCCCAATTCCTTCACCTTCTCGGCAGCGTGCTGCGTGAAAGCGAGCGCCTGCGGGGGGAGTGTGTCTTGCTCAGTGTTCATAGTTATCTCGTTGTTTCAAATTCGTCGGTCAATTTCACCTGGTTAAATCAATGCCCCTGCCGGCAACGGTGGTCGACGCAAATCCTGCCGAGCTCCTGAGCGCCAAGCACTTCGTCCTGAAGGCGGCAGTGATGGCCGCAGCCTTCCTGGTGTTCAGTGTCGGCGGCACCCAGGTGTTCACAGGATGTGCACACACCGAAAGGTCGTCGCGCGCGCTTCTCCAGGACCTGATCAAGCATAGCCCGCAGTCCCAGGACCAGCGCCGAGCACTGCTCCACCGGCAGGGCGCCGGCCGCGCTCACGAACTCACCCAGAGGGTCGGAAGCGAGTACCAGTTGCGCCTTTTCCGTGAGATCCAGTCGAAAGCTACGCTGATCGTGCTTTACGGGCAGGCGCTGCAAATAGCCCTTGTGCACCAGCGAGCGGATGGTCTGAGATGCCGTCCCGCGAGTCGTCCCGTGGTACTGCGCGAAGGCGCTCACGGTACGGGAAAATCGGTTGGCGCGTTCGAAATAGCGCAGGGCCGACCATTGGGCGGGATGCAGACCGGCGCTGAATGCCTCGGAACAGGCACAGCGTCCAAGCTGCTCAACCAGCTCGGCCACCGCTTGCTCCGGCGTGGGGGATTGCTCTGGCATACGAAGATGGTAGCGAGTCGAAACTAAATGTTCAATCCCATGGCCGGGATTCCGTTCGATCAGGGGCCAATATGTGGGTCGCGTCGCTTCTCTGGGAGCACAAAAGCGATTACTTTTGACCCTGCGGGTAAGCATTCGGCGGTCAATTCTCCGAATCCGGCGGGTTTGCCGGGAAACCCCGGGCGGCACTGTGCTGTCGAATGGGAATGGTCTGACCAGCGAGAGCCATGAACAAGAAATCAGTGACGGCATTGGCGGCGGCGTGTTTGCTGGTCGCCGGGTTTCTACCCGGCGGCGTGCAAGCGGCCAGCGACGGGGAGCTCCAGAAGGCGCGCGCGGAACTGCGCCTGCGCGCGGAAACCGAGCGGCGCATGCGCCGGGATTTCGAGTCCCTGCTTGCCGGCGGCCGGATGTCGGCTGTTGACGTCGCCGATTTCGAGAACTACCTGGCTCGCCTCGGTATGCTGGTGGACAAGCAGCGCAGGGTGGTCGCCAGCCTCGAGGGAGCCGGCTCGGAACGCCCCGCGGGTTCCTCCGATACTGATCCCCAGGCGGCGCTCCCCGCAGGCTTCGATCGCGGGCAGACCGATGCGGAGAAAATTGCATTATTGGATGCCGAGCTTGGAAACTCGCTGTCCGAGTTCGACGAGAAGTTGCTACGGGAGCAAAACGAACTTGCGGAGAAGTCTCGCGCGGCATCCACTGGCGAAAGCGGCGACAACCAGGAGTCCGGCGCCGGCGCGTCGGCAAAGGCCGGTGAAGGGCGGGGCGAAAAGACCGAAGGTGAGGCCAAGGACGGGACCGGCAAGAAAAACGGTGAATCCGCTGCCGAGAGCGGCGAAAAGACCGGTGACTCGGAGCAACAGGCGCAAGACAGCGCCGACGGTAACGATAGTGCCGGCGGAAACGACAAGGTGGCATCGGCCGGCAGCGCCGGCGGCGACAAGGCCAAGACTTCGACGCCAGCGGACATACCGGATGGCAGGGACGACGATATCGTCGCGCGTCAGTTGCGCGAGGCCGCGGAGAACGAGCAGGATCCGGAGCTACGCGATAAGCTTTGGGAAGAGTATCGGAACTACAAGAATCGTACCCGGTAGATTCGTGGACCCCAGATGAAGCAGCTCACTCGCTTAATGGTCGCATTGCTGGCATTGGCGCTGCTCGGCGCCTGCAGCGGCGTCAAGCACAAGGATGTGGAACCCACCCGCATCAGCATGGCGGACAAAGAGCTCGCGGAGTCCGCGCTTCTCGATGTGGGTATTGCGACCTTCGATGCCGGCCTCGAGACTGCCGATGGCGACGCGCCTGAGGACGTGTTCCCCGACATTCGTAAGAGCGAGGCGCGGTTCATCCCGGTTCATTTGAAGAACACCATGCAGCGCACCGGGTACTGGGGCGCGGTACGGGTAATACCCAGCCGCACCGAGGCAACCGACGTACTGGTCACGGGTAAAATTCTACGTTCTGACGGCGAGACCCTCGAGCTCGCCATCGATGCCTACGATGCCACGGGCAGGCACTGGTTCAGCCATGTTTACGAAGCATCCATGGAAGCCGAGGAATACGGGGTGTACCGGCGTGGCGAAGAGGATCCTTTCCAGGATCTCTACAACACCATGGCCAACGATCTCGCCAAGCACAAGGCGAGTCTCAGCAGCGAAGATTTCGCCAATATTCGACAGGTCTCGGAGTTGCGATTCGCCGCCTGGCTGGCCCCCGACGTGTTCGGGCCCTATCTGATGGAAGACGAAGACGGCATCTGGCACGTGAAGAGTCTCCCTGCCAGTAATGATCCCATGTTGCGGCGGGTGCTCAATATACGTGAACGGGAATACATGCTCATCGATACCCTCACCAGTCACTACGACGTGTACTACGCCAATATGTGGGATCCCTACGTGGGCTGGCGGAAGGCTCGAAGTGAACAGATGGAGTCGCTGCGCGAGCTGGAGAGCAAGGCATTCTGGCGCAAGCTCGGTGGCGCCGGGCTCATCGCCGGCGCCATTGCCCTGGACATACTGGTTGGCGGAAACAACACCAGGCTTTTGTCCAACACCATGGTCGTCGGCGGTGTCATGGCGGTGAAGAGCGGCATCGACCTGGGAAACCAGACGGAGATCCACAGAGTCACTATTCGCGAGCTGGGGACATCTTTCGAATCCGAAGTCAAACCCCTGGTGGTCGACGTGGACGGCGAAACCGTGGAGCTCACGGGCTCGGCGGAGGTCCAGTACGCGGACTGGCGGCGTTTATTGAAGAGCATTCATTTTACCGAGACAGGTCTCGGCGAGGTTAACGCGACCATGGAGAAGCCGGTCGCACCGGAGCCCGCTCCCGTCTATTGACCCCCCGTGCATCGAGGCTCCGGTGAACTGGTTTCCGACCCGGGCTCAGCCAGGTTCTTACTCCCGTGAGTGATTCCATCGACAACGACAGCCAGCCCGTACCCGACATCGTTCCCGGTGCCGCCGGGACACGGGATCCCGGCGACCGGGGTCCACCGCGGCAACACAGGCCGACACTGCGCCTGGTTATCATCGCTTTGCTGTGCCTCATGTTGTTGCTGTTGATAGGCGTGGTCGTGGTACTGCCGGATCTGGTCGCCCAGCGCGTGACCGATGAGCAGAAACCCGCGGCGCCAGCGCCCCCGGTAGTGTCTCCTGTGCCGCCATCGTCCGCCGACGCCAAACGCCTGGCCAGGGAAAAACGTGAAGCCCAGAAGAGGCTTGGTATTGTTCTCAGAAAACAAACCGAGCTGGAGGCGGAGGGCGTCGCCACCTGGGGTGGGCAGGACTACGAGCTGGCTCTGGATAGCCTGGCCGAGGGGGATGCGGAGCTGCAAGCCGGGCGCTACGCACAGGCGGCGGACAACTACGGGAAAGTCGGTGCGCAGTTGGACGCGCTGCGCGCATCCATGGCCGACAGGTTGGCCTCAGCGCTCGGGGCCGGGGACGCTGCACTCGCTGCCAACGACGGTCCCACGGCGCGGCACAATTTCAACCTTGCCCTTGCCATCGCGCCGCTGAACGAGCGCGGGCAGCAGGGCATGGTGCGTGCCAGGGTATTGGAGCAAGTGCTCGACCTGATCGCCGCCGGCGCCGGGCACGAGTCGCGCGATGAGCTGGACGCTGCGAAAGCCAAGTATGCCGCAGCGCTCGCCCTCGATGGCCGCTCTCTGCAGGCAAGCGCGGCTCACGATTCCGTTACGGGGAGAATTCGCGATCGTGAGTTCAATGCCGCCATGTCGGTTGCACTCGCGGCGCTGGATAGAGGCGAATTTGCCGCTACGCGTGCAGCACTGACCCGGGCCGACGGGGTCCGGCCGGGGACCCCGGAAGTGGCCGACGTGGGCAGGCGCCTGCAAATCGCCGTTCAACACAGCCGCATCGATGCTCTTCGAAGTCAGGCGAAGGTGCTCGAGGGTGACGAGCACTGGAGCCAGGCCGGCGATCGCTATGCAGCGGTACTCGCCATCGATTCGAAGGCGGCATTCGCCCGCGCCGGCAGAGAAAGAAGCCTGGCCAGGGCGCGCATCCACGCGGAGCTGGACGCATATCTGGCGGCACCGGGGCGATTGAGTGCCTCGGGACCCCGGGACAATGCCCGGCAACTGCTCAGCGTAACCGCCGGCCTGGATGCGAAGACGGAACCAAAGCTCGCCGCCAAGGCCGAGCGGCTTGCCGGAGCGCTTGAAATTGCTGAAACGCCCCTGCAGCTTAGACTGCAGTCGGATAATCTCACCGACGTTACGGTCTACAAGGTGGGGCGCTTTGGCCGCTTCGCCAGCCGGGACCTCGTTTTGCTACCGGGAAACTACGTGGCGGTGGGTACCCGGTCGGGCTATCGGGATGTGCGTGTCGAGTTCACGCTGACAGGTGGTCAGGAGCACCCCGACATTACTGTCCGCTGTCAGGAAAAAATTTGACTCGCGACGTCATCATTCACGATATCCGCGGACGGCGTACCTGCACGGACGCGGAATTTCCGTTGGCCATAGGCGGCGGCTCCCAGGCGGACATCCGGCTGCCGGATACGCAAGAGAGCGTTACCTTTGCATTCGTCGGACGGTCCGAATCACACATCTTTATACAACCGGCCGACGAGTCGCTCCCGGTGATTCACAACGACAAAATCGTGTCTGAATCCCGCTGGTTGGAGCACGGCGACGTAATGCGCATGGCCAGCTCCACCGTGCGATACGAGGCGGGCGCTACGAGTATCACCTTCATGGTCGACGTGGAGGTGGTGGCGCCTTCGGTCGAGCCGCCAAAGGATCCACCACCGGCGCCGTCACCACCGTCGAAAGGCTCCGGGGGAACCGGATCCCGTACCCCTTTTACGCGCCGGCGCATGGTAACCGGGCTCGCCCTGTCGGTGTTCCTGGCCCTGGTTGTGGTTGCCGGTTTTGTGTTCTTCGCCACATCGGTGTCGGTGCAGGTCACACCGACCCCGGATCGGGTGAGTATCGACGGTACGCTGCCGGTTATCAGCGTTGCTGAACGGCTGTTGGTGATCCCCGGATCGTATCGGGTACGCGCCAGCAAAGCGGGTTACCGGGCGCTTGACACCCGCGTCGAGATTGCCGGGTCCGAGCATCAAACGCTGACATTCGCGTTGGGCAAGTTGCCCGGCATCCTGAGCTTCGTGATTCGTCCCGACGTTGTCGCGACTGTGAGCATGGATGGCGTAATCCTCGGGGGCACGCCGCTGGAGCAGGTGGAAGCACCACCCGGCGAGCACGACATCACCGTCGTGGCGGATCGTTATGCTCCGGCGTCACAGCGAATCGACGTACGTGGATTGGATGAGCGCCAAACTATCCATGTGGTGCTGTCACCCTTGTGGGCCGAAGTTTCCATCGACTCGCGGCCTGCGGGTGCGCGGGTCATGCTGGACGGCGAAGCAATCGGTGAGACGCCACTGCAGGTGGAGATCCTCGAAGGCACATACCGGCTGTTGCTGGAGCGCGATGGCTTCGACGCTGTTTCGAGCACGCTGCAGGTAACCGCCAATCGCGCCCAGGTACTGCCGGAATTCACCCTGGTCGAGTCCGCCGGTGTGGTGAGCGTTCAAACCATCCCGGCGGGCGCCAATGTGACGGTGGCCGGAAAGTTTCTCGGCCGTACGCCCCTGGAACTCACTCTCGCGCCGCGCCAGCATCATGCACTGGAGATCTCGAAGGCGGGTTATGAGGTGATAAGGCGCCAGATAAACGTAGAGCCTGCCACCAGCGAGAAGTTGTCGCTGACCTTATCGCCCCGCTACGGCACCCTGTTCATCACGAGCGTGCCCGTGGACGCGGAGTTGTATGTGGATGGCCGGCTGCGAGGCCCCGCCACCGGCCGCGTCAAGCTGACCGCCAGGGCTCACCGGCTGGAAGTCAAGAAGGCCGGCTACGAAAGCTTCAGTGCGACGGTAACACCGCGGGCCGGCGTCAGTCAGGAAATTTCCGTAACCCTGAAGACCATCGCGCAGGCGACGGCGGCGGCGCGAAAACCGGTGATCACCACTGCAGAAGGTCAGACTTTGAAGTTGCTCGAACCGGCGCGCTTTTCCATGGGCGCATCACGGCGCGAGCAGGGCCGGCGCGCCAATGAGAGCCAGCGCCTGGTGGAGATCACGCGCCCCTACTATCTGAGCGTCATGGAGGTGAGCAACGACGAGTACCGGCGTTTCAAATCGAAACATAGCTCCGGAGCGATTCGCGGTAAGAGCTTGAATGAACCGTCGCAACCGGTGGCGGGAGTGACCTGGGAGGATGCCGTGGCTTATCTCAACTGGTTGAGCGCCAGGGACTCGCTGCCGCTGGCCTACCGGGAAGTGGGTGAAAGCTTCGCTCCGGTGCAGCCGCCGACCACCGGCTACCGACTGCCCACTGAGGCCGAATGGGCATTTGCAGCACGTTATGCGGGCAATGACAAGGCCCTGAAATATTCCTGGGGAGACAGCTACCCGCCCACCGGCTCGGCGGGGAACTTTGCCGACAGCTCCGCCAGAACGCTGTTGCCGAACACGCTCAGCGACTATGGTGATGGTTATGTCGCGTCGGCTCCGGTGGGTAAATTTTCGCCAACGGGTCCGGGCTTTTTCGACCTTGGGGGTAACGTGGCCGAATGGTGTCAGGATTACTACGCGGTCTATCCGAACGCGGCGAGCAGCGTGGAAACGGATCCCGCCGGCCCGGCGACGGGCAGGCATCACGTGGTGCGGGGATCCAGCTGGCGCCACGCCGGCATGAGTGAGCTGCGACTGAGCTACAGAGACTACAGTGAGAAGGCGCGCAACGATCTCGGTTTCAGGATTGCCCGTTATGCGGAATAGACCGCGAATCGGGGGGCTCTCTCTGGTGTTGCTGCTGGTTCTGGTCCCCTGCACCCACGCCATTGCGGATCCTGTTGCAGCGCAAGGGAGCGGTGACCCGGAAAAAGCTGCAGTGACTCAGCCGGAGGATTCCGACACCGCGCAACCGGGGAAGCCGCCCCGGGGGGTTGGCGAAATTTCGCCGTCGGAGCCTTTCATCCCCAGCGAAACCATTTCCGCAGACAGTGCCGTATCTTTTCCCGTGGACATTTGAGCATCCTATGAAAAAAAATTTTCCCACCGAGTTCGTCTATCAGGTGTTCTCACTGCTGATCGCGATAATCATCGTGCACGCCATTTATGTAGCCGTCATCCGGCCGGATGCTCGCGCGTTCCTGGAGCAGGAAGCACAAGCAATGCAGGCTGACCCAAACTATGTCCCGGAACGATCACTGCCGGTGATCATCAAGGACTTCGAGCAGGAGGCATGCTTCATACTCATGTTCTGGGCGTTCGCGATCATCATTTTCAAAGGCGTAATTACCCACAGGCAGCGGCTTCTGCTCGATAAGGAACTAATTCTGCTGTCCGAAGACATGCGCATCCTGCCCCAGGATACCCGCGAGTTGTCGCGCAGAATTCAGGCACTGCCCGCGGCGGTGCAGTCCTTCCTGTTGCCGCGTACTCTCACCACCGCCCTGCAGCGATTCGCTGCCACCGAAAATATCCAGAATGTTTCCACATCGGTCCGTGAGATTTCCGAATCCGAGTCCGAGCGATTGGAGTCCGAATTGTCGATCATCCGCTACATCGCCTGGGCGATACCGTCCATCGGATTCATCGGCACGGTGCGCGGCATCGGCGATGCCCTGGGGCAGACGCACAAGGCTGTCGAGGGAGATATTACAGGCGTCACCCAGAGTCTTGGCGTGGCATTTAATTCCACGTTCATTGCGCTGGTAATCAGTATCGTGTTGATGTTTTTTATCTATCAGCTGCAGCTGATGCAGGAACGGCTGGTGTTGGACACGGAGTCTTACTGCGACGAACACTTGATACGCCACCTGCAGGTCCCCTGATGGGATGCGAGGAAGGCGGAACAATGTGACTGCCAGCCAGCTCCGCGAGCCCCTCGCCGGTCATAAAGCGACGCATACGAGCCAATGAAAAGGCGCCGCACCGTTAATCCGTTCGGCATGTCCTTTCTCGACGTCATGTTCTGCGGGTTCGGGTCGGTCGTGCTGTTGGTGATGATCGTCAATGCCAACGCCATTACCAAGCGACAGGAGCTTCACAAGGATCTGCGCGGCGAGGTGGACAGACTGGAGCGCGAGGTGCTGGCCGGGGAAAGGTTCCGGGTTGAACTTCGCGTGGTTCTTGACGAGATTGAAGATGATCGCGAAACCGTGCGCCAGATGTCGCGGGAGGTGAATCTGAATATCGGCAGATCAAAAGCCGATCTCAAACACATAAGAGAAGAGACGATTGCGCGGGCGTCGCACATCAACGAACTGCAATCGGATCTCAAAAGTCTGGATGCGGAAGCGAATGCTTTGCAGGCGAAGCTCGACGAGCAGGAAGGTGAGGGTGCACAGGTAAGGCAGTTCGTCGGCGCGGGCGATCGACAGTACCTCACCGGGTTGAAGATGGGTGGAAAGCGCGTTCTCATCCTGGTGGACGCGTCCGCGAGTATGCTCGACGAAACCATAGTGAACGTGATCCGGCGGCGAAACCTGTCCGATGACAAAAAACGCGCATCCAAAAAGTGGCAGAAGGCGATCATGACCGTCGAATGGCTCGTGAGTCAGCTGCCCGCGGATGCGAAGTTTCAAATGATTGTGTTTAACGTGCAGGCACAATCCGTGATGGGGGTGACCGGGCCCGATTGGGTCGATACCAGCGACACTGCATCACTGGACCGGGCCATCGACGGGTTACGCCAGGTGATCCCCGACCAGGGCACCAATCTCTACCGGGCCTTCATGGCGACAGGTGATCTCGAGCCGCGTCCGGACAACATCTACCTTTTGACCGACGGCTTGCCAACCCAGGGAGAAAGCAAGCCATCCGGTAGTACCGTGACGCCGAAACAGCGTCTGCGCTATTTCGAGAACGCGGTGGAAGAGTTGCCCGAGGGAATTCCGGTGAACACGATTCTGTTTCCGATGGAAGGCGACCCCGCGGCAGCTCTCGCCTTCTGGCAATTGACGACAAAATCCAGGGGATCGATGATCAGTCCATCGAGAGATTGGCCTTGAACAGTCCCGAATCGTGAAGCGTAGAAAGCCACCAGTGGAGATCTTCAGCATGTCGTTTCTCGACATAATCAGCTGTGGCTTCGGCGCAATCATTTTGTTGTTCGTCATCTCGAAGCAAGCCGAGCCCATGGTCATCGAAGGAATCCGCGAGAATCTCAATGGGGTCATAGCGGAGCTGGAGAGAACAATCTTCGAGTTGCGGGGCGAAGCGACGGTACTGAATCGAGAAAAGAACGCCAGGCGGGTCGATCTGAAACAGGACCGGGTCGCGCTCGAAGCCTTGCACAAGCAGCTGCAGGCGGTACACGGTGAGTATGCCGCGGCCGGGCAAACGCTGGATGCCAAGCGGGTGATAGAAGGCAGGCTCAGCATCGCGAGGCAGGAACTGAGCGAAGAAATGCGGCGTCTTCTTGGGGAAGACTTCAGGCGGCCGGCGGCGGACTCTACGATCGGCGGCGTTCCCGTGGACAGTGAATACATCATCTTCATTATCGACACGTCCAGCAGCATGACTGGAAACGCCTGGCCATTGGTGATCCGCAAAATGACGGAAACACTGGAAATTTATCCGAAGGTAAAGGGCATTCAGGTTCTGAACGACAACGGCATCTACATGTTCTCCACATTTGCGGGTCAGTGGATATCCGACACGCCCGGAATGCGTAAGGCGATCCTGGATCGACTCGTGGATTGGCGAGCGACCAGCTACAGTAGCCCCGTCAACGGCATAACCAAGGCGATTCGTACCTTCTATGCACCGGACAAAAAAATCAGCCTCTACGTTTTTGGTGATGACTTGCAAGACAGCACTGTCGATTCCGTCGTCAAGAAAGTCGATGCAATCAACAAGGAAGATGCGCAAGGTAATCGACTGGTACGCATCCATGCTGTTGGATTTCCGGTCAATGTGAACCGCGCCTTGAGTATGCAGGGTTCCGCAAGGCGATTCGCCTCGCTGATGCGTATTCTCAGCCAGAGGAACGGTGGCACCTTTGTCGCGCTGAGCAGTAATAGCCCATAGATAGAAAGCATTAATTCATCTATAAGTGCTATATGTTGGCGCTCCAGGTTCGCCGGCAGTCCCGCGGGACAGGGGTAAAGGACCAGCGATGGTGGTATTGCGTTACATGATGTTCAGCCGCTATCTGGTTGTTAGCATGCTGTTCCTTGCACTTTGCTGGACCACTCCTCAGGCCCTGGCCCAGACTGCATCCGCCGCAACACAGGCGACTCCGGGCAGCTTTCGGCAGCTGGTCACGGATATCCAACGCATGCTCACCGATCTGGGATACCGCCCGGGCCCCGTGGACGGCTCCGTGGGCGAGCGCACCCGGCAGGCGATTCGGCGCTATCAGTCGAATACCGGCCTGGCGGTGGACGGGCACCCCAGCGCAAGCTTGCACCAGCACCTGCTTGTCACCACAGGCACTGCCGCTCCCCAGAGCGCCTCCCAGAGCGGCGCGAGCACCCAGGCGGCCGCGGCGAAAAGCAAGCGTAAAGCTGCCTGGCAAGGGCGAACGGTCTCGGATTCACTGCTGCGCATCGCCCCGTCCGGGGCATCGGCCAGCAAACAGCGGCTGGCCAAGGGTACGCAGCTGGAGATCATCCGCCGCCAGGGCGCCTGGTTGGAAGTCCGCGTCAAGAGCAGCGGTTCCGAGGGTTGGGTAAAGCAGGTGAGCGTGGTCGCGGCCACCGAGACAGCCCCGGCACCCAGCAAGAAAAAGAGCGGCGGCTTTTTCGCCAACCTGGCTCGCGGCGTGTCCCGCCTGTTGGGAGGGTCCAGTGACGCTCCCGCGGATCAGGGAAATGTAACCATAGGAATTCGCGGACTCGCGCCCGAGGATTTGGCCAGCGCCATACCGGATCCAGGCGAGTTGGACAAGATGGAAAGTTTTCGTGCGGATCGCGATCAGGCTTTCCGATTCGCCAGTGAGGAACGACTCACGGTGCAAACCGTCGAGTACATGCAGGCTGCCGGGGCCAGTTCCTCCAGTCCCGCCGTCTCCCGTGGCAGGGACGACTGATGGGCTGGGTTCGACGGGTAGTCGTGGTGGGGTTTCTGATCTGGACGCCGTCGCTCCTATCATTCGATCTGGGCGGCCTGGATCCCCTCAAGATCACCGATATTCTCGTCAAGGGCGTGAAGTCCTTCGGCGATGTTCCCGAGGACAAGGAAATCCAGATTGGCAAGGATCTGTCCGCCGGCCTGCTGGGCGCCACGCCACTGGTGGATGACGCGGTCGCGCAAAATTACGTTAATCAGATCGGACGCTGGCTTGCCTTTCAAACCGAGCGTCCGGATCTTCCCTGGACCTTTGCCGTCATCGATACCGACACGGTCAACGCTTTTGCCGCGCCGGGCGGCTACGTCTTCGTCACTCGCGGGCTGTTTCTCATGCTGCGTAACGAGGCGGAGCTTGCGGGCGTCATCGGTCACGAAATTTCTCACGTTCTGCGCCGCCATCATCTGGTGGCTCTCGAGAAACAATTACGCGCCAGTCTCGCCACCGACATGGCCGGCATGCTGGTGGAATACGATTCGGAAATGGTCGACGCTCTGGTGGGAGCGGGTATGCAGCTCTACGGGAAGGGACTCGATCGAGACGACGAGCTCGAGGCCGATCGCATGGGTGTCGTCGTGGCTGCGCGAAGCGGCTACGACGCCTACGGCCTCCCGGCAATGCTCATGACCTTACACAGCCGCAGCGAGAACGATCAGAATCTGACTTTTCTTTTCAGTACCCACCCACCCACGGTCGATCGCCTGGAACAGCTGGACCAGGAAATGCAGGGGCGCATGGATCAATACAGCGGCGCCGCCGGCCAGACGAAGCGTTTCCAGGAGATACAAGAACGCCTGCGCAGCGATGGTTGACGTTCAGCGGCGCGTGTTGATGGCTTCGGCGATTTCCATACTGAGAACCGCCAGCGCCCGGCTGCTGGCTGCGACCAGGGCGTTGTAGCTGCCGTCCTCGGTAGACTCGTTGACAATGGTTACCTTGCTGAACAGCGGCTCGCGGGTGTCACTGCCGTACAAGGTCCAGCGCGCGCCAAGAGTAGCCACCTCACCGAGCCGTCCATCGAAGCGCCCGATGTCGATGGAAACCTGAAATTCCACTGCCACCTTTTGTCGTCTGGGAATGACGAATACGCGATTGGATTCCAGTATGTTCGACAGATTTATGGCGATTACCCTTGAGACGCTGTCTTTCAAGGGCTCGGCCCATTGATGGGATTCGGACAGGTCGAGTTGGTAGTCCGTAGCGCGGGTGACGATCTGTGAGCGGTTGAGGTGCGCGGGTAGCTCAATGGGGCCGACACCGACGGCGATGCCGCGCTCCACTCCGACGATGGATTCACTGGTTGTGGCATCCAGGACATAGAAGTCCGGCGGCGGACCTTTGGCGCATCCCGCGCCAAGCACGAGCGTGGCGAGCAGGACATAAACAGAACCCCTCGAGATGACCGGCATCTGTTTCTCCTATTGCCCCTTGCCCTTGAGCAGCGCGTCCGGATTCTGCTCCAGGTAGTCCGCCATCAGCCGTACCGAGCGTGCCGCGGCTGCGAGTTCTTCCAGTGTCGTGTCGAGGTTGTAGCGGGTATGGGAATCCTCACCAATGAGAGTCTCGACGGCTTCCAACGTCAATGTGGCTTGATTCATCGTGGCCTTGGTGGAATCCGACAATGGCTTGACTTGGGTGTCGAGATTGGTGGCCAGCGTGCGAACGGCGGACAGGGCTTTATCCAGCTTGTTGGCGACATGCTCCAGTCGTTCATCAGTATTATTGCTCAGGCGAGAAACGTCCGAGAGTGCGGTCGTAAGCACCGTCTCGGCGGCCGCAACCGATTGCCGCGTTTGCTCGAGTGTTTCCATCGCCGTCTGTGAGAGCTTATGGGTATCGGTTTGAAGTTGCAGCACAAGTGCGTTAGCACCGCGGGCGGTCTTGTCGAGATTTTCGATTGTGCTGGCGAGGGCGGGCGAATTTACAAGCTTGCTGATGCCGTCGAGTGTAAGAATCGCCTTGCCGGCCATTTCGTCTAAATTGAGATTGTCGAACAGGCTGGTGAACTTGTCCAAGCGTGATGCGGTGCTGGGTATTTCGGGAATATTTCCGTCGACGCCCAATATTGTCGCCGGTGTATCCGGATGGAATTCCAGAGCCACGAACTTACTGCCTGTTACGAGACTACGTATATCGAGTCGCGCACGCAGACCGAATTCGATCATCTTCTCGATCTCGAGTTGCGGCGACTCCTCGGGCTCATCCTCCCGGATGTTGGTGACGGAATCGCTGTCCAGCGACATGTAGACAGGGATTACGAAGGATGTTTTC
Organism: Gammaproteobacteria bacterium; assembly: GCA_009937425.1. Lineage (GTDB taxonomy): Bacteria > Pseudomonadota > Gammaproteobacteria > HK1 > HK1 > JAABYT01. The sequence continues at coordinate 25,054 of JAACFO010000008.1, forward strand.
TCTGGGTCGTAAAGCGCCTTGATGCTCGTCACCGTGCCCACGGGTACGCCGCGAAATTCCACCGGCGATCCCACTTGCAGGCCTGTTACCGATCCCTCGAACACCGTCACCACGACAACGCGCTCATTGAAAAACTGTCCGGTGCCGAACAACATCACTGCGCCAAGAACCAGTGCGATGGCGCCGATGACGAATGCGCCGACGACCGTCGTATTCGCCCGCTTGCTCATGCTGCCCCTCGGGTCAGGAACTGGCGTACCCGCCGGTTTTCGCACTCGTCTCTCAATAGCCGTGGATTACCACTGGCCAGCATGGTCGAGGTCTCCGTATCGAGAAATACCGAGTTATCACAAATGCTGAGTATGCTGTATAGCTCGTGGCTGACGATGACGACAGTGGTTCCAAGGCTGTCACGCAAGTGCACTACGAGCTCATCGAGCAAGCGTGAACTGATTGGATCGAGTCCGGCCGACGGTTCATCGAGAAACAGCGTGTCGGGGTCGAGTGCCATTGCTCTGGCGATGGCGGCGCGTTTTCGCATACCACCACTGATCTCTGCCGGATAGTAATCCTCGAAGCCGGCGAGTCCCACAAAGGCCAGTTTGAGCATGGCAACTTCATATGCGTGATCATCTTCCAAGCCCACGAACTCCGTGAGAGGCAGAGTAATATTCTCCGCCAGTGACATTGAACTCCATAACGCGCCACCTTGATACATGACGCCAAATGATTGCATTAGAATCTTCTGTCGTTCCAGGTCCGCATCCCAGAAGCTTTCCTCACCGTAGAGGACGCGGCCCTCGAGGGGCTTGAGCAATCCCACGGCGCCGCGCATCAATGTGCTCTTGCCGCAACCGCTGGGGCCCATGATGGCGAAAATCTCGCTCCTTCCGATGGTGAAATCCAGATCCCGTTGCACGACCCGCTCACCGTAGCCCACCGAGACGCCCTCGAAACGGATGTGGGGCGCCGCGACCGCCATCGCTCAGATGCCCATGACGTCGTAGGCGACCGTCAGCACGGCGCACGCAACGACGATGAAAACGATGCTCGTCACGACTGCGGAGGTGGTCGCGATGCCCACCGCCGCCGAGCTTCGGCCGCATTCCATGCCGCGCAAACAGCCCGAGATGGCGACGATTGCCCCGTATACCAGGCCCTTGAACATTCCGCCGAATACATCGAAGAGATCGATCGCGGAACGGGTTTGGCGAAAATACTCGTAGGTCCCGATATCGAACAGCGTAACGCCCACCAGCGCACCGCCGAGAATCCCCATGAGGTCCGCGTAAAGCGTTAACAGCGGCATCATCAGTATCAACGCCAGAATGCGCGGCACCACGAGGAAATCGATGGGTGAGATACCCATGGTTCTCAGGGCATCGATCTCCTCGTTGACTGTCATGGTGCCGATCTCGGCGGCATAGGCGGCGCCGGTGCGCCCGGCCATGATGATCCCCGTCATCATCGCACCCATATCGCGCACCATCCCCAGGCCAACGAGATTCGCGATGAAGATGTCGGCGCCGAACTGCTCGAGCTGCACGGCGCCGACAAATGCAAGAATAAGTCCAACCAGTATGCTGATGAGGCTCACGATGGGTAGCGCCTGGGCCCCGACCTGCTGGACGACGAGAAACAAATCCGAAGGCCGGTAATGGGCGCGGCCGGTGAGCATGCGTCCCAGGGACACGGATACCCCTCCGACGAAACGCAAAATGTCGGCCGTGGAGCGGACGAAGCCGATTGCCTCGCTACCCACATCGGCAAGAAAGGATGTGTCGGGTTGGTGGTCCCGGGTCTCCTGGTGCGCCGGCACGGTCTCGGCAAGATCGAGCAGATCCCGCAGTCCCCTGGGCAACCCGGACAGATCCAGGGCCACACCGGCGCTTCTGGACAGGCGCGCCAGTCTGTAGACGACGTTGACGAGGCTCGAATCCCAGCTTTCCAGACCGCCGGAATCGAAGCACAGCCGGGAAAGTCCGTCGCTGTCGACTGCTTGCTCCGCCTCGGCGGTGGAGGGCAGTCCACTCGCCAGGGTCCAGCTTCCGGCCACCTGAACCTGGAGGGTTCCGGCGCCCGGGTAGCTCAATCTCATTTGTGCTGCTGACATCCCTGGACCGATATTGTCCTGATTCAATGAATTACGTCGCATACGTCCAGCTGACTATGGCCTGCCGACCAGCCAACCTCAAGCCGAATCCCCACCGTTTTGCCGGTATAGGATATTCTTCGGCTACAATCTGCTTACGTGAAAATGTGGTTTGGTAACAATCGTTCTCCCCTTCCCCGAGGTGGCCGGCGTGCTGTGCTGAGTACGGGCTCAGGTATGGCGCCAGGTATTGCGCCAGGACCTCGGCATTTTCTGTCCAAGCGCCGGATGGTCTTCCGGTTTCCACCCCAATGCCGATGGATCGCTACTGGATTCGATAGCTTCGAAGTCTGAACATCCAATAGCATGTTGCGACGCAACTTACAGCTCGTTTTGGTCGGGACTCTGGTGCTGCTTCTGGCCGCCAGCCTGGTTTTCTCTCTTTCCAGGCTCAACAGCCTCGAGGAGGTCGCCACCCGGGACATCAAGATCAGCATGTGGGTGGCCTCCCAGCCGTTGGTGGAGTTGCTCAAGCTGCGAAACGCCGTAGCGGGATTCCAGGCCGGGATCGGCGGCGAAAACGCAACCTACACCGCCGAGGAAGTACAGGAACGCTTCGAAGCCCTGTGGAGCCGTATCCCGCTTCTCACCGAGGGTCGTCAGGGACAGATCCTGCGGGAAATCGCCGATGTAGAGGCTGCCAGCCAGAGCGTCTTCGCGGTGCTCGAGCAGATCAAGCCGGACATCCAGTCCATCGATCAGGCGGATGCTCTGCGTCTCGGCTTGATCCAGGCCCGACTCAGTTTTCTGGAACCCATGTTGAACGAGCTGCACCTGAACGCATATCTGCAGAGCAACGCTCAGCACGACCTGCGTAGCTCTGAGCTGCAGGGGATCCGCACGCACATTGTCCTGACCCTGCTGGGCACGATTCTCAGCGCTGCCGTGCTGGTGGTACTGCTGGTTCGTCAATGGCGGCGCGCCACCACGTTGCTGGAGGACGCGCAGCGCACCGCCGAAGAGTTGCATCTCAGTCAGCGAGCGGTGGAGGCAACCAGTAACGGAATTTTGATCACCGATCATCGCCAGGACGATCATCCCATCGTTTACTGCAATCCCGCGTTCGAGAGAATGACGGGCTACACCCGGGACCAGGTACTGGGCAGAAATCCGCGCTTTTTGCAGGGCGCGGACAACGAACAGGATGAACTCGGCAAGATGCGTGCCGCCATGGGGGCCGGCGGGGATTACCGCGGGGTGCTCAAGAACTACCGCAAGGACGGGACTCTGTTCTGGAATCAACTGAGAATGTCACCGGTATTCGATGATTCGGGACACCTGACCCATTACGTGGGAATTCAAACCGACATCACGGAGTCCTACAACCTCACCCAGCAGCTTTCCTATCAGGCGACCCACGATAGTCTCACGGGTCTTGTTAATCGGGCGGAGTTCGAACGCTATCTGCAGCGGGCATTGCGCCGGGCGCACACGGACGGCAGCGAGCACGCCCTGTGTTACCTGGATCTGGATCAATTCAAAATCATCAATGATTCCAGTGGACATATTGCCGGCGATGAGCTGTTGCGCCAGCTCGCCGAGGTTCTGAAGGTCAAGGTCCGCAAAAGTGATCTGCTGGCCCGTCTCGGTGGCGACGAGTTTGCCGTCTTGGTCGGGCACTGCACCTTGGAAGATGCCGAGCGGGTGGCCGAAGGGCTGCGCAAAGCCATCTCCGAGTACCGATTCCAGTGGGACGGAAAGAGTTTCGCGGTTGGCGTCAGTGTGGGGCTGGTTCCGATTACCCAGCTGACGGTGAGTATGACGGAGGTATTGAAAGCGGCTGACGCGGCATGTTACGCAGCCAAGGACGGGGGGCGTAACCGCATCCACATATACCGAGAGGGCGATGCCGAGCTCAGCAAGCGTTACGGTGAAATGCGCTGGGTGTCGCGTATAAATGAAGCTCTGGAAACGGAGCGCTATGCGCTGCGCTACCAACCCATCGTGCCGGTCATTGACCAGAACGACTCCGGCTGGCACTACGAGTTGCTGCTCTCCATGCGGGATCACGACGGCGCCATGGTGTCGCCAGGGGCATTCTTGCCGGCGGCCGAGCGCTACGGCCTCTCGGTAAAGATCGATCGCTGGGTGGTGGCGAACGCGTTATTGTGGCTGAGCACGCATCCCGCGGAGCTCGCCCAGACGGGGCTTTGCTCGATCAATCTGTCAGGTCCCAGCATCAGTGATAAGAATTTTCTCGGCTTCGTCATCGATCAATTGGAGGCGAAAGGCGTGCCTGCTGAGAAAATTTGCTTTGAAATTACCGAAACCGCGGCAATTACGAATCTCTCCAGCGCTTCGCGACTGATCTCTACTTTGCGGGGATTGGGATGCTCGTTCGCCCTGGATGATTTCGGCAGCGGGGTCTCGTCCTTCGCCTACCTCAAGAATCTGGCCGTCGACTCCATCAAGATTGACGGTGTCTTCGTCAAAGATATTTGCAGCGACCCCGTGAGCCGTGCGTTGGTCAAGGCCATCAATGATATGGGCCACGCGATGGGCAAAAGAACCATCGCCGAGGCCGTCGAGAGCCAGGAGGTCTTCGAGGAGTTGCGCCGTATCGGTGTCGACTACGCGCAAGGTTATGGCATAACCGCGCCGCGCCCACTCTCGACACTGGAAGCAAGCAGCGAAACCCGTACCCTGAAGGCCAAACGGGCCTGATGCCGTCCGCCCTGCGCCGGCGGCGCAGTTTCCCGTGGATATGAGGCTTTCGCTGCTGTAAATTTGCTCCCAATACAGCACTTTCAAGCGCGGGCTAACACCATGAAATACGCAGAGAACATCCTCGGCCTGGTCGGTCACACACCGCTGGTAAAGCTCAACCGTTTGGCCGATTCGCGCATGGCCACGGTTTTGGCCAAGCTGGAAAACCTGAACCCCGGGGGATCGGTCAAGGACCGCATGGCGGTCAATATGGTGCGCGGCGCAGAAGAGGCCGGTCTGCTCGAGCCCGGCGCGACGCTGGTGGAGAGCACTTCCGGAAACACCGGCCTCGGGCTCGCGATGGTGGCGGCGGTGCGTGGTTACCGCTGCGTGTTCACCATCCCCGATAAGATGAGCAAGGAAAAAATCGACATGCTCAAAGCCTACGGGGCCAGAGTCATCATTACACGCACGGATCTGCCCCATGACCATCCGGACAGCTATGTGGAAGTCGCCAAGCGTATCGCCAGGGAGACACCCCGCGGTTTCTACACCGACCAGTACTACAACATGAACAACCCCGAGGCCCACTATCTCACGACGGGCCCCGAGATCTGGGAGGACACGGATGGCCAGATCGACTGTCTGGTGGGCGGTATAGGCACCGGCGGCACGATTTCCGGAGCCGGCAAGTTCCTAAAGGAAAAAGCCGAGGAGACGGGTCGTGAGATCCGTGTAGTTTGTCCCGACCCCTTCGGCAGCATCTATCATGACGAGTTTTACAAGGGCAGCTCCGGCGAACCGGGTATTTATCGCGTCGAGGGCATCGGTCACGACTTCATGGTTGGTACTCTGGACATGTCCGTCATCGATGAAGTGATGGAGGTGTCGGACAAGAACTCGTTTCTCACCGCCAGACGGCTCGCCCGGGAGGAAGGTATTTTCGCCGGGGGCTCCACCGGCACTGCCGTGTACGGTGCCCTGGAGGCGGCCAAGGAGCTTGGTCCCGGCAAGACCGTGGTGGTCATCATCTGCGACTCCGGCGATCGTTATTTGAGCAAATGCTATGACGATGACTGGATGAAGGACATGGGCTACCTGGGACCCGAGCAACTGCTGGGCACTGTGCGGGAGGTATTGCGCATGAAGGGCGACGGGGTCGAGTTTGCCCAGCCCGATGAAACTCTCGCGAGCGTCGCCAAACGCATGTCGGATCTGGGGATCTCCCAGATGCCCGTGGCGGGAACCGCCGAGAGCGGGTCGTTGAAAATGATTCACGAGGTGGATCTGCTCCAGAGTCTGGTGGATAAACAATGCACGCCCACCGACACGGTGGAGCGGGCGGCCGCGGATCTCGAGGGTCAGGTGAGCATCGATGATTCGCTTACCGCAGTGCAATCCGTGTTCGATGATCAAAATGTCGCCGTGGTGGTGGAAGACGGCGGAGTGACCGGAGTTATCAGCAAGATCGATGTGATCGAATATCTCGCGACCCAGCGTTAACGCGTAGCGCCGAGGCGGATATGCACGATCTCGTCATCACCAATGCGCGCATCTGCGACGGCCTCGGATCTGCCCTTCGGCCAGGTAGCTTGGGCGTCAAGGACGGGCGCATCAGCGCGCTCGGGGAGGATGTGGGCAGTGGGCGCGAGAGTTTCGATGCCGGCGGCCTGGTGCTCGCCCCGGGTATTGTCGACACGCATACCCATTACGACGCTCAGATCACCTGGGACCCATCGCTGAATCCGTCTCCGGCGCTTGGCGTGACCACCGTGGTCATGGGCAACTGCGGATTCGCAATCGCTCCCTGCCGAGCGGCGGATCGCGATCTCACCATGCGCAACCTGGTGCGTGTGGAAGGCATGTCGCTGGACGCGATGCACGCTGGCATCCAGTGGCGTTTCGAAAGCTTTCCCGAGTACATGGATATGATTGCCGAGAGCGGCGTGGTCCCGAATCTGGCGGCCTTTGTCGGCCACTCGGCGGTACGCACCTACGTGCTCGGGGACGATGCACCCCGGCGGCAAGCCACGGTCGACGAGATTGCTCAAATGTGTGCCATCGTGCGTGAAGCCATGGACGCCGGCGCCATCGGATTCGCTACCTCCACGTCACCGTCGCATAACGGTGCCAGCGGTGAGCCGATGCCGTCGCGGCTCGCCAACGACGAAGAATTGCGCGCCCTGGTCGGTGTGCTCGGTGAAGCCGAGCGCGGAATATTCATGCTCACCAAGGGCGGCGGCACGAGTATTCCTTTCCTCGAATCACTCGCCGCGGAGACTTCCCGGCCCGTCATGATTGCCGCGCTGCTGCACAACAGCACCAATCCCGACGGGGTTTTCCAGGAACTCGATCAGATCCGCGACGCCCGCGAACGGGGGCACAAACTCTACGGCCAGGTGTCCTGTTGCCCGCTGACCATGGAATTCACCTTGGCCGCTCCGTACCCGCTGGAAGGTATTGCCGCCTGGTCGCCGGCCTTGACGGCGGCGCCCGGCGATCTTCCGGGGATTCTCGCCGACACGGGATTTCGCGATTCCGTCGAGGGCGACCTGAGCGAGCCCGCGCCGGTGCGTTTGTTCAATGGCGAGTGGCACAAGCTGCGCGTGCTGGAGGTGGTAAAGCCCGAGAATCGCTGCTTCGAAGGGCACGACGTCGCCGAGCTCGCCGCCGCCGAAGGCAAGCGGCCCCTGGACTGGATGCTCGATCTGGCGCTCGAGGAGAATTTGCGCACCACATTCGTCGCGGTACTGTTGAATTCGGACGATTCCGCTGTCGCCAAATTGCTCACCCATCCCGCCAGCGCCATCGCCTTATCCGACGCCGGCGCCCACCTGAGCTTTTTCTGCGATGCCGGATTCGGACTGCATCTTCTCGGATACTGGGTGCGCGAGCGCCAGGTAATGTCCCTGGAGGAAGGTGTCAGGCGCTTGACCAGCGAGCCCGCCGATATCTACGGAATTCGCGATCGCGGCCGCCTGAGCGTCGGCGCCCACGCCGATCTGCTGCTTTTCGATCCCCAGCGCGTCGCCCGTGGATCCAGCCGGCGGGTGTTCGACCTGCCCGCCGGGGCGCCGCGCCTGACCAGCGACGCCATCGGTGTTCACGGCGTGTGGGTGAACGGTACTCGGGTCGTGGACGACAACGGAGTCAGCAGCGACGGCGCAGGGCCGGGACAACGGCCAGGGCAGTTGCTGCGGGAATTTGCCAGTTGATTTCCGGCCCGACGTCCAAGCCCCTTATAATGTGACAAAACAACAACCACACCGTGAAGTTCAGAATGTCCACCACGCCCGAATCCGATAGCGAATCGCCAGCCAAAACGCCTCTTTACGACTTGCACCTGGAGCTGGAAGCCCGAATGGTGGCATTCGCCGGTTACTACATGCCGGTGCAGTACCCCGATGGGATTATTCGCGAGCACCAGCACACCCGTGCCGCCGCGGGCCTGTTCGACGTATCCCACATGGGGCAGGTGCGCATTTCCGGCGACAACGCCGCCCGCGGGCTGGAATCCCTCGCGCCCATGGATGCAGTTGACCTCGACATCGGACACATGCGCTACGGCGTGTTCACCGGCGCTGGCGGCGGCATCCTCGATGACCTCATCATCAGCAACGCCGGCGAGTACTTTTTCGTGGTGGTCAATGCGGCGTGCAAGGCAGACGACCTGGGAAGAATTCGGGCAGCCATGGCTGAGAGCTGCCAAATCGATGAGCTTGGCGACAGGGCCTTGCTGGCACTCCAGGGACCCGCGGCCCGTGATGTCCTGGCCGCCATGGCGCCGGCGGTTGCCCGCATGCCGTTCATGACCATGACGCAGGTGGAGTTGGCGGGAATTCCCTGCCACGTTTCCTGTTCCGGCTATACCGGCGAGGACGGATTCGAAATTTCCGTGCCCGGCGCCGACGCCGAGGGCCTGGCGAGAATGCTGCTCGCCAATGATGCAGTGGCGCCGGTAGGGTTGGGCGCCAGGGACAGTTTGCGTCTCGAGGCGGGGCTGAGCCTTTACGGCAGCGACTTGGACAGCCAGACGACGCCGGTGGAGGCGGGCCTCACGTGGACCATCGGTAAGGCAAGGCGCAGTGGTGGTGAGCGTGCCGGAGGCTTCCCGGGGGAAGAGCGGATTTTCGAGCAACTGGCCGGCGGCGCCACCCGGCGGCTGGTGGGGTTGCGGCCCCAGGGTCGGGCGCCGGTTCGCGCCGGCGCCGATCTCGTGGACAACCATGGCGTGAGCATCGGCAGCGTGACAAGCGGCGGCTTCGGTCCCACGCTCGGTGCTCCCGTGGCCATGGGCTATGTTGGCGCCGACTACCGGAAAGCGGGCACCATTGTGCAGGCCGTGGTTCGCGGCAAGCAGCTGGCAACGGAGGTAGTACGGCTTCCTTTCGTCGAAAGGCGTTATTATCGAGGCTGAAGAGCTTGGGCCCAGTCAGTTACACCAGGGGGTAAGGGATCATGAGCGCGGTGAGATACACAAAAGATCACGAATGGATTCTGATGGAGGACGGTGATGTCGGCGTTATCGGCATTACCGATTATGCCCAGGAGCAGTTGGGGGAGCTGGTGTACGTGGAATTGCCGGAGCTGGATCAGGAAATTGGCGCCGGCAGTGACGCCGTGGTCATCGAATCCGTAAAGGCTGCCAGCGAAGTGAAGGCCCCCGTGAGCGGTGCGGTCGTTGAGGTCAACGAGGCGCTCGTGGACGAGCCCGAGAAGGTCAATAACGATCCCATGGGAGAGGGGTGGTTCATCAAGATAAAAGTCGCGAATACGGGTGAGCTCGACGAACTCATGGATGAGGATGCGTACAAAGCATACACCGACGATCTGTAAACAGATCGCCTGACCGGGACGCTCCGGCAACCCAAACCCAAGAGAGAACTGCAACAAATGCCCGAACAAACCGGCTCGTTGGATGACCTGGAAACCCACGACGAATTCATCGCCCGTCACATCGGACCCGATGAAGAACAAATAGCGGAAATGTTGCGCGCGTTGGGCCTGGATTCCGTCCAGGCACTGGTGGACCAGACGGTGCCCCGGGCAATCGTATCCGACACACCATCCGGTCTTCCCCGTGGACTTAGTGAGCAGCAGACCCTGGAACGTTTGCGCCGGCTTGCAGACGGGAACCGAAATCTCGTCTCCATGATCGGCATGGGTTACTACGACACCGTGCTGCCTGCGGTCATTCAACGCAACGTGCTCGAGAATCCCGGCTGGTACACCGCGTACACGCCCTATCAGGCGGAGGTCAGTCAGGGGCGCCTGGAAGCCGTGCTCAATTATCAGCAGATGGTGATGGATCTCACCGGCATGGATCTCGCCAACGCATCCCTGCTCGACGAGGGATCCGCGGCGGCGGAAGCCATGACCATGGCGAAGCGCTTGTCGAAGAGCAAGTCCATGCAATTCTTCGTCGACGCCGATTGCCATCCTCAGACCATCGCCGTGATCCATACTCGTGCACGCCCCCTGGGGATCGAGGTTGTCGTTGGCGATGCCGATGCAGATCTGGATGGATTGCAGATTTTCGGCGCACTGTTGCAGTACCCGGGATCCAGCGGCCTCGTGCGCGACATCGCACCCGCCATCGCCCGGGCCAAGCAAGTCGGGGCGCTGGTCTGCGTGGCGACGGATCTGTTGAGCCTGTGCCTTCTTACGCCGCCCGGGGAGCTTGGTGCCGATGTCGTTCTCGGAAACTCTCAACGCTTCGGCGTTCCCATGGGTTACGGCGGCCCGCACGCGGCTTTCTTCGCCACCCGCGATGCCTACAAGCGTTCCACGCCGGGGCGCATCATCGGCGTATCCGTGGATTCCTCCGGCCGGCCGGCATTGCGCATGGCGCTGCAGACCCGGGAGCAACATATACGCCGTGAGAAAGCCACCAGTAATATCTGCACGGCGCAGGTGCTGCTGGCTGTAATAGCGGGACTGTACGCGGTCTACCATGGCCCCGACGGTGTAAGACGCATCGCCGAGCGGGTGCACCGGGTAACGCGCATTCTCGCCGCTGGGCTTTCGAAACTCGGCTTCACGCCGGTTCACGGTGCGTATTTCGATACGCTTACTGTGAGCGCGCCCGGGCGCGCGGCGAGCATCGTCGAAGCGGCGTGCAAGGCAGGTATTAATATACGGCCCGTGGATGCGGACACTCTGGGGATCTCCTGCGACGAGACCACTACACGTGAGCACCTGACAAAGTTGTGGGAAGTCTTCGCGGACAAGGGACAGCCCCCGTCCGTGGATGAGCTCGATGCGCAACTCGATGCGTGTATTCCGGATAAGCTGCGCCGCACCAGCAGCTATCTCAGCCACCCGGTGTTCAGTCTCTATCACGCAGAAACCGAGATGCTGCGCTATCTGCGCCGCCTGGCGACCAAGGACATCGCTCTGGATCGGTCCATGATCCCCTTGGGATCGTGCACCATGAAGCTCAATGCCACCACCGAGATGATTCCCATAACCTGGCCGGAGTTCGCGGGACTACATCCGTTTGTGCCCGCGGATCAGGCGGGTGGTTATCGTGAGCTCATGGCCGAGCTCGAAGCCATGCTCTGCGAGCTGACGGGATTCGATGCCGTATCCCTGCAACCCAACGCGGGTTCCCAGGGTGAGTACGCGGGGCTACTGGCCATTCGCAAGTATCACGAGGATCGCGGCGAAGGCGGCCGCAATGTGTGCCTGATCCCCTCATCGGCCCACGGAACTAATCCCGCCAGCGCTCATATGGCTGGCATGAAGGTCGTAGTGGTCGACTGTGATGAGAACGGAAATGTCGAAGTCGCCGATCTGCGCGCAAAGGCAGAACAGCATGCCGACACTCTCGGTGCGTTGATGATTACCTATCCGTCCACCCACGGTGTGTTCGAAGAGGCGATTCGTGAGATCTGCCAGATCATTCACGACCACGGTGGCCAGGTTTACCTGGACGGCGCGAACTTGAATGCCATGCTCGGGATCTGCAGGCCCGCCGAGTTCGGCGCCGATGTGTCCCACATGAATCTGCACAAGACTTTCTGCATTCCCCACGGCGGTGGTGGTCCCGGTGTGGGCCCCATCGGTGTGGTTGCGCATCTGGCGCCCTACTTGCCGGATCATCCAGTGGTGGACGGGGTCAACCCGGAGCGGGCGGCGTCCGGCACCATCGGCGCCATTTCCGCCGCACCCTGGGGCTCGGCCTGCATTCTGCCGATCTCCTGGGCCTACATTGCGCTGATGGGGGCCGCGGGATTGCAGCGCGCCACGGAGATCGCGATACTGAATGCGAACTACGTGGCCCATCGTCTCGATCCGCACTTCCCGGTGCTGTATACGGGCAAGAACGGCAGGGTCGCCCACGAGTGCATCATCGACCTGCGCCCGGTAAAAGCTTCCTGCGGCGTGACCGTCGACGATGTCGCCAAGCGGCTGGTGGACTATGGATTCCACGCACCCACCATGTCCTTCCCGGTGGCCGACACCATGATGGTGGAACCCACCGAGAGCGAATCAAAATGCGAGCTGGACCGATTCTGCGACGCCATGATCGCCATACGCGGGGAAATCGCCGCCCTGGAATCCGGTGAGAGCGACCCGGAAAACAATCCCCTGCGCAATGCCCCCCATGCCTATGAGTCACTTGTCCAGGAGAAGTGGGATCACCCGTACTCACGGGAAGTGGCCTTCTTCCCGGCAGCGCAGGTGCGGGAAGACAAATTCTGGCCACCGGTAGGCCGCATCGACAACGTCTACGGCGACAAGCACCTGGCATGCGCCTGCCCGCCAATGGAAGCCTACAGCGACGCCGCCGACTAACAACCGGGTCAGAGCAGCTTTTTCACGGCGGGTCCCGCGGTGACCTCGCCCTTGCCGGTGTAGGCTTCGTGATTGCGCTCGATTTCCTCGAGCTTGTAGAGATAGTTGACCATCAGGCCGGCGGATTGGGCCAGGCCCCGGGGAGCGGTATCGGCGAGCCAGTCGATGCGCTCGATCCTGGCGCCGTTGGAGAGATGAAAATGGGCGACGCGGTTTCGAGCGCGTTGCCCGTCCCGGGATTGCACGAGGTATTGTGCGCACAGGCGCATCAATATCGGCTCCAGCACGGACGTGAGATCCATTCTGTTCATCCAGTCGGGTTGTTCCAGCAGTGACTCGATTGCGGCGACGGGGTCTGCCACACCGGTAATGGTTTCCAGCGATTGAAACTCGTCGTCTTCGAACAGCGTCATCTGGCCGCCGTTGGAATGCTCGCGCACCCAGTCGCGAAATCCCGGAATCGGCGAAAGGGTCGCGAAATTCTTGAGATTCGGCAGATCCCTCACCAGATCGTCTACCACGCGTTTGATCAGGAAGTTGCCGAAGTTGACGCCGGCCAGGCCAAGATGGCAATTGGAAATGGAATAGAAAATTGCCGTGTCTGCATCTTCCGGATCGCCGGGGGGCGCGTTTTCGTCCAATAATCCCTGAACGTTATCGGACATGCCTTCGACAAGGGCCACCTGGACAAAAATCAGCGGCTCGTCGGGCATGTGCGGGTGAAAGTATGCGTAGCAGCGGCGATCGTCACCGAGACGGTTCTTGAGATCGTCCCAGGATCGGATTGCGTGCACGGCTTCGTATTCGATGAGCTTCTCGAGAAGCGTTGCCGGGGTCTCCCAGGTGATGCGCTTCAAGTCCAGAAAGCCAATGTCGAACCATGAAGCGAGCAACGCATGAATGTCGGAATCCAGTGCCTGCAGGCGTACGTCCTCGGCCGCAAACATCATCAGCTCGGCGCGCAGGTCCACCAGAAATTTGACGCCCTGGCTGAGTTCGTTGAACTGGCTCAGGAGCTTGACCCGCGGGGGGACCAGGGCTTCGCGCAGATAACTCTCGGCGCGTCGCAGTTCGACTTCGTCTTCGGCTTCCTGCCGCGCCACGATTGCGGCGTCTACCGATTCGGTGCTCACGTCGTAGTCCCGCGCCAGAATCTCGAGGAAGCGCCGCCGCCCCTCGGGATTCAGGACCAAGTAGGTTTCGCCCAAATCTGCCCCGCGGGCCCGGGCTGATACCTGGCCGCCGCGGGCTTCCAGGCAGGCGTCGATCTGTCGCCGCAGGCGATCGGCGTCGGCATCCGGTAGATCCGGTGCCACGCCGTCCTTGAGCAGGCCGCTGCCCGTACCGCCCAGGCGCCAGGCACGTCGGAATCGCCTCAGGGTGCGATCCAGTATGCCTGGTGCGTGCTCATTCATTTCTACTGCTCTCCCACCGATCTACATGGGCCGCACAAACGGACCCATAGTCTCAATAGTAGCGATCGCAGGCCGCAGATATGTGACACGTTACCCAGAAGACCAGGTCGCCCAGCCTCAAGAATGAGTCCATTCCGGCGCCCGCTTTTCGAGAAAGGCGCGCATCCCCTCGCCCTGGTCTTGCATGGCGAATGCCGCGTGAAACAGCCGGCGTTCGAAATGCAGGCCCTCGCTGAGGGTGGTCTCGTAGGCGCGATTGATCGCCTCTTTGATCATGTAGAGAGCAGGGCGCGACATGCCGGCGATCTCGGCGGCCAATTTCATCGCCTCGACCTCTAATACGTCCGCGGCATACACGCGGCTCACGAGACCGGCGCGTTCCGCCTCCCGGGCGTCCATGGTCCGTCCGCTCAAGCACATGTCCATGGCTTTGGCTTTGCCGACGGCGCGAATCAGGCGTTGCGTACCGCCTATTCCCGGTAGCACACCGAGTTTGACCTCGGGCTGACCGAAACGCGCGTTGTCGGCGCAGATGATGATGTCGCACATCATGGCAAGCTCGCAACCGCCGCCTAACGCATGCCCCGCCACGGAGGCAATGATTGGTTTACGGCATTTCGATATCCGCTCCCAGTTGCGGGCGAAGTGGTCCGACATGTACATATCGACGGAAGTCTTCTCCACCATTTCCGCAATATCGGCGCCGGCGGCGAATGCTTTTTCATTTCCAGTCAGGAGAATGACGCCGATGGCGTCGTCCGCCTCGAAGCCGTCGACGGCGTCGGCGAGCTCCGTCATCATGTCGTGACTGAGGGCGTTCAGAACCTTCGGCCGGTTCAAGGTCACGATTGCCACCGCGTCACGAACCGACGTGTGAATGTTTTCGTATTTCATCTGGCGGGGTCTCCTCTGGCTTTGCCGCTCATTCCATCATAAGCGCCATCCGACCGCGGATGCACGGGGGCGGCATTTCGGGTAAAAAGTCCCTGTCGGTGCCGGTCGGCCGGCTTTGGTGCAGCGCACAATTTAAGCTATATTGCGTATCAAGTCACGAACAGCGGGGAGTTGGACAATGACGAGTCGCTACGATGATATTCACGCACGTTCCATCAGCGACCCTGATGTTTTCTGGGGAGAGGCGGCCGAAGCCGTGCATTGGGTTAAGCCCTGGGACTCGGTGCTGGACGCAAGCAACAAGCCCTTCTACCGCTGGTACACGGGCGCCGAGGTCAACACCTGTTACAACGCCCTGGACGTGCACGTGGAGAACGGCCGCGGGGATCAAGCGGCGCTCATATACGACAGTCCCGTAACCGACACGGTCAAAACTTTCAGCTACCGCGAACTCCGCGACAAGGTGGCGCGCTTTGCCGGTGTGCTCGCGGCCCAGGGGGTCGGCAAGGGCGATCGCGTCATCGTTTACATGCCCATGATCCCCCAGGCTGTCGTCGCGATGCTTGCGTGTGCGCGTCTTGGTGCGGTGCACTCGGTGGTGTTCGGTGGCTTCGCCTCTAACGAACTCGCCGTGCGCATCGATGACGCGCTGCCAAAAGTGATCGTATCGGCATCCTGTGGAATCGAGCCGGGGAGAATCGTCGAATACAAGCCGCTGCTCGACAACGCCATCGAGCTCGCCAATCACAAACCGGATAAGTGCATCATCGTGCAGCGCGCAGCCAAGCACGCCGAGCTTACTGCCGGTCGCGATATCGACTGGAAGGAGCAGATGGCCAACGCAACGCCCCATGATTGCGTTCCCGTGGCCGCCACCGATCCGCTCTACATCCTGTACACCTCGGGTACCACAGGCGAGCCCAAGGGCGTGGTTCGGGATAACGGCGGCCACATCGTTGCGCTCAAGTGGAGCATGAAGAACATATACGGTGTAGAGCCCGGAGAAGTGTACTGGGCCGCCTCCGATGTGGGCTGGGTGGTCGGCCACTCCTACATCGTCTACGCACCGCTGTTCAACGGCAACACCACCATCCTCTATGAAGGCAAGCCCGTCGGTACGCCTGACGCCGGTGCATTCTGGCGCGTCATCGCCGAGCATAAAGTGACGGTCATGTTTACCGCGCCCACCGCATTCCGCGCCATCAAGAAGGAGGATCCGGAGGGCAAGCTCATCGGTGAGTACGACCTCAGCCACTTCCGAACCTTGTTTCTCGCCGGCGAGCGCACCGATCCCGATACGCTGCAGTGGGCCGAACAAAAACTCGGCGTACCGGTAATCGATCATTGGTGGCAGACCGAGACCGGTTGGTCGATCTGTGCCAATTGCATCGGCATCGAGCGGCTGCCCGTAAAGCAGGGTTCGCCCACGAAGGCCGTGCCTGGCATGGATGTGCGTGTGCTCGATGAGAACGCCGAGCCCGTTAAACCGGGTGACGTCGGTGCATTGGTGATCAAGCTGCCGCTTCCGCCAGGCACCTTTCCAACCTTGTGGAATGCCGATGATCGTTTTGTCGAGGCGTATTTATCCGAATTTCCCGGCTATTACAAAACCGCGGACGCCGGATACATTGATGACGACGGTTACGTATTCGTCATGTCGCGCACCGACGACATCATCAACGTCGCCGGACACCGATTGTCCACAGGTGCAATGGAAGAAGTGCTGGCGGCACATCCTGACGTTGCCGAGTGTGCGGTTGTGGGTGTCGCCGACGCGCTGAAAGGACAGCTCCCCGTCGGCTTTCTTGTGCTCAATGCCGGCGTCGATCGCGAAGAGGCGGATATCGTCGGCGAGGTAGTGAAAATGGTACGCGGTAAAATCGGACCAGTAGCCGCATTCAAGACGGCAACGGTAGTTAATCGGCTGCCCAAGACCCGGTCCGGGAAGATCCTCCGTGGTACGATTCAAAAGATTGCCGATGATGTGACATGGAAGATGCCGGCAACCATCGATGACCCGGTGATTCTCGACGAGATCACCGAAGCGCTGCAGGGGTTGGGCTACGCAAAGGGAGCTTGATTAGCGAATCAGGAGGTTAACGGTCATGGCGGAGTTCAAAAAGCCGTCTCTGGACGACTGGGCGGTGCGTGCGGTCGAGGAGCTGAAGGGGCGGGGTGTCGATGAACTCGTATGGCCGACCCCGGAAGGGATTGATGTAAAGGCTCTCTATTCGCAGGAAGATCTCGAGAACATCGAGCACCGCGACGGGCTACCGGGATTTGCACCCTTCATGCGCGGGCCGCGGGCAACCATGTACGCGGGCCGGCCCTGGACCCTGCGTCAATACGCGGGTTTTTCAACCGCCGAAGAATCCAACGCCTTTTTCCGCAGAAATCTCGAGGCCGGCCAGACAGGGCTGTCGGTAGCTTTCGATCTGGCTACCCATCGCGGCTACGACTCGGATCATCCCAGGGTAGAGGGCGACGTGGGCCAGGCCGGCGTCGCCATCGATACGGTCGAGGACATGCGAATTCTCTTCGATGGCATTCCCCTGGATCGCATATCCGTATCCATGACCATGAACGGTGCGGTGCTGCCGGTGATGGCCATGTTCATCGTGGCGGGCGAAGAGCAGGGCGTTTCTCAAGCGCAACTGTCGGGCACGATACAAAATGACATCCTGAAAGAATTCATGGTCCGCAACACGTATATTTATCCGCCGGCACCGTCCATGCGCATCGTATCCGACATCATCGGTTATACAGCGAAGCACATGCCGCGTTTTAATCCCGTGTCCATTTCCGGATACCACATGCAGGAGGCGGGAGCGACTTCTGTTCAGGAACTCGCCTATACGATTGCCGATGGCATCGAGTACGTGCGCGCCGCAATTGCATCCGGACTGGACGTGGACGAATTCGCGCCGCGACTGTCCTTCTTTTTCTGCCTCGGCATGAACTTTTTCATGGAGATTGCGAAACTGCGCGCCGCACGGATTTTGTGGGCGACGAATATGCAGCGCCTGTTTTCCCCAAGCGATGAACGATCATTGCTTCTGCGCACTCATTGCCAGACTTCGGGTGTCAGCCTGACCGTTCAGGATCCTTATAACAACATCGTGCGCACCACCATCGAAGCCCTCGCCGGTGTGCTAGGCGGAACGCAGTCACTGCATACCAATGCCTTCGATGAAGCGCTGGGGCTGCCCACCGATACTTCCGCGCGCGTCGCACGCAATACACAACTGATACTGCGAGAGGAAACGGGTGTCACGAAGGTTATCGATCCACTGGCGGGCTCCTATTATCTGGAGTCGTTGACGGCAAGCATGGTAGAAGAAGCGACAAAGCTCATCGACGAGGTCGAGTCCCTGGGAGGCATGACCAAGGCCGTGGAGTCCGGTCTGCCCAAACGCCGCATCGAGGAAGCAGCCGCCCGCCGTCAGGCGCGCGTGGACCGCGGCGAGGACGTCATAGTCGGTGTCAATAAATACGAGCCCGGGCAAGATACCGATGTCGAGGTTCTCGCAATCGACAACTCTGCGGTGCGCAAATCTCAAATCGAACGCTTGGTGCAGGTGCGCCGGGATCGCGAAGAGAAGAGCTGCCGGGAGGCATTGACGGCCTTGACGTCTGCCGCCGATGGAAGTGCGGAAAATCTGCTCGCGCTGGCCATCGATGCGGCCCGGGCCCGGGCTACGGTGGGTGAAATATCCGACGCCCTGGAACAGGTTTATTCACGCCATCGCGCCGTCAGCCATTCTATTGCCGGTGTCTACGGTTCGGCCTATGAAGGCGATGAAGGTTTCGCCAGGATTCAGCAGGAAGTGGCCCGATTCGCCGAGGACGAGGGCCGTCGACCGAGGCTTCTGGTGGTCAAGCTCGGCCAGGACGGCCACGATCGGGGAGCCAAGATTATTGCCACGGCCTTCGCCGATGTCGGCTTCGACGTGGACGTGGGACCGTTGTTTCAGACCCCCGAGGAAGCCGCAAAGCAGGCGATGGAGAACGATGTGCACATTGTCGGTGTCTCCTCCCAGGCTGCCGGGCACAGAACTCTGGTACCGCAACTCATCGAGGCGCTCAAACGCGAGCGAGCCGGTGATGTTGTCGTCGTATGTGGTGGTGTGATCCCGCCCCAGGACTACAGCGTGCTTCAGGACGCAGGCGTTGCGGCCATATACGGACCCGGCACCAACATACCGTCCGCCGCCAACGAAATACTGAAGCTGATCAAGCGACGACGGCTGGTGGCCTGATAACCGGGTTAAAAAAACCGGGTCAGAGACCCTTTTCCCCCAGCGTGACAGAAAGGCTGACCAGTTTGGAGAAGAAAAAGGGTCTCTGACCCGGTTTTTTTAACCCGGGTTTTTGACCTCATTTTTTTGGCAGGAGATCCGATGCAAGAGATTCTTCGAAAGCTCGAGGCGATGCGTGAGGCGGCCCGCCAAGGTGGCGGCGAACGGCGTGTGACGGCCCAACATGCCAAGGGCAAGTTGACGGCGCGCGAACGCATCGATCTGTTGCTCGATGAGCGCAGCTTCGAGGAATGGGACATGTTCGTCGAACATCGCTGCTCGGACTTCGGCATGGATGAGAATGTGGTCTCCGGCGATGGGGTGGTCACAGGCTACGGCACCGTAAACGGCCGGCTGGTATTCGTTTTCAGTCAGGACTTCACGGTATTCGGAGGCTCACTGTCCGAAGCCCATGCGGAAAAAATCTGCAAGATCATGGATCAGGCCATGAAGGTGGGCGCACCGGTCATCGGTCTCAATGATTCCGGCGGCGCACGCATCCAGGAAGGCATCGCATCTCTTGGTGGCTATGCGGAAGTATTTCAACGCAACGTGCTGTCATCCGGTGTAATCCCCCAAGTGTCGATGATAATGGGACCGTGCGCGGGGGGCGCGGTCTATTCTCCGGCCATGACCGACTTCATCTTCATGGTCAAAGACAGCTCCTATATGTTCGTCACCGGCCCGGAGGTGGTGAAAACCGTTACCCACGAAGAGGTGACTCACGAGGAGTTGGGTGGCGCCGTTACCCACTCCACACGTTCCGGTGTCGCCGACGGCGCCTTCGAGAACGACGCCGAAGCGCTGCTGATGTTGCGTCGGTTCATTGACTTTCTGCCTTCGAATAATCGCGAAAAGCCGCCGGTGCGCAGCACCGAGGATCCTGAAGACCGTGTCGAACCGTCGTTGGACAGTATCGTGCCGGGCAATCCCAACAAGGCCTATGACATCAAGGAGTTGATCCTCAAGGTCGTCGACGAGGAGGATTTCTTCGAGCTGCAGGCGGACCATGCCGAGAACATCGTCATCGGTTTCGCCCGGATGCGTGGTTCCACGGTGGGTATTGTCGCCAATCAGCCCATGGTCCTGGCCGGTTGCCTGGATATCAAGTCGGCCATCAAGGCGGCACGATTCGTTCGATTTTGCGATTGTTTCAATATACCCATCGTCACATTCGTGGATGTCCCCGGGTTTTTACCGGGAACTGCGCAGGAATACGGTGGCATCATCAAGCACGGCGCCAAGCTGCTTTACGCGTACGCAGAAGCGACGGTACCAAAAGTCACGGTGATTACCCGCAAAGCCTATGGCGGCGCCTACGATGTGATGAGTTCCAAACATTTACGCGGTGATGTGAACTTCGCCTGGCCGAGCGCCGAGATTGCTGTCATGGGACCCAAGGGCGCGGTGGAAATTATTTTTCGTCAAGATCTGGAGGACGAAGAGAAGATAGCCAGACTCACGGAAGAGTACCGCAGCAAGTTCGCGAACCCATTTATCGCGGGACACCGCGGCTATATCGACGATGTCATCCAGCCGAGTACGACGCGGCAGCGAATTTGCCGTTCGCTTGCCATGCTCGCAGGCAAGAAGCTGGAAAATCCATGGCGCAAGCACGGAAATCTGCCGCTTTAGCGTGTTCAACAAGATACTCATTGCAAATCGGGGTGAAATCGCCTGTCGTATCATCAGGACGGCGCGCAGACTCGGTATCGCTACGGTCGCCGTGTACTCGGAAGCGGATCGGGAAAGCCTGCATGTAGAGATGGCCGACGAGGCCGTGTGCATCGGTCCGCCGCCGTCGACCGAAAGCTATTTGCTCATCGAGCGCATCGTCGAAGCATGCCGCTCGACGGGCAGTGACGCCGTGCATCCGGGCTATGGTTTTCTGTCGGAAAATGCCGCCTTTCCCCAGGCCCTGGCCAAGGCCGGGGTAAGCTTTATCGGACCACCCGTGGCCGCCGTTAATGCCATGGGTGACAAGATCACCTCGAAGAAAATTGCCGAGCAAGCCGGCGTCAATAGCGTTCCCGGACACCTGCAATCCCTGTCGGGCGCGGATGAAGCCGTGGAAATTGCCCGCGGCATTGGTTATCCGGTCATGCTCAAGGCGAGTGCCGGCGGCGGCGGCAAGGGAATGCGCATTGCCAACGACGATGACGAATGCCGGGACGGCTTCGAACGCGCACGCAGCGAGGCGAGTTCGAGTTTCGGCGATGACCGGATATTCGTCGAGAAATTCATCACCGATCCCCGTCACATTGAAATTCAGATCCTGGCCGATACTCACGGGCACGTCATCCATCTGGGAGAGCGTGAATGCTCGATTCAACGCCGCCATCAGAAGGTGATCGAGGAGTCGCCCTCACCCTTCGTCGATGCCGATATGCGCGCCGCCATGGGGGAGCAGGCGGTCGCCCTGGCGCGTTCTGTCGACTACCACTCGGCCGGAACCGTGGAGTTTATCGTCGGCGCGGACCGTAGCTTCTACTTCCTCGAAATGAATACGCGGCTTCAGGTGGAGCATCCGATAACCGAGGCTGTGACCGGCCTCGATCTCGTCGAGCTGATGATCCGCATCGCCGCGGGTGAAGCCTTGGAGATCGCACAGGCGGACGTGAAAATGACTGGCTGGGCGGTAGAGGCGAGGATCTATGCCGAGGACCCGGCACAGGATTTTTTGCCTTCCTGCGGGCGGTTGGTGCGTTATCAGCCGCCGATTGCCGATTATGTGAGGCTGGACAGCGGCGTTCGTGAGGGCGGCGAGATCCCGATTTACTATGATCCAATGGTCGCCAAACTGGTCACGCATGCCGATGACCGGCCCGCGGCGATCGCAAGAATGCAGCGTGCTCTCGACGAGTTCTATTTGCGGGGGATCTCTCACAATATGAATTTTCTTGCCGCCATCGTCAAGAAACCCCGCTTTGCTGCCGGGCAATTGACGACGAATTTCATCGCCGAGGAATTTCCGGACGGCTACGACGCGGAAAACATGGATGAACAGGAGTGGCGAAGATTCGTGTGCGTGGCGGCAAGTGTGCATCAACGCTTGCGTCGAAGAGCAAAAGGGATGAGCGGCCGGATGTCGACCGGCTCCCTCGATTTGCCTCGGCAATGGGTTGTTTGCCATGGCGAGAAGCGCAGCAGCGTAACGATGTCCAGTACCGGTGACTACGATGAGGTCGTCGTTGATGACATGCGGATGAAAGTGGCGTCGAATTGGCCACCGGGTGCGCGATTGTTCAAAGGAGCAATCGACGACGTCATTGTGTGTGTGCAGGTCGAGCGTGCCGGTATTGCTTATCGACTGGCCATGGGCGGAGTCATTGCCGAACTCATGGTTCTCTCACCGCGCTCGGCCGCCCTGTATGCGCTGATGCCCGTCAAAGAAGCCACCGATTCGTCGCAGTTCTTGCTCGCGCCGATGCCGGGTCTTCTGGTCTCCGTAGCAGTGCAATCCGGCGACGAGGTGGATGCGGGGCAGGAACTCGCCGTCATCGAGGCGATGAAGATGGAGAATGTTCTGCGCGCCAGCGATCACAGAAAGGTAGCGTCGGTGCTGGTGTCCCCCGGAGAGAGTGTTAGCGTCGACCAGCCAATCATAGAGTTCGTCTAGCATGTGACATCATGGCAAAGTCATCGACGGACAAGAACCCGGAACCGGTAAAGCTCGCCGAGGCTGTCTTTGCCGGTGATCGCCGTGCCCTGGCGCAAGCCTTGACCCTGGTGGAGTCCTCGCGCAAAGATCACCGGGTTCTCGCCGCAGAGCTGATAGAGCATCTGGCTCCGTTCGCCGGTACTTCCATACGTATCGGAATATCCGGCGTTCCAGGCGTTGGCAAGTCGACATTCATCGAGGCTTTCGGGATCCATCTGCTGGGACTGGGTCATCGTGTGGCGGTCTTGTCCGTGGATCCAACTTCCGTCTTGAGTGGAGGCTCGATTCTCGGAGACAAAACCCGCATGCCCGGGCTCGCGCGGGAGCAGGCGGCGTTTATTCGCCCGTCTCCTGCCGGCGGCACACTGGGGGGCGTCGGGCGGCATACACGGGAAAGCATCGTCGTCTGTGAGGCCGGCGGATTCGATGTGGTGATCGTCGAAACCGTGGGCGTCGGGCAGTCGGAGATGGCCGTGGCCCACATGACCGATATGTTCGTGTTGTTGCTGCTGCCGGACGCCGGTGACGAGCTTCAGGGTATTAAGCGCGGCATAGTCGAGGTCGCCGATCTGCTGTTGGTCAACAAGGCGGATGGGGAGCTGGAGAGCCACGCGCAGCGTACCGCGGCGGAATACGCCAACGCCTTGCGATTGATACGCCCGCGCTCGCGTCATTGGACGGTTCCCGTGAATACCTGCTCGGCATTGACCGGCAGCGGCGTGCCGGAGGTCTGGTCGCTGGTGGAGAACTACCGGGCAAGCCTGGCCGACAGCGGCGAACTTTCCGCCCGGCGTGCCGAGCAGGCGCGCGCCTGGTTGTGGGAAGAGATCTCGGCGAATTTTATCGACGCGCTCAAGGCCGACGCGGGTGTCAACAAGCGCTTGCCCGAAATAGAGCAACGTGTGATCGAGGGTACGCTCACGCCGGCGGCCGCAGCCGGTCGCCTGGTCGAGATCTTTGTTGGACGCGCCGATGATCGGTAGGCTGAATCACATCGCCATTGCCGTGCCTGACCTGGCGGCCGCCAGCGCCACCTATCGAGATTCCCTGGGTGCGCGGGTTTCCGAGCCGCTGGATTTACCGGAGCACGGCGTGACCACCGTGTTCGTGGAACTTGCCAACACCAAGATCGAACTGCTGTATCCTCTGGGAGCGGAATCGCCCATTGGCCGATTTTTGGAACGTAACCCCGCAGGCGGTGTGCATCACGTGTGTTACGAAGTGGAGGATATTCATGCCGCCCGGGATCGATTGATGGATCGCGGCGCGCGGGTGCTGGGGGGTGGCGAGCCCACGATCGGCGCCCACGGTAAACCCGTTCTGTTTCTGCACCCGAAGGATTTCAGCGGTACGCTGATCGAGTTGGAGCAGGCTTGAGATCCGGTCGCGTCAGGATTCCGGCAAATCGCGCACTATTCGTGGGAACCAGATCCCCAGGGTAATTGCCCGTGTCCCCATGAGCACTATGAGCGCTGCCCACAGCCCATGATTTCCCCACAAAGGCAGCAGTAGCCACACGGCCGCTAAAAAGACCGCCAGGGACACCAGCATCGCGTTTCTCATGGCGACGGCCCTGGTGGTACCGACGAAGATGCCGTCGAGCTGAAAGCTCCACACGGAAACAACAGGTGCAACTACCAACCATGGAAGATACTCCCCGGCTGTCGTGCGTACTTCGGCGATTCCTGTGATCAGCGCGACGATGGATGAACCGAAGCCAGCGTAAACGGCGCAATAAACAATCGATACCAGGAACGCGCAAGCGGTCGACGCACGCACCGCGCTCACGAATGCCCGGCGGTCCCTGGCCCCGTAGGCAGAGCCTGCGAGTGCCTCCGCGGCGTGGGCGAATCCGTCCAGACTGTAGGCCATGAAGGTGTAAAGATGCATGAGCACGGCGTTCGCCGCGAGAATGATGTCCCCGAGCTTGGCGCCGGTGGAAGTGAAGTGGAAAAATGCGAAGAGCAGGCACAGAGTACGTACAAAGATATTCAGATTAACGCCCAGTAGTGTTTTCAGCCGATGGCGGTCGAACAGGCGATAAGGTTGCCAACGACCGCCCAGCCGCGAGAGCATCTGGCGCATCAGTAGTAAACCGAAAAGAGCAGCGATGTATTCGCTGATGACCGATGCTGCCGCAACACCTTCCACGCCCCAGCCGAAACCTATGACGAAAAGCAAATCGAGTAAGACGTTGGTGATATTCAGGAGCAACATCAGCGCCAACGCGGCGCGGGTATTCTGAACTCCGATGGCAAAGCCGAGAATCACGTAGTTGACAAGGGTGGCCGGGGCAGCGAAAACGCGCACTCGGTAGTACTGTTTCGCGAAGCCTTCCACCATGGCGCTGCCGTCCAGTGCCCAGAAGGCGAGCTCGCCGGCGGGATTGCGAAGGGCGAGGATTACGAGCCCCAGGGTCAGGGCGAGTATTAACGACCGGGTGAGGGTTGCGCGGAGTTCGTCAAAGTCCCGCGCCCCCATGTCCTGGGCAACCAACCCCGTTGTTCCCATACGCAGAAATCCGAATCCCCAATAGAGAAAGCTGAACACCACGGCGCCAAGGGCGACGGCGCCGATGAACGTGGCATTCGGCAGGTGCCCGACCACCGCCGTATCCACGATCCCCACCAGCGGCACCGACACGTTGGACAGCATGATTGGCCACGCCACGGACCAGACGCGGCGATACCAGCCAGCACTGGTGGTTGGCAGAGTCGTATTCACTGAAGCAGGGGGTTTACTTGCCTATCGAACTCGATAACGCCGACAAGAGTGACAAGTTGGCTGATCGGTCGTCACGCACTGCGGAAGAATGCTTTCAATGCGCTCAGGGTTTTGTTGGTGACATAATAATCGCCGTCGATGATTTCCGTATGTTTCTTGTTCCATTTGGTCGACGCGTAGTCCCACCCGATGAGAAATGTCTTTTTCTCGCTATCACCGAGAATGCGCCGAAGTTTTCGGGTGACGACGCTCTGAAAATAAGACAATACTTTGGAATCCTTATCGCCGGTTACTTTGAGAAGCTGTTTCATGGCAATGCGGCCATTATTGCGGGCAAAAGCTTCGAGGCGTCGCCGGTGGTTGTCCGCGAGCCCATGCATGAGTTGCATGGTGAGGTCGTGGTTAAGGTCTATGGGTTCGCGCCATTCGTACTGACCTCGGCGACGGCCGTTTCTGGCCTCCAGAAAGCTTCGCCCCGCGAAATGGCGAATGAGCTCCTTCTGTGTATCCGTCGAAAGGCGCCGGAAGTCGCTGGCCTCAATGACGAGTCTCATGGTGCAGTCCGTAGGAGCGCTAGCCTTGCTCAGCCACGAAGTGCTTATAAATGCCGATAAGCTCTTCGGGTTCGAAGTTGATTATGACAATCTCCTGACCCGGCGAAATGAGGTCCGGATTCTGTCCCATGCGGTTCTTCTTGAAATTGTAGACGTAGGATTCCGCAGCCTTTCTATGAATCAGACTGCCCAGAAATGAACTGGATTGATCATTGAGTAACTCGTCGGCGTCACGCGGAATCTCAACCTTGTACGTATTTACTTGTTTGCCGCGTCGAATCGCCATGCCCTGAGCGAAGTTAGTCATTATCCCGTCGTGAATTATGCCCCAGATCCCCTGATCGTCGGTGTCGCGAATCGTGCGCACATAAAATATCGAGTCCGGATCGAACTTACCTTCACGCATCAGCAATTCGGCGATGGTGGCGGCTTCGAGACGGTATGGCTTGGTGATGATCTTCAGCTCTTGATTCGGTGCAAGGGTCGTATCCTGTGCGATCTCCGCCGGCGTCGTTATCTCGAAGTACTGGACCTTCTTGACCACCGAGATGGGATCGTCGGGGTTTTCCGCATAACGTTGCAGTACTTCACGTACGGTGAGCTTCCGCTCCTTGTCACCGTCGAGGATTGTTACAATCTTGTCCAGATCACCGCCTGCTTCGGCGATGATCTTCTCCGGTGTGGTCAACTCGACCTGCTCCGCCTCCCGGATAACGGTTATCGGTGTGTCCGGTTTGAGATCAGGGTTGCGCTCGATGTCTCGCAGCGTCGTGAGCTCGATGGTGGACTCGGGCAGCAGGGAAATAACCTGGTCCTTTAATACGAAGTGATCGGCGCTTTTTGCCGGGACCGGTTGCGGCTGGGTCTCGGTGAGCTTGGCGATGAAGGATTCGGCCTGGCTGTCGACGCTGGGCGCCGGCTCGTCGGCAGTCTGGGTAGCGGGCGCCGGCGTATGGGCGGTGACCTCCTCCCTCGGGAAGAGACTCTCGCGGAACAGAATGCCGAGGACTACCAGAACCACTGCGAGTCCGACGACGATCAGTGCGGTGCGCATGGATTACCTCCTTCCGCCTCGTGGCGGCCCTGTTCACCGCATCCGGCTGGCGATGGCGGTCACGGCGAGCCCTGGGGTCTCTCCCATCTCCCTGCATTTCCTGGCGTGGAAAAGTGGAAATGGCTGCCCGTATGCTCCGCACGGCGCCGCGATCAGGCGTCCATCATAGCCCATTTGGCCCAGCACACGAAGCCATGAAAGATCCGCGCCCCAGACCCGAGTGGACGCTCCCTCGCGGGCGAAATCCCAGTATCATAGCGGCACTTCGGACAACGACCACGCGAGGATGACTTCATCATGACCTGGATGTTTTCGAGAATCGGTTGCGCCTGCCTGATTGCGGCATTCTGGCTCACGGGTTGTGCCGTTCCGGTGGAAGAGGACGGCAAGGCAGCCGAGAGCGCCATGTCGAATGCCTCGCTGCGGGTTGGCTTGACCGCGAACTATCCGCCTCTGATCGACAGGCAGGGAGACGAACTCGTTGGTATCGAAATCGATCTCGCCAACGAGGTGAGCAAGGGCCTCGACAAGCGCATCGAGTTTGTGGAGACCCCATGGGAGCAGCTCATTCCGGCGCTCGTTCGCGGGGACATCGATGTCATCATGTCCGGCATGTCCATCACGGCCGGGCGCAAGCAGGAGATATCCTTCACCGAGCCCTATCTGCACATCGGCCAGATGGCGATCACACGCATAAACGAGATTCAGAAACTCGGGAGTTTGACCGCCTTGCTCAACGCTCCTATAACCGTGGGGTTCGAATCGGGAACCACGGGTGAAAGCTTCGTCAAAACGAATATGCACAATGCCAGGCCCCTAGCCTTGGCCTCCATCGACGCCGCCGTCGAGGCCCTCAGAAGCCGCAAGATCGACGCCTTTATTCATGACGCCCCAACGGCCTGGCGCATCGGCAGCGATCCCGCCTATCAGGACCTCATCGGGCTTTATTGGCCGTTAACCGATGAGTCTCTCGGTTGGGGTGTGCGTACCTCCGATTCAGCGCTGCGCACCGCACTGAACGAGCAGATCGCGCTAATGCAAAAAGATGGACGGCTCTCCCGTATTACCCGCAAGTGGATCAAGGTGCGAGTCCAGGTGCGGTGAGTGCACGCGGCACTTCTGCATGGCGCCGGTCCACGTCGACGTTCCGCTCTCCGCCGCTGAATCTGGCGGAGATTGTCGAAACGCTCGCGCAGGCGGGTGCACTGGCGGTGCCGTTGCTCGAGGAAACATTCAGGCTTTCGTTGCTCGACGCAGCACGTGCCAGCCCATTTCGAGCCGCCCGATCACTGGTGGGCCAGGGCGAGCGTCAAGTGTGTCAACGCATGGAGGTGTGCGAGCATTTTTCCGATGACAGCATCTTTCGCGCCTTCACCGGGGAGTTTCAAGAACTCTGGGACGAACTGCTATCGGAGGCGTCATGCAATCCCTTCGAGGGCCGGCCGCTCTTCAACGACCTCATGCTGCAAAGATACAGCGTTGGCGAGGTGGGTATCACACCCCACCGGGATCGCACGGGCTATCGAAATCTCGTATGCCTTTTCGTCCTCGAAGGACAAGGGCGGTTTTACGTTTGTAACGACCGGCAAGGGCGCGGCGCGCGGGAAATCCCCCACGCCCCCGGCGACGTACTGCTGATGCGGGCTCCGGGCTTTCAGCGGTCCGCGGAACGCCCCTTTCATTTTGTGCGCGATATCCAGTCCCCGCGCTACGTATTCGGTTTGCGCCAGGAACAGGTCTGAGCCACCGGTCCAGGCTCCGCGGGTTGCCTGTCTGGAGCGACGGGGTTGCGCCGCTTGCCGGGCTCCGCTACCGTTCCCCTTTTAACCCCCCGTGCCGTGCCAGGTGAATGCCTGCGCGTGCCTCGGCGAGGAGAGTTTCATGTCCGCTGACGAGAATATCCGGCAACGTATCGACGCCCTGGTCGCCTCAGACCAGGTAGTGCTTTTCATGAAGGGCACCCGTGAGCAGCCCCAGTGCGGATTTTCCGCCACCACCGTGGGTATCCTGGACTCACTGGTGGCGGATTACGTGACTGTCAACGTGCTGGAGGATCCGGCTATTCGCGATGGCATAAAAACCTATTCCGATTGGCCGACCATCCCGCAACTCTACATCAACAAAGAGTTCACCGGCGGTTGCGACGTGGTCAAGCAGTTGTTCAACTCCGGTGCGCTGCATGAGGCACTGGGCATGGAAGCACCGGACCGCACGCCGCCGCATATCGAGATCAGCGATGCTGCCGCTGAGGTAATGCGCAATGCCCTGGGTGGGCAGCCGGGGATGTCGGTGCATCTGTCTATCGATGGGCGTTGGCAGCACAATTTCGCTCTGGGGCCCGCCGAGGGTCATGAGGTGAAAACCGAGTCAAACGGCGTGGAGATTCTCCTGGACGTGGGTTCAGCGCAGAAAGCGCGCGGTCTCAAGGTGGACATGGTCGAGACCTTGCAGGGTACGGGCTTCGAGATAAAAAACCCCAACGCCCCGGGTGCCAGTGCCGAAGCCTGATTGCGGGCTTTAGACCATGGACCGGCCACGCAGTCTGACCATCGAGAACGGTGGGAAGGCGGCACCGACGTTTTCGCAAGGGGAAATGTCCGGCCGCTTGAGGCGGCTGCGCGCCCATATGGCGACGGCGGACATCGATGCCGTTCTGTTCACCTCGATCCAGAATATCAACTACTTCACGGATTTCGTCTACTGTTCCTTCGGGCGTTCTTACGGCTTGGTGGTGACCCAGGATCGCTCTACCACTATCAGTGCAAATATCGATGGCGGGCAGCCGTGGCGTCAGAGCTTCGGTGATCAGCTCGTCTACACCGACTGGCAGCGCGACAACTACTTCGCCGCGGTAAAAGAGCTGACTCCCCGGGCCCGGCGGGTCGGTGTCGAGTTCGACCACCTGAGTGTCGAGAATCACGGCAAACTGACCGCTGCGCTGGCGCAAGCGGAACTGGTGGACATCGGTGCCGCCAGCATGGGAATGCGCATGATCAAGTCTGCCGAGGAGATCGCCCTCATCACCGAAGGCGCGCGCATTGCCGACATCGGCGGGTGGGCCTGCATCGAGGCCATCGGCGAGGATGTGCCCGAGCACGAGGTGGCCCTGCATTCCACCGCCGCCATGGTGCGGGAGATTGCCAACACCTATCCGGACTCCGAATTGATGGATACATGGACCTGGTTTCAATCGGGTCTCAACACCGACGGCGCCCACAACCCCGTCACCACGAGACGCATTCGCCGGGGCGACATTCTGAGTCTCAACTGCTTTCCGATGATCTCCGGTTACTATCACGCCCTCGAGCGCACCCTGTTTTTCGATTCTGCCACTGAGCGGGAGATCGCGCTCTGGGAAATCAATTGCCAGGTGCACCGGCGCGGCATCGACCTCATCGCACCCGGTGCGCGCTGCGCCGATATCGCTGCCGAGCTCAACGAAATTTATCGGGGTCACGATCTTCTCCAGTTTCGCACCTTCGGTTACGGTCATTCGTTCGGTACGCTCTGCCACTACTACGGCCGGGAGGCGGGGCTGGAATTGCGCGAAGACGTCGATACCTTGCTGGAACCCGGCATGGTGGTGTCCATGGAACCCATGATCATGCTGCCCGAGGGCCTGGAAGGCGCCGGGGGCTACCGGGAGCACGATATCCTGGTGGTCAACGAGGACGGCGCCACCAACATCACCAAGTTTCCCTTCGGGCCGGAGCACAACATCGTTCGCATTTGACGTGGATCCCGGCCATGGGTGCTGCAAAAGGGCGGGGGCATGTGTGCATACGGCGGCGGGCTCCCGCGAGAGAAATTTCTCTTGGATTTTGAAAACGACGTAGTGCTATCCTCGACCGCAATACCACAGCGTTCACGAATGAAGTAGGACCATGGCCCAAGCTTTTACAGTTGCCCTCGTTCAGAATCGCGCCGGCAAGCATATGGACGCCAATATCGCCGAGTGCAGTGATCTGGTGCGCCAGGCCCATGCGCAAGGCGCCGATTTGATTTGCCTGCCGGAAATGTTCTCTTGTCTGCATTCCAGCGACGGCCAGTTGCATGTGGGCCCGCACCCGGAGGATAGCCACCCGGCGCTGCAGCACTTCAGTAATTTGGCCTCGGAGCTGGGCACCTGGATACAGCCGGGCTCGGTTGCAGTGGAGATGCCCACGAAAAAGCTGCGCAATCGCGCCGTGATGATCGACCCGACCGGCGCCCTGGTAGCGCAGTACGACAAGGTGCACATGTTCGATGTGGATCTCGCCGATGGAGAAAGCTATCGGGAATCCGAGGTCTTCGAGAGCGGTGACGAAGCGGTGCTGGCGCCGACGCCCTGGGGCCTGGTCGGATTGACCGTGTGCTACGACCTGCGTTTTGCCTATCTCTACCGAAGCCTCGCCCAGGCGGGCGCGAGTTACCTGACCGTGCCGGCCGCGTTCATGCGCACGACCGGCAAGGCCCATTGGCACGTATTGTTGCGTAGCCGTGCCATCGAGACCGGGTGCTATGTGTTCGCTGCCTGCCAGTGGGGTAGCCACGGCGATGCCGTGACATACGGACACTCATTGGTGGTGGCGCCCTGGGGCGAAGTGATCGCCGATGGCGGCGACAGTGGCGGGGTCGTCATGGCCGAGGTGGACCCGGCGCAGGTGGAAGCGGCCAGAGCCATGGTCCCGGCCCTGCGCCACGATCGGTCATTGCGTTCGCCCAAGCCCGTCAGTGTGGGCCGTGCCAGCGGCTGAGTAGCGATGCCAGCCCGGGAGAGCCTTAATTAACGCTCGATTTCGAGTTCAATACTCCCCGACACCTGCACCGTAATCGATTGGACGCCGGCCTCCAGGGTCGGCGCCGCGACGCGGCTGCTTTCCGCCATCGCAACGGCACGCATGCGCACCGGCTCCGGTGATCTGCCGGACGTAACGACGTCCAAGTTCACGATACGATAGTTTGCACGGCCCAGCTCCGTGGAGATCAGCTCACCGCGTTGCCTGAACCGGTCCAGTGCCCTGGCGATGAGCACGTCTTCGATCTGTTCGCGTACATCCGGTGACACCGTGTAGCGCAAGGATGCAACCGACAAGCGCTTCTGCAATTCGCCGATCAGCGTGCTGAGCGCCGCGGCATCGATGCTTTCCAGGCGAATCGATTGGCGCACTTTCCAACCAGTGACGGTCTGATTCTTATAAAGAGGATTCTGCCTGTAATTGAGAGTCTGAACTTTTACAGCACTGTTTTTCTTCGCCAGCTCCACGGCCCAGGCAATCGTCCGATTGACCTCATCGGCCATGGCGGTCGGCTGTTGACCGCTGCGTTCCTGGTACATGACCGCCACCAGGGTATCGTTTTCGACGTCCTGGCTCGCGCTGACCCGGAAGTTGACCCGATCGTAAGTCGGGGCCACATCATGGGCGATGGCGGATGTCGCGTTGAAATACACGAGCAACAGGGCGACGGCCTGAAAAGCTTTTTTGAACATTCGTATCTACCTCAGGCCGTGCGCTCGGCGAAGTGCGTGCTCAAACACTCGATGGCGGCGTTGAGCACTTCGTCGCGCTTGCAAAAACAAAAGCGCACCAGATGGTCGATGTCGTCGGAGGCATAAAGCGCGCTGACAGGTACCACGGTAACACCCGCTTCGACAGTCAAGTAACGGCAGAATTCCACATCACCTTCGTTGAATCCCAGGGGACGGAAATCCACATTCATGAAATAGGTGGAGTGACAGGGCAATACGTCGAATCCAATACTGCGTAATCCCTTCTCCAGAAGATCCCGCTTTGCCTGCAAGTCCCGTCCGAGCTGTGTGTACCACTCTTGCTCTTGATCGAGTCCATAGGCGACCGCGCGTTGCAGATTGGGTGGGGTCGTGAAGACGAGAAATTGATGCGCTCTGGCGATAATGCTGAGTAACGCGGGAGCCGCGGTGATGTATCCGACCTTCCAGCCGGTCATGGAGAAAGTTTTTCCCGCGGAAGCGATGCGAATGCAACGCTCACGCATGCCGGGCAGTGTGATCAACGGAATGTGATCGCGGCCATCGAAGACCAGATGCTCGTAGACTTCGTCGCAGATGGCGTAGCAGTCGAATTTCTCCAGCAAGTCGCCCAACGTGGTGAGCTCGTCGTGGCTGAAGACCTTGCCAGTGGGGTTCATCGGCGTGTTGAAGAGAATGCATTTGGTTTTGTCGCTGAAAGCGGCCTCCAGCTCATCCCAGGGGATCCGCCAGTCCGGGGGCTCCAGGCGCACCAGACGGGGATTACCGCCGGCGCGTTTCACCATCGGCAGGTAGCTGTCGTAAAGAGGCTCGAAAAGTACGACGTCGTCGCCGGGTTCCACCAGCGCCAGAATGCTCGCCGCCAGCGCCTCGGTGGCGCCGGAGCAGACCATGACCTCGGTCTGCCAGTCGGCCTCCAGATCATAAAAGCGTCCATCGTGGGCGGCCACGGCCTGGCGAAGCTCCGGCACGCCCATCATCGGCGGGTACTGATTGGGAAACTGCCGGGTTGCATCGTCCAGGGCCTGCAACATGGGGGCAGGGCCTTCCTCGTCGGGAAACCCCTGGCCGAGGTTTATGGTCTTGTGCTGCATAGCGAGCCGTGACATCACCTCGAACACGGTCGTCCCGAAGCCTGCGAGGGTGCTGTTAAATGCTTTCACGCTTGTGTCCCCAACCGGAACATGCTGGATATTTCATAGGCTTAAACTAGACTCATGACATAAATTATAAGACTCCAGCGAGTCCCCATGGGTCCTCCCGTCAACCGAGCCAGCCGCCAGGACAGCGGCGGCCGGTGGGGGTATTGCCGCCCCCATTTCGCCGTCACTGCCGTTGTGCTTATTCTCGCGCACCTCGCGCTCGTGCCCGTCCACGCCCAGAATACTCTGCTGAACCAGGCACGTGCCCACATGGCGGACGGCAACCCCCAGGCGGCCTACGACCTGCTCAGGTCTCAGGAAGCCAGCCTCGCCGGCGACCCGGGCTTCGACTACCTGCTCGGCATCGCTGCCATGGACAGCGGCCATCTCACCCACAGCGTCTTCGCGCTGGAAAGGGTGCTCGCCGTGGAACCGGACAACCTGCTGGCCCGGGCCGAGATTGCCCGAGTCTATCTCATGCTGGGTGAGCTGAGGACCTCGCAGCAGGAATTCGAGACGGTGAGTAAGAGCGAGGACCTGCCGCCGGCGGCACGCAACACCGTCGAGCGCTACCTGACGGCATTCCGGGCAACCCCGGAAGAAGGGGCGGATTTCAAAGCCTTCCTGGCGGTTACCGTCGGCTGGGACTCCAATGTCAACGCGGCCAGCGATATATCGAGTGTCGCGATCCCCGCGACCGGCGGCGCCATTTTCATTTTGGACCCGGGCGCCCGTGAGGTCGACGACGCTTTCACCACCGTCGCCGGCGGCGCCAGCGTCAGTGTACCGCTCACCGACAAGCTGCGAGCCAACGCCGGCCTCAATGTCTATTCGAAGTTTTTATCGGATCAGACGCAGTTCGAAACCCAGTCGCTCAACGGCTACGCGGGACTGGATCTGGTCCAGGGGGACACGATTTTCACCGTGGCGGCCCAGGGCGAGCATTTTCTCCTGGATCGCGATACCTACCGCAATGCCCTGGGCGGGCTGCTGCAGTTACGCCACGTGATCAGTAACGTGAATCAGTTCACAGGTTATGCCCAGTACGCCCGCCTCACGTATCCGACCCAGTCATTTCGTGATGGCAATCGCTTTACACTGGGTGGCGCCTATTCCAGCATACTGCCAGGGCGATTTGCGCCCAGCGGGTTTATCGGTGGATTCGGTGGACTCGAGGAGCCGGACAGCACCGGCTTCGACTATCTGAAGTACCGGTTCGCCGGCATACGCATGGGCGGTCAGCTACGGTTCAACCAGCAGACGTCGTTGTTCGGATTCTTCAACTACGAGCGGCGCCGCTACGACGCTCCTGATCCGTTGTTCAATGAGCGGCGCGAGGACAACCACTACGGCGTGCGTATCGGCAGCGACTACGCCTTTGCACGCCAATGGACGTTGACGCCGGCGGTGGATTACATACGCAGTGATTCGAACGTGCCGATTTTCACTTACGATCGATGGATCGTCTCGGCGACGATGCGGGTCGATTTCGACTGACGAGGTATGGATGATGAATAGCTCAGGAACGAGACGCGCGTTGGGCGCGATGTTCATAGCCGTAATCATCATGGCCGCGGCGCCGCCGCAAGCATTCGCTGATGTCGGGCGCATCGTATTCAGCGTCGGTGACGTAGTCGGTATCGACAGCGATGGAAGGCAACGGCGGCTCGCCAAGGGTTCCAAGCTGAGCGCCGGCGACACGGTGCGCACCCAGCGCGGCAGGGCTCAGATTCGATTTACCGACGGTGGCTACACTTCGTTGCAGCCGAACACCGAATTTCGTATCGACGATTTTCATTACGATGCGAAGAGGGTGGAGGAATCCGTCGGCTTTTTCAGTCTTCTGAAAGGCGGGCTTCGCACCATAACCGGCATCGTCGGAAAGATCCGTAAGAAGGCCTACCAATTGAGAACGCCGGTGGCGACGGTTGGTATTC
Organism: Gammaproteobacteria bacterium; assembly: GCA_009937425.1. Lineage (GTDB taxonomy): Bacteria > Pseudomonadota > Gammaproteobacteria > HK1 > HK1 > JAABYT01. The sequence goes on from JAACFO010000008.1 coordinate 60,819, forward strand.
GCGGCACGGAGTACCTGGCGGTACTCGGCAACAGTCTTACGGTGCACGTGGGGGACGGCGAAATCGAGGTCTGCAGTAACGCCGGCTGCACCCCCTTCGGCGCTCACCAGACCGGCTATGTGGCCAGTGCCGACTCGCGAGCCGTTCGCGTCGCCCATCCGCCGAGCCTGGCGCCGCCCCAGGAGCGGCAGGTGTACGCCTATAACGGCGGCTATCAGGCGCAGTTCGATGCAGGTGCCCGGTTCAGCAGCAGCGATACTCGTACCCCGCTGCCGGATGGGCCGTTCTACGCGCTGGCAGTCTCCTGGGGAGACAATGTCTCCCTCCCCGATTTGTTCGCCACGGGCCTGCTGTCGCCGCCCGGTGAGCTCACCAATGCGGGCTTCGACAGCCAAGGCGGTTTGTCGGAGTACTCCAATAACAACCTGGGCAGCATTCCCATCACCGGCGACGTGGGTTCGGCACAGCTCGCGGATCTGGGCTTTGCCGGGCCCGTCAGTTGGGGTCGCTGGACCATGGGCAGCGCCACCGCCGGTTCCAGTAGCGGCGGCAGCGTGCCCGTCAATTTGGCGGGATCCAGCAGCCATCACTATGTCATCGGCTTTCCCACCGCCGTCATGCCCACCAATACCGCCACCTATTCGCTGGCGGGAGCCACCAGTCCTACCCTTGCCAGCGGCACCGGCGGTCCGGGGACCATGAACAGCGCCGACCTGGTCGCCGATTTCGGCAAGGGTACGATGGCGCTGAATATGGACATGACCGTTAACGGCAGCAACTATGTGACGACAGACTTGCGCATGAGTCTGGATTCACCCGGCACCTTCTCCGGAAGCGGCTCGACCATCTCCTCCGGTTGCGTTTCCAGTTGCTTCACGAATGTCGAAGGATTCTTTGCCGGCGATGACGCCTCCCACGCGGGGCTCGGGTACAAGACGGACATCAGCGGCACCGACTATATCAACGGGGCCGCCGCCTTCAAGAAAGACTAAGACGCGAGTTTCCTGGAAAGGCCCGATGGCAGGCATCCGTGGCCTGCCCTGATTGCCTCCAACCGCCGTCCGTGTTAAGAAATCCCCATAGATTTGCGTTAGTTTGGCGATCCAGCCGCCGCCGCGCCCGCTACGGGTGAAGTCGCCCGGTTCTGGATCCAGGTAGGAATTGTCATGTCGGTAATGCCCATCGAAAAATATCACGCCTTCGAGCCTGTCAATCTCCCGGATCGGCAGTGGCCCGGCCGGGTCATCAGCAAGGCCCCCGTGTGGTGCAGTGTGGATCTGCGTGACGGCAACCAGGCCCTCATCGACCCCATGGACACCGAGCGCAAGATGCGCCTGTTCAGGGTTCTCGTGGATATGGGTTTCAAGGAAATAGAAATCGGCTTCCCGTCGGCGTCGCAGACGGAATTCGATTTTCTGCGCACGCTCATCGACGATGACTTGATTCCGGATGACGTCACCGTGCAGGTGCTCACCCAGAGCCGCGATCATCTCATCGAGCGCACCTTCGAGAGCCTGGTGGGCGCCAAGCGGGCTATCGTGCACCTTTACAATTCCACCTCCACCCTGCAGCGCCGTGTCGTCTTCGGCCTCGACCGCGACGGGATTACGGATATTGCCGTCAAGGGCGCAGAGCTCATCAAGAAGTTTGCAGCCGAGATGAATGGTACGGAGATCATTCACCAGTACACGCCGGAGAGCTTCACTGGAACCGAGCTCGATTACGCGGTGGAGATCTGTAATGCGGTAACGGATGTCTGGGAGCCGACGCCGGAGAAGAAGACCATCATCAATCTGCCGAGCACGGTGGAGATGGCGACACCAAACGTTTATGCCGATCAGATCGAATGGTTCTGCCGTCACGTGAAAAACCGCGACAGCCTGGTTATCAGCTTGCATCCGCACAACGATCGCGGCACCGGCGTTGCCGCTACCGAGCTTGCGTTGATGGCGGGAGCGGATCGCATCGAGGGAACGCTTTTCGGAAACGGTGAGCGCACCGGCAACGTGGACGTTATTACCCTCGCCGGTAATCTATTCACCCAGGGCATCGACCCGGAGCTCGATCTGTCGAATATCGGCGAGCTGCGCGAGGTTGCCGAGTATTGCACCCAGCTGCCCGTGCACCCTCGCCACCCCTATGCCGGCGACCTGGTCTATACGGCATTCTCCGGCTCCCACCAGGACGCGATCAAAAAAGGCATGGCGGCGATGGAGAAGAGCAACTCGGGACTCTGGGAAGTGCCCTACCTGCCCATCGATCCCAAGGATGTGGGCCGCAGCTACGAGACCATCATTCGGGTCAACAGCCAGTCCGGCAAAGGCGGCGTCGCCTACATCCTGAAGGCTGAGCACGATCTCGATTTACCCCGGGAACTGCAGATGGAGTTCAGCCAGATCGTCCAGAAGGTAACGGACGAGACCAGCAAGGAAATCACTGCCGAGGGGATTTGGGAGTTGTTCCAGCGGGTTTATCTGGATCGCACCACACCCATCGAGTTTCGCGAATACTGGAGCGTTCCGGACACCCACGCCAGCGAGATGTGTCGCGTATCGGCGAGCATTCGCTTTAACGGTGAGGAGCGCACCATCAATGGCAAGGGCAATGGACCCATTGCCGCATTCGTTGACGCCCTCAAGGCCGATTGTGGCTTCAACCTGGGGGTGCTCGACTACCATGAGCACGCTATCGGCCATGGCGAGGACGCCACGGCAGTTGCTTACGTCGAAGTCGAGGGTGCGGATGGTGGAACGTTATTCGGTGTTGGCATACACCCGAACATCGTTGTCGCATCCTTGAAGGCGACGGTCAGCGCGCTCAACAGGAAAGAGTCGAATTTCTGAAGAGTTTTGCCGCGATCAGTGAATGCTGGCCGATTTGAGGCAAGCGTCGCGATCGGCGGAGTGCACAGTAACACTCATCGACTCGCGGTTACGCATGATTGTCAGCGATACGTCCACGCCTGCCTCGCCGGTCTGCCAGATGCGTCGAAATAACTCTGCCAGTCCGCTGACCGGCTCACCTTCGATTTCGCGAACAACGTCACCCACCTGCAATCCGGCGACCTCCGCGGGACACTCATCGTAGATCCCCGAGACCACCAGGTGGTGACTTACCTCCTGGACGAGAAACCCGAGCCACGGGCGCGCCGGCGCGTTACGCTTACCGTACATGCGCAAGTCGTCGACAATGGGTTTGAGCAGGTCAATGGGGATAATCATATTGGCGCCGCTTTGCTCCCCACCCTCGCCGATTTGCTGCACCAGCAGCGAGCCGATTCCAAGCAGTTTGCCGTCATCGCCGATGAGGGCCGCGCCTCCCCAGTTCGGGTGGGGGGGAGCGGTGAACAAAGCCTCATCGAGAACGTACTCCCAGTAACCTGCAAATTCACGCTTCGCGATGACGGCGGTTTTGATGGCGTGATCCAATCCACCACAACCGGCGGCAATCAGCTCATCGTCAACCTGTAGCGCGCCGGAATCGCCCAGCGCCATGCTCGGCGACCCCATGGGCTGCAACGCCTGCACCAGCCCGAACCCGGTTTCCTGGTCATAACCGACCACGTGTCCAGGGACAGTGACACCCGCATTGGTGGTAATCCAGAGACTCTCGGCTTCCGTAATCAGGTAGCCGATGGTCACCACCAGCCCATCATCCGCGATGATGACCCCATGTCCGGCGCGCTCCGTGCCGAGTACGCTGGCGGTCAGGGCATCTTCGGGGATCTGAGTCCGCAGTGACACGACGCAATCGAGGGTCGCATTCAGATCGAATGTATAATCTTCGGGATTCGGCCGTACCGGGCTTTCGAGCTCCGGTTCCGAGGGATCCACCATAGTTTCTGCCTCCGCAGGTGTACTGGCGCATGATAGCGATGATCGTGCTCAAAGGGGACCGATCTACCCCCGACCGAGCTCCGAATCCGTCCCGCATCCGGCAAGGGTCATCCGGCGGGGCTCGGAAAGGAGCGAATCAGGAGTCGAATTTCCCGCTGCGTATGATATCGTTTTGTTCTGGTGGACACGAAATGCCGCGCTGGGCGCCGGCTGCGTTGTCCCCCTCCGAGCCGCAACTGGAGCCATCCGTGTGTCAAGAAAAGTAAAAAACGGCACTCGAAAGGAAATCGACGCCAAATCCTGCATCTACTTCGATGGGTATTGGATTCGCTACTATCCGCCCCCCGCGGAATCGCTGACCGCCAAGAAAACCCTCATCGACAGCCTTACCCGACGCCTGTTTCACCATACCGAACACGGCATTAACACCCCGGGAGAAAGCCTGGACCTCGCCAGGCAAGCATTCGACAGTGAACAGGATCTGGCCAGGAAACGCGTCAATGGCGCCATGCTCGCGGGTGCCCTGTTCAATCGAGCCGCGGACATCTTCACTACCGTGGTGGACCTTGCGGAAAAGGGCGTCCACATCAGCCCTGACAACGAGCTCATGCGGCAGTGCGGCGAGTACTTTCAGGAGGCGCTGGAGCTCGGAAAGTCGGTCAAGCACTACAGTGGTCACGAGGGTATCGACGAGTTATGGGGCGAACCGCTGAAGGCTTTTTCCCTGAGCCTCGAGGACTTCTACCACACGCGCTACGTAAAGATTGCGCAATCCATGGGCAATATCGACAAGCTGGGCGCGCGTATGTGCGGGCTGTTCGCTGATGACCCGGCTTATGCGGGTGTAGGCGCATGCATTCTGGAGGTCTGCGAGGCGGCCAAGCTCGAAAGCGAGACCATCCGCACGGATTCGGCCATTTTCGAAGTCTGGCCACGTTTTGTCGCTGCCGGTGAGGCGCTGCTGGCGTTTCGCCCACTGTTGCCCGAGCAAGCCTCCATTCAAGAGCGGCAGATGGCGGAGCGAGGGCTGCAGCTGATTGCCGATGGTAACGATTTGTTAACCTACATTTCCGGGGCACGGGTGCCCATGCCAAAAAGCACCAGCGAGTATTTGTCCCGTTGCGATGCCTACCAGGCGGATCAGCGCGGTCTGCCCCTGGCCGAGGCACGCCGGCGGCGCAGCACGGCCTGAGGATAGCCTGAGGATAGCCCGAGGATTTATCTGAGGAACGGCATTCGTGTCCGGGAAGGAGGACCTCGCCGGTGGGGTGCCTCGATTGTTGCCGACGCGATTTGAAAGCTGTGAAGCGTGCCGCAGCACGGCCATGCCCAGCTGTTAATCTGCGTTTGTCGGCATAGAACCATGAACTAAGCTATTGATTTGGGGGAGGTGCGGCGCTGATCAGCTCGCACCCCAGTGCGCCATCGGCCATGTTCAGTCAGCGACGTTCTGCGTGAAAAAGTACAAGAGAGACTATCCCAGGGTACCCGCGCATCTTCCCGTGGAGGTGGCGATGCCCGATGGCGAGGTAATCCATGCCATCACCGTCAACCTGTCCCCGGCAGGCATTCAAATTGCCTGTGATCGGGTGACCGTAAACAGCGTTCTGCCCCTCAGCCAACGCCGTATACCCGAGCGCACCCGGGAAGTAGAGGTGCGTCTTCGCTTCCCCGAATCCTCAGGCATGCCCCATGTCATCGACGCACGCTGCGCGGCGATATTCTCCCGTCGGGTTGCCGAGAATGAGTACCGCATCGGCCTGCAGTTCCTGGGTTTCGAGGGCGACGACTACCAGAAGCTGGAGCACTTCCTCGACGACGGGTTCCAACGGGTCGGCGCTTGAGCTTCGTCGGCGCCCGCCGACATTTTTTCGCCGCGATGATACGCTAGGGCCGACGAGCTCCTCAGGCTCTCGGTGATTTCATGCGTAAAACCACGCGGCTCAAAGCTCTCATCCAGCGACCGGAAATTCTGCTGTGCCCCGGCGTCTACGACGCCTATCTGGCGCGCTGCGTGGAGCAGGCGGGATTCGAAGCACTTTACATGACCGGCGCCGGCGTCTCCCATGCGCGCCTCGGCGTGCCGGATCTCGGCCTCATGAGCTTTTCCGAGATGCTCGATCAGGCGGGCCGCATCGCCGATGCGGTGGATATCCCCCTCATAGCCGATGCCGATACCGGCTATGGCAATGCCATCAACGTCATGCGAACGGTACGGGCCTACGAGCGCGCCGGGGTCGCGGCTTGTCATATCGAAGATCAGCAGATGCCGAAGCGCTGCGGGCACTTCGACGAAAAGCGCGTGATCCCCATGAGCGAGATGCTCGGCAAGCTGGCGGCGGCGCTGGACGCCAGGGTCGACGAGGACTTTCTTGTCATCGCCCGCACCGATGCCCGGGGCGTGCTCGGCTTCGACGAAGCCCTGGAACGGGGACAAGCCTTTGCCGAGGCCGGCGCCGATGTCATCTTCGTCGAATCTCCCCGGTCTGAGGCGGAGCTCGAGCGGATCGGGCGCAGCATCGATGCGCCGCTGCTCGCCAACATGGTGGAAACAGGCCTGACGCCTTTGTTGCCGGCAACGACACTGCAGCAGCTGGGATTTTCGGTGGTCATCCACCCCGGCGCCATCGGCCGCTTTATCGGTAAACAGCTGCAGCCCTTTCTGCAAAGCCTCAAGGAAGAGGGCACGACTATTCCCCAGCTCGACCAAATGCTCGACTTCGAATCCCAGAACGCCGTGGTGGGATTGCCGGAAATGCTCGCCAAAGCCAGGCGCTATCAGAACACCCGCTGACAGCGGAAAATTCCGTCGGGGGCAGGGATAACGCGTTGGCGTTCAGGGATTGCAGTTCCTCGGGCGTTCTCGTTTAGGGTCATCAGCAGGAACCCAAGCAACGGTGAGATGGCATTCGCGAAGGCCGGGAGGAATTCCTATCAACTCCCGGCGACAGCGGCCGATCCTTTCTGCGTATGTCGCCTTTCAGCCTCGAAAAAGACCCGTTCCCGCAATCGGGGGGTGATGAGTTCTACTTCTCGACCCCCGCCCTGGTCGCGCGCCTCCAGGAGCTGTGTGGCGCCATCGAGGGCGGCCATGTTCTGCTCATAGACGAAGCAGCCAGCGGCAAAAGCACCATGCTCGACAGTTTCGTGGCGGCGGTAAGCGAGCGCTGGCGCGTATTTCGTCTCCAGGCCCGTGGCGACCAGAGCGCCGGGGAATTCGCCCACGATCTGGTCTCGACCTTCGGATTGCCGACCCGCGAGCCCGCCGCGGCCGAACTGAGGGATGCAGACACGCTGCTGGATTTGCTGACCGCCCGCTCCCAGACTGCCGTCATCGTCATCGATGATGTGCATCGACTGCAGCCCGGTGCCCTGGAGCAACTCCTCTATCTTGCCAGGCGTTGGCAAGACCACAGTGTGCGATTTCTCATCTGCGCCGAACCAAGTCTGGTGGAGCAGTTGGAATCACTCGATGAAAGCGGCAGCCTTCCCGGCACCGTTGCCACATTCCGTATGCCGCGCTTCGATCAGGAGCAGGTGAGTGACTATTTGCACATGTGTTTGTTTCGCGCCGGGCTCGTGGGCGACAGCCCTTTCGACCCGGGCATCGTCGCCACGGTGACGGAAAAGGCCGGTGGCCTGGTAGGCGCCATAGACCCGCTCGCCCGCGAGCTACTTGGCGCAAGTGGAGCAGGCGGTCGTGAGAACAGGCGTAACGGCCACGGGCAGGCTGCAGCACGGCGTTGGCCCCTGGCGGTGGTGGCCGCCGCTGGTCTGGGTGTGTTGTTGACGGTTGCCGCGCCAGGACCTGGTCAGTCGCAGACCGAGGGACAATCCCGGCGTCACCTGGAAGTGTTTCGCTCCAGCATCACCGTGGCGCCGCGAGAAAGCACACAGGACCCCCGGGGTCGGTCAGCTGCCGCCTACCCCATCGCGCGGTGAGCGGGTGCTGGAGTGTTGAAAGTACTGGCTGGTTCCCTCATCCGCCTGTTTGGCAGGCAATGGCGGTTGCGGCAGAGCGTAGAACACCGGGTCCAGAGCCTCGGTGCGGTCTTTGAACGGTAAGCGCATCTGCACTTTCGTGCCCTTCGCCTCTGCCTCACGCTGAGCGCCGTAGAGCTCTTTGGCCAATTGTTGTTGCCAGGGCAGCTTGTAGGCACGCGGCTCATCGATACCCGCCAATTCGACCCACAAGTAAATGGCCTCGCCTTCGCGCAGCTTGGAGCCCACCACGGTCGCTTCGGATGCGTCCTGGTTCCACCATTCGAGACTGGCGGGTTTCGGGCGGCTCAATAGATCCGCATAGCTCAGGTAAATTGCAGGAATGAACAACGCGGTCGCCGCGACCGCGGAAATCTTCGCCCACAGCTTGCGGTGTGACCAGATGCTGATGCCGGCAAGCACCACGGCGAGCGCTGCCGAAGCGGCGAATAAATGAAACAGTTCCGTCACAATTTCGACCTGCTGCGCAGCGCTCGTGGCAGATCATGGACACTTCCTGCGATGAGATCGCCGTCATCGTCGAGCTGGAAACGGAACACCGTGGTTTCCTGACCTTCCCGCAGCAGGTCGAGCTTGGTGTTGAGCACTCGCTGGGACGACGAGTCGTCGGTGCCCTTGACGCTGACTGCGATGGTGACGGGAAGTGGGAAATGATGGCCGCCGTTGCGATAAAGATGCACGTTCACGGTGTAGTCACCGGAAGGAACGCCGCGGCTGTATGAGAATTCGTAGTTGAGGTTGGTGAGATCGCTGTCGCGGCCAAGATCGTCACGCAGGAGATTGAAAACCGTACCATCCTTGTTGGAGTATCCAACCGGGGAATCGCCCGGGCCTTCAACCCACAGGTCCACGTCGGCGTCGATGTGATCCGGCCAACGGAGTTCGATGATGACGTTTCCCGGGCTTTGGGTTTCCTGTTCCTCCGCGGCGCGCGGATTGATGTGCGGAAGCAGCAGCATGACGATCATGACGAAGCCGGCCAGCGCCAGCATGATGACGTCGCGAAACACTGTCGCGCCGCTTTCGTCGTCAAAGAGATCAATCTCGCGCATGAATCTCTGCCAGCTCCACCAGCGAAGTAATCAGTTTTACCGTCCCGCCGGCGAGCACCTGGTGGTTCGCCATCAACCAGACGTTGAGAACAGCGCCTATGAGGGTCGTGTAGAGAGCCGTGGACATACCCTGGATGAGTGTCGACACCATGGGCGCGATGGCTTTTACGTCGGATGCGTGCGCGGGATCGACGCCGCCGAGCGCGATGATAAAACCGACCACCGTGCCAATGAGTCCCAGCAGCACCAGGCTGTTGGCAATGTGGCGTACGACGGCGGTGCGATGGGCGATCTTCATTCGCAGCGCACCAACCAGGTTGGCGCGGCTGTCTGCGTCCGCGCTGGCCATGGGGAATAAGTAACGGGCCGCCGGTGAATCGGCACCGGATTCGAAGTCACGCACGCTATTGAGCTCGTGACTGGTCTGCCAGACCTTGAACGCGGAGAGACCCAATCCGACCAGAAACACCAGAAAAATGACCAGCGACAGGTAGGTACGGTCAGCCGTCAGCGCCTGGGCGACCAGCCCATGGGCATAGGCCGCTCCCAGGAGGCCGAAGCCGAACAGGTTCAGAAGCGTGAAGCGCAGCAGCAGAAGATAGCGGTAAGGGTCCATGCCCCGCTTTCGGGGATGCAGCTGCAGCCAGGCGACATGCCGTCGACCGGCATCCTGGTCTGTCGCGGCGTTCTGCCGGGCCGCGGCCGGTGCTTCCTTCGCTGAAGCGGGCAGCTTGGGGATCGCGTAAGCCATGCCTCATCCCTCGGGCGGTTAACTAAATTCCTAAAAGGGATATCGGCCGAATCCGGCACTCCTTATAGGTGCGGTACCTCGAAGCTGCGGATATCTGCGGCTCCGGGGCGCGGAAAATGCCGACTCGGTCACGCTGCAAGGGGTTTCGCCGAGGGGCTCCAGGGTTTAGCGGATGCCGTGGCCAGATGCGCTGAGGGGGCCTGAACACCACGGTAGGGCGAAATTCAGGCTGTATTTAGGTATTGAATGCCTAAACTCTCCGGGGATTCGGCCGATAAAAGGTATGTCGAAGCGGCGCAAACGAACCGTTTCTTGAACCCACCACCTAAGGATGCACAAGCCATGACCAAAGGCACTCAGGAACCGGCCGGCACGCGCGCCGAACAGAGCTCCGGACCCAGGGCAACGCCTCCCCCGGGAGCCGCTGCGCAGGCAGCCGGCGCCCAGCAACCGCGGGTCGTTTCACGCCCCGAGGATGTTGCGGGATTGGTTCTCATGCAGATCGATTTGGTTAACGCCAGAAAGGACGACCTGACCATCGCCATCAAGGGATTGTCGGATCTCACTCGGCAACTGGTGAGAGCCTACGGCGAGAACATGCAGACCATCGAACAGCTGCAATCGAAAGTCAAAAAGGCAGGGACTTCCGAGAGATCTTCCGGCTCGCCGTCCAACGGCAAGCGGAAGGGTTCCCGCTAGCCGCTAGGACCGGGCAGCGCAATCGTCGCTGCCCTCGTTCACCCAGACCTCCATGGCGCCCGCGTAGGGCGAGCCGCGGGGGTTCGTCTGTTGGATCCGGACCTTGCTCTTCTCGACGCCGTCGGCTTCGATAGTGATGCTCATCACGTGGGCGTCGGCCAGGTAGAGACTGTTCTCGAAGCCCACGCCCGTGTCCACGGATATGTCCGCGTGGCGTGAGTCCGGATCGTAATTTCCCTTGACGCGGTAGTAACCGCTGGTGCACCGGTACAGCATGCCGTAGATGCGCCGGTAGGTGGTTTCCGTGTTGTGCCCGGAGGTGAAGTTGGTTTCCTGATGGTATACGGGTTTCCGATCCGCCTTGTTGACGTAGACGGTTTCACA
>JAACFO010000298.1 GCA_009937425.1 Gammaproteobacteria bacterium
ACTGTCCCCATCGACGCAGCCGGTGCTTGAATCATGAGTGAACCTTACTACGTGACCTCGAGTGATGCCGAGCGAGCATTTTACGACGCCTTTCAGCGCGCCGACTTGGGTGACATGATGAAGATCTGGTCGCACGAAGACAGCATCATCTGTATTCATCCCATGGGGCCACGGCTTGGTGGCCGCGAGGCCGTGGAGCACAGCTGGCGGCAGATCTTCGCCGGCGGTGTGCCCATGCGCTTCGAGCTGACTGAAGTCACATGTACCGTGGACGGTGATCTGGCCGTACACAGCGTCTACGAGAACATCGACCACGGTACGCAACCAGGCCAACGCTCTCAGGTGCTCGCCACCAACATCTACAAGTCCGGCGAACGGGGTTGGCGCATGATCGTGCATCATGCGTCGCCTGGCGCTTCAATACAGGCTCACGATAGTGAGCCGCACGCGACGCTGCACTAGATCGGGGTGAGGGGTTTGGTAGAAGTCCCTGGTGACAGTCTCTAAGAGACGGTCGATTTGCGCAACATGATCCCGAGCTCGCGCAGCTGACGTTCCTCGGCTGGCGATGGCGCATCGGTCAGCGGATCGTGCACCGTCTGCGTTTTCGGAAAGGCGATCACTTCGCGGATCGATTGCGAGCCGGTCATCAGCATCGTCAGCCGATCGAGACCGAAGGCGATGCCACCGTGGGGCGGGCATCCGTACTTGAGTGCCTGCAACAGAAATCCGAACTTCTGCTCCGCTTCCCGTTCGTCAATGCCGAGTACGCGGAATACCGACGATTGCATTTCCGATCGGTGGATGCGGATGGAGCCGCCGCCGACCTCGGTACCGTTGAGCACCATGTCGTAGGCCCGCGAGGGAGACAAGCCTGGAGCGTCTTCCAGCAACGCCGGGTCGTCGGTTTTCGGCGCGGTGAACGGGTGGTGAAGAGCAGTCCAGCGCTGCTCGTTTTCGTCCCATCCAAACATCGGAAAGTCGGTTACCCAAAGTGGTTTCCAGCCGGGCTCCGACAAGCCGTGGTCTTCGCCCAGCTTGACGCGCAACGCGCCCAGGGCGTCGTTGACGATTTGCGCCTTACCGGCGCCGAAGAAAATCAGGTCGCCGTTCTGCGCGCCAGTGCGCTCCAGGACGCCGGCCAGCGCCTCGTCGGAAAGAAACTTGACAATGGGCGACTGCAACCCCTCCTTACCGGCATCACGGTCGTTGACCTTTATATAGGCGAGACCTTTGGCGCCGTAGATGGCGACGAAATTCGCATAGTCATCCACCACCGAGCGCGGCAGCTTACCGCCACCGGGCATGAGCAACGCCGCGACACGGCCTCGGGCGTCGTTGGCGGGCTGCGCGAAAACCTTGAAGCTGACCGACTTCATGAGGTCGCCGATCTCGGTGAGTTCCAGCGGGTTGCGGAGATCCGGACGGTCGCTGCCGAAACGCGCTATGGCTTCGCGGTAATGCATTCTCGGAAAGGCAGCGGGAAGCGCGACGCCCAAGACCTTCGCGAACAGTTGCCGAACCAGGTTTTCCATGAGATCCATAACGTCGTTCTCGTCGACGAAGGACATCTCCACATCCAGTTGCGTGAACTCCGGTTGCCGGTCGGCGCGCAGATCTTCGTCGCGAAAACAGCGCACGATCTGGTAGTAGCGATCCATGCCCGACATCATCAGCAATTGCTTGAACAGCTGCGGCGACTGGGGCAGCGCGAAGAACGACCCCTTGTGAACACGGCTCGGGACGAGATAGTCCCGTGCGCCTTCCGGAGTTGCCTTGGTGAGCATCGGGGTTTCTATGTCGATGAAACCCTGTTCGTCCAAAAACTCGCGAATCGCACGGGTGATTCGGCTGCGCATAATTAAACGCTGCTGCATGAACGGGCGACGCAAATCCACGTAGCGATAACGCAACCGAGTTTCCTCGTTGACGTCTTCCTCGTCTAACTGGAAGGGCGGGGTTTCGGCGCTATTGAGCACTGTCAGCGAGTGCCCGAGGACTTCGATCTTGCCCGTCACCATGTCCGGATTCACGGTGCCCTGGGGACGCGGTCGCACCCGGCCCTCGACCTGGAGTACGAACTCGCCGCGCACCTGTTCCGCCGTTGCGAAAGCCTCTTCGGTGTCGGGGTCGAAGACCACCTGCACGAGACCCTCGCGATCCCGCAGATCAATGAAGATCACACCACCGTGATCCCGCCGCCGATGCACCCAGCCGCACAGCACGACCTCTTGGCCGAGCAAGTCCTCGGTGACCTGACCGCAATAATGGCTGCGCATGGGGTGTGCCCGGTAGGGAAGAGCGAGGATGTTACGGTTTCACTACGATGCTGGCAACATGGTGCCAGGTGGGTGCTAGTCGGCGGACTTCTTGTCGCTGGACTTTTTGCCGCTGTCGCTGCTCTTGGTGGCTTTCTCCGTGGTCTTCTCGGTACTGCTTTTGGCGCTATCCGTAGAGCTGCTCTTGGCGCTGCTCTTACCGTCGCCGTCCTTCTTCTTGCCCTTGTCGCGGAAATCCGTGACATACCAGCCGGTGCCCTTCAAGTGGAATGCCGCAGCCGACACCAGGCGCTTGAGCTTGATGGCGCCGCACGCCGGGCATTTGCGCTTGGGCGCATCGCTGAACTTCTGGATGAACTCGTGCCTTTCCGCGCAGGCACCGCATTCGTACTCGTATATAGGCATGATTCTCGCGCGTACCGTAGACGCAACTGCGCGATCCTGGGGGTCCAGCCCGAAAATTTCAAGTGCCCCCAATCCCTTAACGTGGTGCCGGAGTTGACCGAATTGCCCCGTGGCGGTCAATCAGGTC
>JAACFO010000040.1 GCA_009937425.1 Gammaproteobacteria bacterium
TCGCGCGGTTCTCCGTAAACCGGCATCGCTTTCCCGGCGCCGACGTGCATGCGCGATTGACGCGTAGTTATCCCCTGGGCGCCTCCGCGGTGCATCTCCTCGGTTATGTGGCCAGCATGAACGAGGAGGACCTGCAGAGGGTGGATGCGGCGGAGTACCGTGGCACCACACATATCGGAAAGACCGGCGTCGAGCAGGCCTACGAGGCTTTGTTACACGGCAAACCCGGCTTTCAGCATGTGGAGACCAACGCCGGGGGGAGAATACTGCGTGTGCTCGAGCGCAGCGATCCGGTACCGGGCAGCAATATTTATCTTACCGTCGACGCGTCCTTGCAAGCAGTGGCCGAGCGGGCGCTCGGAATCGAAAACGGCGCCGTGGTTGCAGTGGACCCGGCGACTGGCGGCCTGCTCGCCTTTGCCAGCACTCCCGTGTACGACCCGAATTTGTTCGTCGACGGCATCGACTCGAAAAGCTATCGTTTACTGCTTGCGTCCCCCGAGCGGCCGCTTTTCAACCGCGCACTCAACGGCCAATACCCGCCGGGCTCCACCGTCAAGCCCTTCGTCGGGTTGGCGGGTCTGGAACTCGAGCATACGACAGCGGATCATGAGATTTTCTGCCCGGGTTGGTACCGGCTTGCGGGCCGTGAACGCCGCTACCGCGACTGGAAGAAGTGGGGCCACGGTAAGGTGGACCTGAGCCGTTCCATCGTCGAGTCCTGCGATGTGTACTATTACGGCCTGGCCCAACAGATGGGCATCACCGAACTGCACGATTACCTTTCGCTGTTCGGTTTTGGTCAACGAACGGGTATCGATCTGCACGGTGAGAGTGCAGGCCTGATGCCCTCCGAGGAATGGAAGCGGCGCAGCAAGGGGCAAGCGTGGTTTCCCGGCGAGACGCTCATTACCGGAATCGGGCAAGGTTTCACTCTGGCCACACCGTTGCAGCTGGCCATGGCCGCGGCGACGCTCAGTACCCGGGGCGTGCGGCTGCGTCCCCAGATCGTGCTTCGGCGCGATGACTCGGCCAACCAGAGCAGCATGGACCTGGTGCCGGAGACCCTGGACACCATCGCGCCGAACCTGGAGACCAACTGGCAAACCGTCATCAATGCCATGGCCGACGTCGTGCACGGACCGAAGGGAACCGCCCGGCGCATCGGCGTCGGTGCCACTTATCGTATTGCCGGCAAGACCGGGACTGCGCAGGTTTTCGGCATCGCGCAGAATGAGGAATACGATGAGGACAAGGTGGATAAGAAGCTGCGCGATCATGCGCTGTTTATCGCCTTCGCCCCGGTGGACAATCCGCGCATCGCCCTGGCCGTTCTGGTGGAAAATGGCGGCAGTGGCAGCAAAGCCGCGGCACCCATCGCGCGCAAAGTTCTGGACCACTATTTTCAGCAGGTGCTCGATGAGGACGACGAGCAGCTCATTCTCACCGCCGCCGATCTGAGCGTCGATAAGAATCCGTGATGAGCAGGCTTCAACCTCTCTGGACGCCCCAAAAGTCTCTCACGCCGTCGCTCAATGCGATGCACGACCAGCGCACCCTGGCGCAACGTCTGCACATGGATATTCCGTTGCTGTTGGGGCTTCTGTTGCTGTCGGGGATCGGGCTGACCGTTCTCTACAGCGCCGGCGGGCAGGATCTCAACCTGCTCGTTCGACAAGGTATACGCCTTACCATCGCCTTCACGGCCATGTTCGTTCTCGCGCAAGTGTCACCGCGCCACCTGTACTTCTGGACACCATGGCTTTATGCCATCGGCATCTTGTTGTTGATTGCGGTGCTCCTTTTCGGTGATGTCGCCCAGGGGGCACAACGCTGGATTAGAGTCGGCCCACTGAATTTTCAGCCCTCGGAGATGTTGAAAATCTGCGTGCCGATGATGGTGGCCTACTATATCGGCGGCCGTGCGCTGCCGCCGTCATTCATGCGCGTACTGGTGGCGGGCGTTCTGGTGGCCGTGCCGACCTTGCTGATCGCCCGCCAGCCGGATCTCGGGACGGCTCTACTGATAGCGTGTTCCGGCATATTCGTATTGTTGCTGGGAGGAATCAGCGTGCGTTTGATCGCCGCGTGCACCATCGTTGCGTCGGCGAGCGCGCCGGTGATGTGGTACTTGATGCACGATTATCAGCGTCAACGGGTACTGACCTTCCTCAACCCGGAGCAGGACCCACTGGGCGCCGGGTATCATATTATCCAGTCCAAAATCGCCATCGGATCCGGCGGTACCTATGGAAAGGGATGGTTGAATGGGACACAATCGCAACTGGATTTTCTGCCTGAACGTTCAACCGATTTCATATTTGCGGTTTTCAGCGAAGAGTTCGGCCTCTCGGGTGTATTGGTACTTATCGCCAGCTATCTTGCAGTCGTATTCCGCGGTCTATTCATCGCCTCCCAGGCGCAGGATTCCTATGCGCGCCTGCTGGCGGGCAGTCTGGTTTTGACATTTTTCGTCTATGTTTTCGTCAATATTGGAATGGTAAGTGGGCTTTTGCCCGTGGTGGGATTACCGTTGCCATTACTCAGCTATGGAGGCACTTCGCTGGTCACGGTGATGGCCGCATTCGGTATCCTCATGTCCGTTCATACTCACAGACGCCTGATTTCCGAATGAATATGGCCGAATTTCGGGCATGAGCATGTTTCGGAGGCTGGCGAAATGGCTGCATCGCACGCGCCAGTCCGTTCTCTGGATCGGGTCGATTGGTCTGCTCGCGTGCTCCGGCGCGCCGGTCCAATCCGGGACTTCCGACAGGCTGGACCCTGACACCGAAATTGCTCCCTTTGTGAGTGAGCTGGTCTCGCGCCATGGATTCGAGCCCGAGCGCCTCGAGCGCATACTTGGCGGCGTGCGCGTGCGTCCTGACGTGCTGGAAGCCATCGCACGTCCCGCGGAGTCATTGGATTGGTATCAGTATCGGCCGATATTCCTGACCGAGACGCGCATCGCCAGGGGTGAAAAGTTCTGGCGTGCCCACGCCGACACACTCGCCGCGGCGTCCCGGGAATACGGGGTTTCTGCCGAGATTATCGTCGCCATTATCGGTGTCGAGACCCTCTATGGAACACGCAAGGGAAAGCACCTGGTGCTGGATTCCCTGGCGACCCTGGCCTTCCGGTATCCGAGACGCAGCAAATTCTTCCGCTCGGAGCTCGAGCAGTTCCTACTGCTTGCGCAGCAAGAGGGCTTTAACACGCCGAAGGTGAAGGGATCCTATGCCGGGGCCATGGGAATACCGCAGTTCATATCCAGCAGCTACAGGCGCTATGCGGTGGACTTCGACGGCGACGGCGTGCGTGACCTGCTGGGCAGCGACACCGATGCCATCGGCAGCGTCGCCAACTATTTGAAGAAACATGGTTGGCAACGGGATGGCGCCGTTGCCCTGCCGGCAAGCGTCAGCGGTGACAAGTACAAGGCACTGGTGAAAAAGGGCATGAAGCCAAACACACCCGTGTCCGACATGCACAATTTCGGTGTCGTCGTCCTCTACGCGAGCGACAATGAATCCCCGGGGGCGTTAATCGAGTTGACCAACAAAAACGATAGCGAGCACTGGGTGGGACTGCAGAACTTCTATGCCATCACCCGCTACAATCACAGCAGCCTGTATGCAATGGCGGTATTCCAGCTTGCTCGAGAAATCCGCAAGAGATATAGCGGTGTCGAAGGGTGAAGTAAACAGCGGGTTTGCTCGCTGCCGACGAAATCGTGCAGCCCTGGTTCTACTGGCGGTAAGCATATTGTTGAACGCTTGTGGGCGCACATCCACGGTGGGTGATGGGCCGCCGCGGGCCAGTGTCGACGTGGCATCTATCCCCGACGCGGTGCCGAAGGTCGAGCGCAAAAGCCGTCACGGTAATCCCGCCTCCTACGCGGTGTATGGAAAGCGCTATTACACCCTGGACTCGAGCGATGGGTATCGCGAGCGTGGCATCGCTTCGTGGTACGGCACCAAGTTTCACGGCCGGCGCACCTCCAGCGGTGAGCCCTATGATATGTACGCCATGACGGCGGCCCACAAAACCTTGCCCCTGCCTACCTATGTGCGTGTGACCAATTTGAAAAATCAACGCAGTGTCGTTCTGCGTGTCAACGATCGCGGCCCGTTTCACTCCAATCGGATCATCGACCTGTCTTACACGGCTGCCTCGAAGCTCGGAATTCTGTCCAAGGGCACGGGTTATGTGGAAGTTCTTGCGCTGGATCCGCGATCCCCGGAGCCCATCCGCGTGGCAGAATCTAAGCCCAGCCCGGACCCGGCATCGGAATCCGTACGGCTTTATTTGCAGACGGGCGCATTCAGCGTGCGCGCCAATGCCGAGCAGATGAAGTGGAAGATGCAGAGCGTGTCCGGTGGTCCGGTAAACATCAAGCCGGTGCAGATCGGCGGTAGAACCACCTACCGTGTGTGGGTCGGCCCCATCGCCAGCGTCTACAAGGCTGATCGCCTGGCGCAGCAGATATCGGATCTCGGCCTCGAGACGCCGCGTATCGTAATCGAATAAATGAGACGAATGAACATTACTCTAGGAGCATAAATTGGCAGCGGAGCGTGTGAACAAAATACTGGTCATTGTCTTCGGGTTTTTTGCCCTGATTGCCGTGCTGGCGGCGCAAGCCGCGGTGTTGAAACCGACTCCCCCGGCAATCAAAGCCCGATCCTACATCCTGCAGGATTTTGACACCGGCACGGTGCTGGTCGAGCACAACGCCGACGAGCCGGTGGAGCCGGCGAGTCTTACCAAGATGATGACCGTGTATGTAGCTCTGGCACAGCTCGCAGACGGTAAGTTTCAGATGGGCGATCCAGTCCTCATCAGCAAGAAGGCCTGGAAGATGGGCGGCTCGAAAATGTTCATCGAGGTCGGCAAGCAGGTGCCGGTAGTGGATTTGCTCAAGGGTGTCATTATTCAATCGGGAAATGATGCGAGCGTCGCGCTGGCGGAGTTCGTTGCGGGGGATGAATCCGCGTTCGCCGATCTGATGAATCAGTACGCCAGTCAGCTGGGAATGACAAATACCAACTTCGTCAACTCCTCGGGTTTGCCCCATACGGATCACTATTCGACGGCACGGGACATGGCCAACCTGGCGGCCGCCCTCATCCGTGATTTTCCCGAACACTATCCGCTGCACGCGGTTCGCACCTACACCTGGAACAATATCAAGCAGTACAACAGAAACCCGCTGCTGACCCGCGACGATAGTGTTGATGGCGTGAAGACAGGGCACACGGAATCCGCCGGCTACTGCCTGGTGGCTTCCGCGAAGCAGGATGACATGCGCCTGGTGTCGGCATTGCTGGGTTCCAAGAGCGAGGACTCACGGCTTACGGAAACCCAGTCGTTGCTGCGCTACGGCTTTCGTTTTTTCGAGACCGATCGAGTCTACGAGGGCGGCGCCGCCATCAGGCAGGTGCGCGTGTGGCAGGGAGAGACGGAGCAGGTGGAAATGGGCATCGCCAACGATCTCTACGTGACCGTGCCGCGAGGGGAGTTCAAGAAGCTCGATACCGGTATCGTGGTGGAAGAACAGATTCTTGCTCCGGTTCGCGCCGGCCAGCAGCTCGGTGTCGTCAGTATTACTCTGCACGGCGAGCCCATCGCCGAACGCCCGTTGCTGGCGCTCGGCGAGGTGGCGAAGGGTGGCCTGTGGCGCCGCCTGAGTGATTACGTCAAGCTGTGGTTCGAATAAGGGGCAAAGATAGTGACGGTTGCATACCTCAACGGTGAATTTCAGCAGCTGGAGGACATCCGGATTTCGCCCCTGGACCGCGGCTTCCTGTTCGCCGACGGGGTATACGAAGTCATTCCTGTCTATTCAGGCCGGTTGTTTCGCGCAGACGCGCATTTGCAGCGACTGGAAAGAAGTCTTGCGGCCATCCGCATCGAAGATTCTCTCGGCCGTGACGGCTGGCATGCGCTGGTGGAGGAACTCGTGGAGCGCAACGGTGGCGGGTATCAGGCGCTTTACCTGCAAGTCACCCGCGGCGCGGCCCCCCGGGATCACGCATTTCCCGCCGGTGTCTCTCCCACGGTGTTCGCGATGACCCGCACAATAGATTCTGATCCCCACTCACCCGCCTTGCACGCCGTGATCCGGCCGGATATTCGCTGGTCCCGTTGTGACATCAAGTCCGTGGCGCTTCTCGGCAATGTGCTGCTGCGCCAGGAGGCCCAGGATGCCGGTGCCGCGGAAGCGATCATGATCCGCGACGGCGTATTGACCGAGGGAACCGCCACCAACGTTTTCGTCGTTGGCGGCGACGGTCTGCGCACGCCGCCGAAGAGCGCGCATATCCTCGGCGGCATCACCCGTGACCTGCTCATCGAGCTGTGCCATGACGCCGACATCGACTGCCGCGAAGAGCCGATCACGGAAGCGGAGCTTCGTGGCGCTGAAGAAATCTGGGTGACCAGTTCCACCAAGGAAGTGGTCCCGGTGGTCCGGCTGGATGGCGATCCGGTGGGGGCGGGCGTACCCGGGCCGCAGTGGCAACGGGTTCACGGTCTGTTCCAGGATTTCAAGCGGCGCCTGGTGCGCGGAGACGTCGACTGAATGCCAGGCAGGATTTGACGGTACGCGAGCTGGGGCTCAGCGACTACGCTGATACCTGGCAGAGAATGCGCCGCGCCACCGATCTACGCAACGAAGACAGTCGCGACGCCCTGTGGTTGCTCGAGCACCCCCGGGTATTCACCCTCGGCCAGGCGGGCAGACGCGAGCATGTGCTGGATCCTGGCGACATCCCGGTGATCGACAGTGACCGGGGTGGTCAGGTGACCTATCACGGTCCAGGTCAACTGGTTGCCTACGTGCTCATGGATCTGCGCCGCAGGCGACTCGGCGTGCGCCAGCTGGTCGACGGCCTGGAGCAGTGCGTCATCGATATCCTGGCGGCGGCGGGTGTTGCCGCTAAGCGCCGTGACCGTGCCCCCGGGGTGTACGTATCGGGCAGGAAGGTTTGCGCCCTGGGGTTGCGCATCCGTAACGGCTGTTCCTACCACGGTGTGGCGCTCAACGTGAACATGGATCTCGAGCCTTTCCAGCGCATCGACCCGTGCGGGTATCGTGGGCTCGAGGTCACGCAGCTGCGGGATCTCGCCATCCCCTGGGACGTGGACGAAACCGGCAGGCGGCTGGTGGCGGCCTTTGTCCGGCACTTCGGCTACCAGGCTCACCGGGACGTCGAGACCACGGCGTGATTTCCTTCCTGGCCGCACGCTTTTCCAGCGCCCTGGTGGTGGTTCTGGGGGTGGCGTGCCTGGTGTTCTTGCTCATTCATCTGGTTCCAGGGGATCCGGTGGAAGTGATGCTGGGCGAATCGGCCCGGGTCGGTGATCGTGAAGCGCTGCGCCAGACCCTGGGCCTGGACAAGCCGGTGCTGACACAGCTACTGAATTATCTGCAGTCGCTGCTGCATCTGGATCTGGGCCAGTCCCTGTACTCGAAGCGCGCCATCACCGACATACTCGCCGAACGTTTGCCGGCCACGGCGCTGCTGGCTGCCGTTGCCCTGTTGGTTGCCATCGCCATCGCTTTACCCATGGGCATGCTGGCCGCCCTTCGTCAGAATTCGTTCTGGGATTTCGGCGCCATGAGTATCGCCATGGTGGGTGTGTCCATCCCGAATTTCGTCATGGGGCCGCTGCTGATTCTGTTGTTTTCCTTCACCCTGGGATGGTTTCCCGTGAGCGGCATGCAGGGGCCCGCGTCCATCGTCTTGCCGGCGATCACCCTGGGCACGGCACTGGCCGCGATTCTGTCGCGCATGGTGCGCGCCACGCTTCTGGAAGTGCTGAACGAGGATTTCGTGCGCACCGCCCGGGCAAAGGGTTTGAGCGAGTTTCAAGTGCTTACCCGGCATGCCCTGCGCAACGCCACTCTGCCCATTCTTACGCTGCTCGGACTGCAGCTTGGCACCTTGCTCGGGGGCGCCGTGATCACCGAGATGGTTTTTGCCTGGCCCGGTATCGGACAACTCACCGTCGAGGCTATTCAGCGCCGGGATTATCCACTGCTGCAAGCGTGTGTGCTGGTCATAAGCGTCGCCTACGTGACGGTCAATACGCTCACCGATGTGCTCTACGCATGGCTGGACCCACGAATCCGCATCCACGGTGATTCCTGATGCGTCTGTGGTTGCCGGTGGTAGTTCTGATCGCCTGGCTGCTGGCCGCACTCCTGGGTCCGTTGCTGCCCACGTCGCCTAATCGCATCGAACTCGCCGAGATACTGACCGGGCCGAGCGGCGCTGCCTGGCTGGGTTACGACGAGTTGGGCCGATCTGTAGCCCAGCGCTTGATTGCGGGCGCCCGCACCTCCTTCCTGGTGGCCTTCGCCGTGGTCAGTTTGTCGCTGGTGTTGGGAACCTTCATCGGCATCGTCAGCGCCTGGCTGGGTGGTCTATGGGACCATGTCATCGTGCGGCTTACCGACGTGTTTCTCGCCTTTCCCGGTATTTTGCTCGCCATCGCGCTCGCCGGCATTCTGGGACCGGGGGTGGAGAACGTCGTGCTTGCCCTGGCGGCAGTGGGTTGGGTGGGGTTTGCGCGTCTGGCCCGTGCTCAGGCCCTGTCGGTGAAGCACCGGGAGCATGTGCAGGCGGCCATCGCGTTGGGCAGCCGCACCCCGCGCATTCTGTGGCGCCACATCCTGCCGTTGGTGGCGGCGCCGTTGATCGTAGAAGCCACCTTCGCGGTCGCCGGTGTCATCATCGCCGAAGCCGGTCTGTCGTTTCTGGGTCTGGGCGTTCAGCCGCCCGCCGCTTCCTGGGGCAGCATCATCCGGGAGGGCACGCGCTACATGCTGGTGGCGCCGCACCTGGTGCTGGGACCGGCGGCGGTTCTTCTGGCCATCGTCATGTCGGTTAATCTCCTGGGGGACAGGTTGCGGGATCGGATGGACGTGCGCGGCAGGGTCAGGGGTGCGTAGCCCAACCAGGGGCAGGTTCGAGGTGGCCCGGGGCTGCGCGCGTTAACGAATAATCCAGACTAGACTTTGCGTCATGCTGAGCAGGGCGGCAGCCTTCCAGGGGCAGGTACATCCGTGGCGCTAGGGCCGCTCATGATCGGCATTCCCGGCTTGGGGCTTTCGGCGGATGATCGCCAGCTGCTCGGCCACCCCGCCGTCGGCGGCGTCATTTTATTCGATCGCAACTATGAGGCGCCGCGCCAACTCGAGGAGCTGGTGGCGGACATACATGGATTGCGCGAACCCCAGCTGCTGGTGGCCGTGGATCAGGAGGGTGGCCGTGTGCAGCGCTTTCGTTCGCAGTTCACCCGCTTGCCGCCACCGGCGCGCTTCGGGAGTCTTTACGATGACGACCGGGAGGCGGCGCTCAAGCTCATTCGCGACTGTGGCTGGCTGATGGCGGCGGAGCTGCGCGCCTGCGGCGTCGACTTCAGCTTCGCACCAGCCTTGGATCTGCATACCCGTGAAAGCGTCGTCATCGGCGACAGGGCCCTGCACCGCGAGCCAGAGGTGGTGGCGATGCTGGCTCATGCTTTCATGGCCGGCATGAGCAGTGCGGGCATGTGTGCAGTGGGCAAGCATTTCCCCGGGCACGGCAGCGTGGAAGGAGATTCTCATCTGGTATTGCCGGTGGATGAAAGGGATCTGGAGACCATTCGTGGTGCGGATATGCTGGTGTTCGAGCGCATGATTCACTACGGAATGCCCGCGGTGCTGGCGGCCCATGTGGTCTATTCCAGGGTGGACTCGAGGCCTGCTGGTTACTCTCACGTGTGGTTGGGGCAGGTACTGCGCAGCGAGCTGGGCTTCACCGGTGCGGTATTCAGCGACGATCTGGGCATGGCCGGCGCGTCACTGGACGGTGGTGCACCGGAGCAGGTGGCGCGGGCCCTGGACGCGGGCTGCGACATGGCCCTGCTTTGCAACGACCGATCAGCTGTCGAGTCGGTAATCGAGCACTATGCCAATCGTGGTTCCGCCCTGCGATCGGCGCGCCTGGCACGGTTGCACGGGCGCAACAGGATTTCCTGGCAGGACCTGCAGTCGGATTCGCACCACCGACACAGGGCGCTCGCCATTGCCGCGCTGGAGCCGGCTCCGGAGCTGGATCTGGGCGACGAAGCACCCATCTGAACCGGTTTCACCGCCTAGTGAGAGCCGATTAATGCTTGCCGCACCGACTGGATCACGGTCGATAGTTGTTGGTCTCGCCATCGTGATACTCATCGGCGTGGCCGTAGCGGCATACGCTCCCGGACTTGACGGGCTTTTCGTTTTCGACAGCGTAGAGCGCGTCATCCGCAACGAATCGTTGCAGATGAGCTCCCCTGATACCGAGCAATTCCTCGCTGCCGCCTACGCCGCACAGGCCGATTATCCACAACGGGGCCTGGCGTACGTCACACTGGCCTTGAATTATTACTTTGCCGGTCAGCAGTTCGGGCCGTTCGCATTCAAGGCGACCAATCTGGCAATCCACATCTTGAATGGCTTGCTGGTCTTGATTCTCGCCAAACTCATCCTGTCGCGCTGGTGGCAGCTCGGTGTGCTCAAGAGTCGCCAGGATCCGTCATTTCGTATCGTCGTGCTGGCCATTGTTGCCATGGGTTTGTGGTTGCTGCACCCAATACAGCTGACCAGCGTGCTGTATGTGGTGCAGAGGATGACGAGCCTTGCGGCTACCTGGGTGTTGGCCGGGGCGATCGTGTTCGTCATCGCGCGAGCACGGTTCCAGGAAGGCCGGCGCTATGCATTCGCGCTCATGTCTGGCGGCGTCGGTGTATGTGTTGTTCTGGGATTCCTGTGCAAGCAAAGCGCTCTTTTGCTGCCGGCTTACATTGCCGTCCTCGAGCTGTTTCTGTTCGACAGGGGAGCACTCTCGTCTGCGCGCAAGCGCGCATTGGCCTTGTATTTCGGGGTCGCCCTGATACTTCCCGTGCTGCTGGGTTTAGCGATCGTACTGGTGGTCCCGGAGCTCATCGTCGCTGGTTACGAAGGACGCGAATTCGATATGCCGCAACGTCTGTTGACCCAGGCGCGGGTGCTGTTCTTTTACCTGGGTTTGTTATTGATTCCGGATATTCGCCGCTTCGGTCTTTACCACGACGACGTGGTAACCAGCACCGGGCTGTTCAGCCCCGGGATCACGGTGGTTGCGGTGCTCGCCTGGGCTGTGATCCTGGTCTTAATCGTGTGGGGTGCTCGGCGCCGGCAGCCATGGGCCTTCGCGGCCACCTGGTTCCTGGTCGGACACGGCATGGAGTCCACGATATTGCCCCTGGAGCTGGTGCACGAACACAGAAACTATGTGCCGAGTGTCGGGATCTGGGTCGCCGTGGTCTACTACGCCTGCGTCGCCTGGGAGCACGCCGGACGCAGGCGATGGCTGGTCGTGTCAGTGCTGGGTGTCTGGTTGTTGACTCTGGCGATGGTCAGCCACATGCGAGCGCAATCCTGGCGCAGCCCCCCCGTGTTGATGGAAACACTGGCCAGGCATCACCCGGACTCTTATCGTTCCGCCGTCGACTATGCGTTCAACAGCATACCGCTGGACGCGGATCTCTCCATACGATTCGATGCCTTCAAACGGGCCGCTACCTTGGACAGCCGAACCGTCGTACCGTTGATCGAGATGGCGAAAATTGCCACCGCACTTGGCAATTTCATCGCTGACGGGGAACGGGTGGCGCACTCTTCGATGGATACCGTGCCCATAGCCGAATTAAAGCTACTGGCCGATGGCGAGCACAATGCCCGGCTACTGGCGACCCTGGATGAGTTGATAAAGGGGCGCTTGTCGGTCAGATCAGTACGTACCGATAGTGTTATCGCACTGATATCGTTGGTTGACTGCGCTTTGAATGCTGATCGCGAGTGCCTGGCACTGCGCGACAATTCAAGGCGATGGCACGATTCCGCATTGTCCAACGAGCGACTGCCGGCAAACTACGCGGCCGCGTTGCAGCTATCAGTGGCTAAAATTCTTGCTTCGACGGGAGACTATGACGCGGCAGTTCGGCGCGCACAGCGGGCCGGCGAATTGGCTGCTGACTCTCTGGAGTACCGGCTTCAAGAGGCGACTCTGTACGCTCTACTGCAGCGTTGGGACGATTTGACTATCACGCTGGACGACGTCGAGAGTCGATTTCCTGTTCGAGCCAACGCCGATCCGAGATTTCGGAACTTGCGCGGCCGCCGTGAAATCATCGAAAAGCAGTCGAGTGACTAGTGCCCACAGACAACGGCGTTCTCCACTTTTAAATGATGCAACAGTGAAGATCGAATTCCACGTCGGCATTTGTTTGGGCGGGGCGATCACTGGTAGCCATGGGACTCATGAAGCGCACCGTGAACCGGTGCTTTCCCGCGCTTATTTCCGGAAAGCAGCGCGCATCGTCCATCAGACACACGCGAATCATCTGGCAGGGTGTGGAAGTTTCCAGTGTGCGCTGAAAAAAACCCGATGGCGCCACTTCCTGCGTGGCGATAGAACTTTCCCTGACTAATTTCAGGCATAGAGAAACGGAGCTGTTCAACAAGTCATAACTGCGCAACCAGTGTTGCAGATCGTTAACGCGCTGATCGGCGGAGGCCTGCAGCCAATAGTGCAAGGCGGGAAGGTCGAAATTACAGGTCCCGGCGGTTATGGTGCTGCGTTGGCGAACCGTCGAAAGTAATTCATCGTCGCGCAGCTCTTGTCCCCACGAGTTTTCGTCAGCGCGCAAGCTTCCAAGCTGTGCCTTGACAGTATCGAGCACATCCTGCAAGCGGCCAGGATCTACATTCGGATTCCGCGACAGTCCCTGCAACGTTGTCGCATGCCTTTCCAGTTCCTTGATAATCTCTTTTTTCAGATCCGCCCGGCTCAACACCGCCATGATATCGATGACAGCCTCGAGCGTGGCGCGACTCGACCAGGGATCGATACTCTTCAGGGCATGCTCCGCCTTGGCAAATAAATGCTCGAGTCGCAAGAATGTTCGAATTCTTTCGCTGAGCGGCTGTTCGTAGACCGAGCGGCTGTGAGGCATTATTCCGATCCGCTACTGTCGCGGAAGTTCCCTGATCGTGCTGATGGTCATTCTTTCATTTCCGGCTGCTCGCTTGCAATACGCGCTGCCTCAGTCAGATATTTCTGATGTAGTTCGCAAACGGCTTCTTTGAGTGCTTCTTCGGACGCATCGTTCTCTATCACGTCGTCTGCTGCTGACAATCGCGAAGTGCGGTCCATTTGGGCGGACAGGATCTTCTCGACTGCGGCCGAAGTCGTGCCATCGCGGCGGGTGGTGCGGGCAATCTGAAGATTCTCCGGGGAGTCGACAACCAGAACGCGGTTCACGAGATCCCGTCCGCCAGTCTCGATGAGCAGCGGCACGACGACAATGGCGTAGGGAACGTCGAGGCGGTCCAATTGCCTGTTCATCTGCGCATAGACGCGCGGATGGATAATGTTCTCGATATGTGTGCGATTTTCCGGATTCGAGAATACGCGTTCGCGCAGCTGACGTCGGTCCAGTTCACCCGATTCCGACACGACCGTGGGTCCGAAGAATTGGACGATTTCCTCGTATGCGGGTTGGCCCGGGGTCACTACCTGTCTCGCCAGTTCGTCCGCGTCGATAACTGGAACTCCCAGAGAAGAAAACAGATTTGCGACAGTGGTTTTTCCGCTGCCGATTCCGCCGGTAATGCCAATGACTAGTGCCGGTCTCACGACGTGAATTTTGCCGGCGGGTGGTCGTTCACTGGTTGAGCCCGCTTACGCCGAGGTAGGCCTCCACCAGCTGGTCGCCCCACATCAAGGCTATCCATCCGGCTACGGCGAGATAGGGTCCGAATGGGATCGGAATATTCCTGTCATGACCACGCAAAGCGATCAACGCAATGCCGACGATGGCTCCTACGAATGACGACAGCAGCACGATGACAGGCACGGCGCTCCAGCCCAGCCATGCCCCGAACAAGGCGAGCAGCTTGAAGTCACCATACCCCATTCCTTCCTTGCCCGTTATCAGGCGGAATAGATGATACACGGACCATAGTGTCAGATAACCAACGATGGCACCGATTACGCTCGCCTGGGTGGTCGTATAAACGCCTGCCACGTTAAAGGCGAGTCCCAGCCACAAGAAGGGCAGGGTGATGGCATCAGGCAGATACTGCGTGTCGAAATCGATGACGCTCAGGGCCACCAGCGCCCAGGTCAGCAACAGGGCGCCACCGGCCTGGACAGTAAGTCCGAATCGCCACACGACGAGCACCGACAACAGTCCGGTCAGAAGCTCGACCAGCGGATAACGCAACCCTATCCGCTGCCCGCAACCGGAACAACGGCCCCTCAGGACGATGTAGCTCAGAACCGGGATGTTCTCCAGCGCGGTGATCTGGTGGTCACAGCCGGGACACCGGGAGCGCGGTACGACAAGGTTATAGGTTGCCCGTTTCTCCGCCGGTGCCCCGTCGTCGAGGATTTCGGCGCACTGACTACGCCACTCGCTCTCCATCATCTTCGGCAGCCGGTGAATGACGACGTTGAGGAAGCTGCCAACGGCAAGACCCAGGAGTCCTGCGAAGGTCAGTAGAACAGGCGGGTTCGCTGCCAGATATTGAGCTACCAGCATTATCTGGCCCAGCGGGGCTTAATCGTGAAAGAGCCTTCTGCCCTGGCTCAGACGACCGCACCCATCTTGAATATGGGCAGGTACATGGCGATGACGAGGCCGCCGATGAGCACACCCAGGACAGCCATGATCATGGGCTCCATGAGACTGCTCATCGCATCTACAGCGTTGTCGACCTCTTCTTCGTAGAAGTCGGCAACTTTTCCCAGCATATGATCGATGGAGCCCGACTCTTCGCCGATGGCGACCATTTGCACCACCATGTTCGGGAACAAATGCGAATCGCGCATGCTTGCCTGCAACTGTGTGCCCGTCGCTATCTCGTCGCGCATCCTTAGAATTGCCGTCGAGTACACGATGTTGCCGGATGCACCCGCGACTGAATCCATGGCCTCCACAAGCGGCACGCCAGCGGCGAACAAAGTAGCCAGGGTGCGTGCGAATCGGGCAATGGTGGCTTTGATGAGTATGTCGCCGATAATGGGAACTTTCAGAGCCAAACGCTCGAGGGCGTAGCGGAACGGTTTACTGCGCTTTTTGAGCTGGAAAAACCCCCAGAAGGTACCGCCGATGGCAGCAAAGATGAACACCCAATAGTCGACAAAGTAGTTCGACGCGCTGATGACGAATAAGGTCATCGCCGGTAGATCCGCACCGAAATCGTCGAACAGGGTGGCGAACTGTGGGATAACGAAGATCATCAATACAGCGGTTACGACGAAGGCCATGACAAGAACCGCGGCCGGATAGAAAAGGGCCTTTTTGATCTTTCCTTTGATCGCTTCCGTCTTTTCCTTATACGTAGCAATCTTGTCCAGCAACGTCTCCAGGATACCGCCGGCTTCACCGGCCCGTACCAGATTCACATAGAGTTCATCGAAGTGGAACGGATGCTTTGCAAGGGCATCCGCCAGAGTGTTACCTGCCTCGACATGGGCTTTGATGTCCAGAATCAGCTTCTGCATTCGCGGATTCTCGTGACCCTTGCCGACGATTTCGAAGGATTGCACGAGAGGAACGCCGGAAGACATCATGGTTGCGAGCTGGCGGCTGAAAATGGCAATGTCCTTCGCCCCGATTTTCTTGCCGCCGCTGCCGAACAGTGGCATCGGTTTCTTTTTGACGCGCATGGGGTTGATCCCCTGGCGCCGGAGCATGGCTTTAACCAGCGCGTCGCTGGTCCCGCTCATTTCGCCCTTTATTTTTTTGCCCTGTTTGTCCCGGCCTTCCCAGACAAACATCACCGATTTTACGGCTGCTTGCGCCATGTCTTACTCCTGGGTGATCCGGTTCAGCTCGTCGAGGCTGAGGACACCGTCCCTGACCTTCTTGAGAGCGGACTGACGAAGATCGGGGATGCGTTCGCGCTGCGCCTGATCGGCAAGGTCGATGGCATTTCTGCCCTCCATGATCAGACGTTTCATCTCTTCCGAAATTTGTACTACCTGGTACACACCCACGCGGCCTTTGAAACCGGAGTTGCACCCATCGCATCCCACCGGGCCATAAACCGAAAAATTGTCCTTGGCGAGTTCCTTCTGGCCGAAGCCTTCCTTGAGAAGCGCTTCTTTGGGAACGTCGACGGCTTGTTTGCAGCTGTGCAGGCGCCGGCCAAGGCGTTGCGCGGTGACGATATTGATCGATGTCGCGATGGCGAAGGGCTTGACGCCCATGTCCACCATACGTGTCAGGGTTTGCGGAGCATCGTTGGTGTGCAGGGTGGACATGACCATATGACCGGTCTGGGCGGCTTTGATAGCGATGTTTCCCGTCTCCAGGTCACGAATCTCACCCACCAGTATGATGTCAGGGTCCTGGCGCAGAAACGCTTTCAGCGCTTTGGGGAAGGTCATCCCGGTGCGTTCGTCCACCTGCACCTGATTGACGCCGGGTAAGTTGATTTCGACCGGGTCTTCCGCGGTGGAAATATTGACATCGGTTTTGTTGAGCAAGTTGATGCCGCTGTAGAGCGACACGGTTTTGCCGCTACCGGTTGGTCCTGTAACCAGAAACATCCCGTAGGGTTTTGCCAGGTTCGTCATGAAAATTTTCAGCTGAAAATCTTCGTACCCCAACGCCTCAATGGGGATACTCATGCTCGAATCGAGCATACGCAGCACGCTTTTTTCGCCGAACAGTGTCGGGCAGGTGCTGACGCGAAAATCGATGGCCTTGGTCTTGGAAAGCTTCAGCTTGATTCGGCCGTCCTGGGGAACTCGTCGCTCAGAGACGTCGAGGCGCGCCATGACCTTGATGCGCGCGGCGATCTTGTTGGACAGTGCCAGAGGCGGCTTGGCCACCTCGATGAGCACACCGTCGATTCGAAGACGAACCCTGCAAAATTTTTCGTAAGGCTCGATGTGAATGTCCGAAGCCTCTTTCTTCATGCAGTCGAGCAGCAGCTTGTTGACGAACTTCACCACCGGCGCGTCGTCTACATCCAGGCCGGTGTCGTCGGTATCGGGCTCGTCACCTGCGACTTCCAGGTCTTCCAGCCCTTCCAGATCATCGTCGTCACCCATGCCCATTGAGGTGTCGGCTGCGTCCAGGGCCTTGTCGATGGCCTTCACGAGCTTGTCGTCTTCCACCAGGATGGCTTCGGTCTGGGCCCTGGTGGCGAATTTAATTTCGTCCAGTGCCTGCAGGTTGGTCGGGTCGGATACGGCAATGAACAAGCGGTTGCCGCGCTTGTAAATAGGCAGGGCGTGGTTTTCCCTGACGAGCTTTTCCTGCACCAGTTTGGTGACGTCCGCATCGATCTCGATGCAGCTGATGTCGAGCACCGGAACGCCGAACTCGTCCGCCGCCACCTGGGCCACCGCCGTGGCGGAAACCAACTGGTTGCTGACCACGTGGGAAACAAAAGGAATCTTGCTGGCGGCCGCCTCCTCCCACGCCTTGGCCGCAACCTCCTCGGTGAGCAAGCCATCCATGACCAACTTGCGCGCGAGGCCCGTAACCTGGACCTTTGCCGTGGTAACCGCCATGCTTATTTTTGCCTTTTGGGGAACGTTGAAGACGCGTAAATAGTAGTTTACTGATGGCCTTTTGGCCACCGACCGGCCCGCTGAAACGCCCGTCCCGACAGGCAAATTCCCCGCCGGCACAGGGCTTTGTGACGCGTTTGGCACAAAGCGCCCGGGCACCCCCTGAGCCCGGTTCAGCAGCCCCGAGACGCCCTCGAGGTCGCGACCGGGTGGCCGCCTATTGCGGGCCGGAATCCGGTCCCGCCTGCGCCACCATAGCCAACCCGGGGGTAACCAGGTCGTGGGTCTTACAGTGTGCTATCGGCTTTTTGCTACTGGTCTTGAGTCCACCGGGCTTCAGGCCGCCGCGGTGGCGGCCTTGTCGAAGTGGAAATCGCCGTTTTCGTAGCCGACCCGAATCGTATCCCCCCGCCCGTAACGACCCGCGAGTATCGCCTGGGCCATGGGATTCTCGAGGCTGTGCTGGATGGCGCGCTTCAGCGGCCGGGCGCCGTAAACCGGGTCGAATCCCGCCTCGGCGAGTTTGTCCATGGCTTGCGTGTCGATGGACAGGGCGATGTCGAGTTCCGCCAGCCGCGCGCGCAGGCCGGCGAGCTGTATCTCGGCGATGGCGCGGGTCTGCTCCCGGCCCAGGGGATGAAATACCACGACGTCGTCGATGCGGTTGATGAACTCCGGGCGAAAGTGGCCGGACACGACTCCCAAGACCGCGCGCTTCATTTCCTGATAGTTGTCCTCGCCGGCGAGCTCCTGAATCAGCTGGGACCCGAGATTAGAGGTCATGATGATGACTGTGTTGCGAAAGTCCACGGTGCGCCCGTGACCGTCGGTTAGACGGCCGTCCTCCAGCACCTGCAGCAACACGTTGAAGACATCCGGGTGAGCCTTCTCGATCTCGTCGAGCAACACCACTGAGTAGGGTTTACGGCGTATCGCCTCGGTCAGATAGCCGCCTTCCTCGTAGCCTACGTAGCCCGGTGGCGCCCCGATGAGTCGGGCGACGGAATGCTTTTCCATGAACTCCGACATATCCACACGCACCATGGCGTCTTCGGTGTCAAACAGGAACTCCGCCAACGCTTTGGTGAGCTCGGTCTTGCCGACCCCGGTGGGGCCGAGGAACAGGAACGAGCCGTTAGGGCGCCGCGGATCGGAGAGCCCGGCGCGGGAACGCCGTATCGCGTCGGATACGACCCTGATGGCCTCGTCCTGGCCGACCACACGCTGGTGCAGGCCATCTTCCATTTTCAGCAGCTTTTCGCGTTCGCCCTCGAGCATTTTGCTCACAGGAATGCCGGTCCACTTGGAGACCACCTCGGCGATCTCTTCCTCGGTGACCGACACCCGCAGCAGCTTCATGTCCGACACATCGGCGTCCGTTACTGCTTCGATCTGTTTCTCCAACTCTGGAATGCGCCCGTACTGGAGCTCCGACATACGCGCGAGATCGCCGGCGCGGGCGGCGGTCTCGTATTCCAGGCGTGCTCGCTCGAGCTCCTCTTTGACGTGCTGGGTACCGTGCACGGCAGCCTTCTCCGCATGCCACACTTCTTCGAGATTCGCGTACTCGCGTTCGAGCTCCTCGATGTCCGCTTCGAGCTTTTTCAAACGTTCCCTGGACGCTTCGTCGGTTTCCTTCTTCAACGCCTCGCGTTCGATTTTGAGCTGAATGAGCCTCCGATCGAGACGGTCCATGACCTCGGGCTTGGAGTCGATCTCCATGCGTATGCGGCTGGCCGCTTCGTCCACCAGATCGATGGCTTTGTCCGGTAACTGGCGGTCGGAAATATAACGATGGGACAGGGTCGCCGCCGCGACGATTGCCGGGTCGGTGATGTCGACGCCGTGGTGTACCTCGTAGCGTTCCTTCAGGCCTCGCAAAATCGCGATGGTGTCTTCGACGCTGGGTTCGTCCACCAGCACCTTCTGAAAGCGTCGTTCGAGCGCGGCGTCCTTCTCGATGTACTGTCGATATTCGTCCAGGGTGGTGGCGCCCACGCAGTGGAGCTCGCCGCGGGCGAGGGCCGGCTTCAGCATATTGCCGGCGTCCATGGCGCCCTCCGCCTTACCGGCGCCGACCACTGTGTGCAGCTCGTCGATGAACAGGATGATCTGTCCCTGTTGCTTGTTCAGGTCGTTGAGCACGGCCTTCAGGCGCTCCTCGAACTCACCGCGGAACTTGGCGCCGGCGATAAGCGCGCCCAGGTCCAGGGACAACAAGCGCTTACCCTTCAGACCCTCGGGTACCTCGCCGTTGACGATGCGCTGGGCAAGACCTTCGACAATCGCGGTTTTGCCGACGCCGGGTTCTCCGATCAACACCGGGTTGTTCTTGGTGCGGCGCTGTAGCACCTGGATCGTCCGGCGGATTTCGTCGTCCCTGCCGATGACCGGATCGAGCTTGCCCTGCTCGGCGCGCTCCGTGAGGTCGATGGTGTACTTCTCCAGCGCCTGGCGCTGATCCTCGGCATTGGGATCGTTGACCGTCTCGCCGCCGCGCATCTTCTCGATGGCCTGCTCCAGGGCCGCCGTCTCGGCGCCGTTCGCCTTCAGCAAGTCCGCGACCCGGCCCTTGGCTTCCAGGGTGGCGAGCACGAACAACTCGCTGGATATGTATTCGTCGTTGCGCTTTTGAGCGAGCTTGTCCATGAGATTCATGACCCGCCCGAGCTCGTTGGAAATTTGCACGTCGCCACCGGTGCCCTGCACCCGGGGCAATTCATCCAGGGCCACACCCAACTGCGAGCGCAACCCATTGACGTTGACGTTGGCCTGGGCGAGCAGGTGGCGAACGCCGCTGCCCTGTTGATCGAGCAAGGCAACCATCACGTGGGTGGGCTCGATGAACTGGTGATCGCGCCCGACGGCCAGGCTCTGGGCGTCCGCCAGGGCCGTCTGGAATTTGGTGGTGAGCTTGTCGCTGCGCATGGGGGGTCCTGGGGGGTAAATTGTGCCTGTTGGATAGGTGTGGGCGAATCGTTGGGTTTCAAGCGGTTTTGGGGCGCTGTTGTTGAGGTTTGGGGCTTCGCTCCGCCGCTCCTTTTTATCACCCCCCCTCCCTCGGCAACCGCTCCCTGCGTTGCTCTACCTCCTGCATCCCTGCAGTCGTGTCCCTCCCCCCTCTTCAAGGGGGGGAGGGGACGCCTCCGTGCGCCAGGTGGGCGGTACTCTTCCGTGGGTGTTTGGGTGGGTTAGTCGTGGTGTTTTTCGTCGTGCTGGAGTGCTTCCAGCAACGCTTGCATGTCCGGGGGGAGGGGGCTTTGCCATTCCATGTCTTTGTTGGTGACCGGGTGTTGCAGGTGCAGGCGGGTGGCGTGCAGGGCTTGGCGTTTGAATGCGCGTAGATGGTCGGTTAGTGCGTCTCCGGCGCCAGCCGGCAGCCTCGGGCGACCGCCGTATACCGGGTCACCCACCACCGGATGGTCGATGTGGGCCATGTGTACGCGGATTTGATGGGTACGGCCGGACTCCAGGGTGAGCCGCACCAGGCTGTGGGCACGGAAACGGTGTTCCACGCGATAGCGGGTCGCCGCAGGCCGGCCGGCATCGTTCACCGCCATGCGGGTGCGTTGCACGCGATGTCTGCCCACGGGCGCATCCACCCTGCCGCCGGCGCTCAGGATCCCGCTGACGATGGCCAGGTACTCGCGCTCCACCTGGCGGTTCTTGAGTGCACTCACCAGGCATTTGTGGGCCATCAGGGTGCGCGCCACCACCAGTAGCCCGCTGGTGTTCTTGTCGAGACGATGCACGATGCCGGCTCGCGGTACCCGGACCAACGCCGGGTCCCGGTGCAGCAGGGCGTTGACCAGCGTGCCGTCCGGGTTGCCCGCACCAGGGTGCACCACAAGCCCGGCGGGCTTGTCCACCACCAGCAGGTGCTGGTCCTCGTGGATGACGCTGATGTCCAGGGGTTGCGCTTCCCAGCGCTCGCTGTCCGGCGCCGGGGCGGTCCTCAGCTCGATCCGCTCACCGCCTGCAACCCGGTCCCGGGGCCGCCACTGCTGCCCATCAACGGTGGCCAGGCCGCGACGGATCCAGTCCGACAGCCGTGAGCGCGAGAACTCGGGGAACAGACTCGCCAGGGCCTGGTCGAGGCGCGAACCGGCGAGTTCCTGGGGTATGATGGCGGTGCGGGTTTCTTCCAGGTCCACGTTGCGAATTTGCTACTCTGAGGTTATATGAGATTGTCTCACTGCAGGCAGGTGGGTTCCCGGCTCCTGGTTCTGGCGGTTCTGAGCGCGGTGCTCGCCGGTTGTTCCTGGTTTGGTGAGAAACCGGATGTCACCAAGGACTGGTCGGCAGCGCGCCTGTATTCCGCCGCCAAGGAGCGCCTCGAGAACAAGGACTACGAGCAGGCCATAGATTACTACGAGAAGCTCGAAGCCCGTTATCCCTTTGGCCCCCATTCTCAACAGGCCCAGCTGGATATTGCTTACGCCTACTATAAGAACGAGGATGCTGCTTCGGCGGTTGCCGCGGCGGACCGGTTCATCAAGTTGCATCCCCGCCATCCCAACGTCGACTACGCCTACTACGTCAAGGGATTGGCAAATTATGTGAAGACCGGCGGCCTGGTCTCGCGCATTGTTTCGAAGGATTACTCGAAACGGGATACGGGCGCTGCACAGGAAGCATTCCGCGACTTCAGCGAGTTGACCAGGCGTTTTCCCAATAGCAAGTATTCGCAAGACGCGGCCCAGCGCATGCTGTTCCTCAAGAACACCCTTGCCATGCATGAGGTTCATGTCGCCAGGTATTACATGAGCAGGGGCGCTTTCGTGGCGGCGGCCAATCGCGCGCGCTATGTGGTGGAGAACTACCAGAGGACGCCGGCGATGCCGGATGCGCTCGTTGTTCTCGCCATGTCCTACAAGGCCATGGAACTTCCCAGCTTGTCGGACGACGCCGTACGCGTTCTCGAGCTCAACTATCCTGATCATCCCGGTCTTCAGGAGATCGCGGAGCTCGACGTCGATTAACCGGCTTAGCGTAAGTGTGATCCGCTTGCGTTCCGGGCCGGGTTCCCCATCTTCGATGCGGCGATTCGCCTGCTAGACTACTCCTAGCTTTGCGGGAGATTCGGAGTCCCCATGTTCAATCCTCTCAACTGGCTGCAGGGCAAGCGTATCGACGCCTTCTCCCGCGAGCTCGCCCAGGAATTCTCCAGTCGCTACTCCCTCGAGATGGCGACGGAATCGCCCGACAAGAAAAGCGAGAAGAAGCTGGGCCGCGCGCTCAATTACGTTTACAGGCAGGCGCGGGAATTCCGCCAGGATCGGCGCCTGGGTGTTTACGGAACCGCGCGCCTGGGGAACGGATTCAAATGGGAGCTCAGGGAAATGGGCTATCGGCACGATTTCATCGAAGAGGCAACCAAGGGGCTGATCTTGAGTGTTCGCGGAAAATGAGGGCGCAGCGAGGACACCGCGCGGGCCACGAATCCTCCACCCGTATCCGCTGACGCGGTAAGTCGACCATGGGGTTTTTCAATCGAATATTCGGCAATCGTGCTGCTCGAGGCGGTGCATCCGAATCCCGTGACGCGTCCGCACCGACCAGCAACGCTGCAGCCCGGGAACGAGGCACCGAAGCTGTCGACCGCATAAGCCGCGGCCTGGAGAAGCATCAGGCCGGCGACCTGCAATCGGCCGAGGCCGGCTACCGCGAAGCCCTCGATCTGGAGCCGGATCACTCTGACGCGCACTATTTGCTCGGTAGCCTGCTTGGCCAGACCGGCCGGTTGGACGAGGCGCTGGAGCACCTTCGGCAAGCCGCGCGACTCGACCCGTCGGCTGGTGCCGCGCTATCGGACATGGGCAATGTATACCGGGTACAAGGCCGGCTCGAAGAGGCCGAAGCCGCCTATCGTGGCGCCATCGAAGTCGATGACGAATTCCCCAACGCTTATAGAAACCTCGCTGATCTGCTCAGTTCCCAGGGTCGCGTCGATGAGGCCATAGAGTGTCTCGCCAGGGCGGCATCGCTCACGGCCGACGATCCCGATTCGCACTTTTTATTGGCGGACCTGTTGTCGCACCGCGGTCGTTATCAGGAAGCGTGCCGAAGCTACCGGGCCGGACTGAGCATTGCCCCCGAGTCCGCAGCGGCTCATAACAATCTCGGGGCAAGCCTGCGACACCTGTCCCGGGATCAGGAGGCACGCGCGTGCTTCGAAGAAGCCTTGCGCCTCGATTTCAATCTCGGCGATGCGCATGTCAATCTGGCCGACATGCTGCGCTCTGGGGGATTCATCGACAAAGCAATCGAGCACTACCGCGCCGCCGCCGAACTGCAAAGCGACTCAGTCCATTGCCGGCGCAGCCTCGGGCAATTGTTGTTGGCGGAGCATCGCGTTGACGAGGCGTTGCGCTACTACCGTGAGGTGTTGACCCTGGAGCCGGAGTCCACACGCTCACACTTCGAGCTCGGCAATGCGCTGGTGGCGGGGGGGCAGGTGGATGAGGCCATTGAGCGCCTCGGGCAAGCCGTGCGATTGGATCCCGAGGACCCCAACGCGCATGTGAATCTCGGATATGCTCTCAACACCAGCAAGCGCTTCGAGGAAGCCAGGCAATGCTTTCACCAGGCCTTGATTCTCGACCCCGAGCTCGTGGAAGCACACAACAATCTGGGTGGCGTGCTGCAGATGCAAGGGCAACTACGGCCCGCAATGCAGTCCTACGAGCGTGCGCTGGAACTGACTCCCGATCAGTTCTACGTGCGTTCGAATTATCTCACATGCTTGAACTACCATGACGAATCAGTTCCCGAGGACGTATTCAAACAACATCGAGACTGGTCGGAGCTGATCGCCAGGGAAACGCCTCCGCCGGAAGCTGTCCATATTCCGCAGCCCGATCCGGAGCGTCGTCTACGGATTGGTTACGTGTCAGCGGATTTGCGTTATCACTCCGTGGCTTTTTTCATGGCGCCGTTACTGGAGTGCCACGATCGAGAGCATTTCGAGATCACCTGCTACGCTCAGGTGGCCACACCGGACGCCAATACGCAACGCCTGAAGGCACTTTCCGACAACTGGCGCGATATTGCGCGCTTGAGCGACGCGGAGGTGGCCGCCTGGATTCGCCGTGATGCAATAGACGTGCTGGTGGATTTGTCCGGTCATACTGTCGGCAATCGCCTGCCTGTTTTTGCCCAGCGCCCGGCACCGGTCCAGGTTACCTATCTTGGATATCCCAACACGACGGGGTTGGAGATGATGGATTATCGTCTGACCGACGCTTTATCGGATCCCCCCGGGCGCTCAGATCGCCTGCACACCGAGGAGCTCGTTCGCATTGACGAGGGCTTTCTGTGTTATCAGCCGTTGGAATCGTGCCCTGACGTTCGTGAATCCCGCGCATCTGATGCCGGCACCGGTATTACTTTCGCTTCCTTCAACGAACTGCTGAAGGTAACACCGCCCACGGTCGCGGCATGGTGCGAAATTCTCCAGCGCACCCCGGGATCGAAGTTGATCATCAAGGGCACGACCCTGGAGGACGACGGCACGCGTCAGCGGGTCGTCGAGGGTTTCGTCGAAGCGGGTCTCGAAGCCGAACGACTGCAGCTCATCGGGCGTACGCAGACACTGGAACAACATCTGGAACTGTACAACAGCGTCGATATCGCTCTCGACACCTTCCCCTACAATGGCACGACCACGACCTGCGAAGCTCTGTGGATGGGCGTGCCCGTGGTGAGCCAATCGGGTGATGTGCACGCATCGAGAGTCGGCTTCAGCTTGTTATCCAATGTTGAACTCGACGATCTCGTAGCGGACAACGTGCAGGATTACGTGGACACGGCCGTGAAGCTGGCTGCCGACCATGAGCGACGTGCGCGGTTGCGCAAAGGTTTGCGAGATCGCATGCGCGGGTCGGCGTTGATGGATGGGAAAGGGTTTACGCGGCGCATCGAGTCCGCCTACCGGGAGATGTGGCGCCGCGCATGCCAAGCGGCGAACGATAGCCAATCCGTTGCAGGCGCGTCCAACGGGGCCATGACGGTGGCTATCAAGGGCGGAATCCACGTGCATTTGCCCATCGGCGTCGAGGAACTGACGCCCTACGTGCTGGTGGAGCAGGAGGACTGGTTCGAGGACGAAATTCATTTTGTCAGGCACATGCTGAGACCCGGGATGCGCTGTCTGGATATCGGTGCCAATTACGGCGTTTTTTCTCTCAGCTGTGCCAGACAAGTGGGCTCCGAGGGACGGGTCTGGAGCTTCGAACCCACGCCGGGCACTGCGGAGTTTCTCTCGGCAAGCATCAAGGGAAATGGCTTCGAGAATGTCACGTTGATGCCCATGGCGCTGTCTCGTGATTCCGGCACGGCGAAGCTCGTCACCCACGCCGACTCCGAGCACAACTATCTCACCGATGCCGGGAGCGACGAGGATCGATTCGAGATCGTCGACGTCAGGAGTCTGGACGACCTGGCGAACGAGCAGGAACTGGAGAACATCGACTTCGTGAAGATGGACGCCGAAGGCGCGGAGATCGCTATCCTGGAAGGCGGCGAGGGATTTTTCCAGCGCGAGTCTCCAGTCATTCTGTTCGAGCTCAAGAATCGTGAAGGCCCGAACTGGGCGCTCGTCGACACCCTGCAGGCGCGCGGGTACGAAATTTACCGGCTTGTACCGGGACTTCGGGTTCTGGTTCCCTTCGAGCGCGACAGTATCGATGCATTTCAGCTCAATCTTTTTGCGGTCAAGCCGGATCGGGCACAGCGATTGGAGGCGCAAGCTCTGGCGATTCGTTCCCTGTCCCCGGACGCATCGACCGAAAGCGCCGCCGCCACCGACTTGAGCAGCGTTCTCGCCCGCCTCCCCTATGCGGCGAGCTTGGCGAGCGGCTGGCGGGACTGGTTGGGTGCAGACGGCGGTGATTCGCCACAGAAACTGGTGAGCGGACTGACATCGTACTGCCGCGCCCGGGACGAGTCGCTGCCGATGGCGGATCGCGTCGCCGCGCTGCGCCAAGCACATTCGCACTTATCGCAGCCGCAGGGGTCGAGCAGCGAGAACGCGCGCCTTTACTCGCTGGCGCGAGTCGCGTGGGAGCTCGGTTACCGTCAGCAGGCGGTGGATGCTCTGAATGCGATTTGCGCGAAACTGGATTCCCGAAACCATACCCCCGACAGCGCGCCGTTTCTGGCAGTCTCCGAGCGCTTCGACATCATCGAGCCCGGCGATGCCTTCGCGGACTGGTGTCTGGCATCGGTACTCGACCAACGTGAAAGGCTCAGCGCATTCTCGTCATACTTCCAGGATGAGCGGGTGCTCGCCTCGCTGGAGATGCTCGGACACCTGCCGTTCCAATGCGCCGAGATGGAGCGGCGGCGTCAGTTGGTGCGAATTCGCCTTGGTCAACAGGCCGCGCCGGAGCCGACTCCGCTGCTGGCGCAGGCCAGCGAGGACAATCTCAATCCCGGATTCTGGACGTCGGCCGGGATTTAAAGGGGACAGATTTAAAGGGGACAGATCTATTTTACCTTTGGACGGATTCCGTCCAAAGGTAAAATAGATCTGTCCCCTTTAAATCCCTTTCTAGATCGCGTCTTCGTCCAGTTCGCCCGTGCGAATGCGGACCACTTTATCCACGGGCGTGACGAAGATCTTGCCGTCACCGATCTTTCCGGTGCGTGCTGCATCGGTAATGGCCTCGAGACAGGCGTCAGTCTGGGATTCCGACACCACGATCTCGATCTTCACCTTGGGCAGGAAGTCGACCACATACTCGGCGCCCCGGTAGAGTTCCGTGTGGCCCTTCTGGCGCCCGAAGCCCTTGACCTCGGTGGCCGTCATGCCGGTGATGCCGATGTCCGACAGCGCTTCTCTCACGTCGTCGAGCTTGAAGGGTTTTATGATGGCTTCGACTTTTTTCACCGGGGGGTATCCCTCCGCCGATCTCTTGGCAATCGTTTTGCAGGCGCGACGCCAGCGTGAAGTGGACCAAGAGTACCATAGTCTCGCCGCCGGGCAGGGATCGGTTGTGGGCGGATTCACAGTCCATGGAACGCATCTGCACCTATACTAAGTCCTGAGCAAAACACGGCGCGTTTGCGCATACCCGGCATGATTGACGAGCAGCAATATTCCGCGATCGGTACGGAGCGGCCGGCTGATCCGCTGTCGCCGGATTCTGTGTGGCAACCGCTGCGCTATTTCACTATTTACCGCCTGCTGCTGGCCGGGCTGTTTCTAGTGCTGGTGGTGTGGGGCAACGCGCCCCGGCCCCTGGGTGAAACCAACATCGGCTTGTTTCGGGTGGCGGCGGTATTCTACTTCTTGTTCGCCCTGTCGAGCGTCATCGCCGGACACCTGCGGCGCCCCGACTTCGACACCCAGGTGGTGGTGCAAATCTACTTCGACATCTTCACAATTTCGCTCTTCATGCACGCGAGCGGTGGCGTCAGTAGTGGATTCGGTTTGTTGTTGGTCGTCGCCATTGCCGGTGGCAGTATTCTCACCCGGGGCGGTGTTGCGTTGTTGTTCGCCGCCACGGCAGCGCTGGCGGTACTGGGCCAACAGTATTACGGCTGGGCGACGGGATTGTTCTCCACCGCCAGCTACGCCAACGTGGGTATGCTGGCGGCGGCGTTTTTCGCCACCGCCTACCTTACCTACATTTCGGCACGGCGTATCCGCATCAGCGAAGAGCTTGCCGCCGAACGCGAAGTCGATCTCGCCAACCTGGCGCAACTCAACGAGCACATCATCCGCCGTATGCAGGCGGGAATACTTGCCATCGACGCTCAGGGCCACATCCGCTTGATGAATCGCTCCGCACAGCGGCTGCTGGGCGTATCCCGCGAGTCTGGCGGCAAGCAACTGGCCCACGTGCTGCGCGGCCTCGCCGAGCTCATGGCTGAGTGGCGTGCGG
Organism: Gammaproteobacteria bacterium; assembly: GCA_009937425.1. GTDB lineage: Bacteria > Pseudomonadota > Gammaproteobacteria > HK1 > HK1 > JAABYT01. The sequence continues at coordinate 28,496 of JAACFO010000040.1, forward strand.
ATATGTCCCATGCGACGCATATTTTCCGGCCCGACGGAACCGAGACCAAGGTCATGGCCTCCTTCGCAGCCATCGGCACCCAGGCCAGCGACGGCGTGCTGGTATTTCTGGAAGATGCTTCGGCGCTCGCCCAGCGGGCGCAGCAGCTCAAGCTCGCCGGTCTCGGTCGGCTGGCCGCCAGTATCGCCCACGAAATCCGAAATCCCCTGGGCGCCATCAGCCATGCGGGCCAACTGCTGGATGAATCGAACAACCTGGACAAGTCCGACCGCCGCCTGACGCACATGATTCGCGACAACGCCGAGCGCATGAACGCCATCATCGAGGACGTTCAGCAGCTCAGTCGTGGAAAGCCCGCGGAGCCGGAGAGAGTTCCGTTGGCACAATGGTTGGACGGCTTCGTGGCTGACTTCGTAACCGCCAATGTCGCCGCCAAAGACGGTATCTCCGTGAAGGTCGAGCCGCCGGATTTGGAAGTACGATTCGATCCTAATCAGCTGCGCCAGGTGGTCTGGAATCTGTGCGAAAATGGGCTCCGCCACGGCAACGGCGATCCGGAGTTGGAGCTCCACGCCGCCATGGGAGAGAAAACCCGGCGGCCATATCTGGAGGTGCAGGATTACGGCGATGGGGTTCCGGTGGAATTCGAGGAGCAGATTTTCGAGCCTTTTTACACTACCCGGGCGGACGGTACCGGACTCGGCCTGTATCTGGCCCGGGAGTTGTGCGAAGGTAACCAGGCATCGTTGAACCTGATGCGCGGCGAGCCGGGAGGCCGCTTCCGCATCACCTTTTCCCATCCCAGCCGGCAGGACATGCTTCCCACGTGAACAGGCCCCGCGCATTGGTTGTCGACGACGAGCCCGACATTCGTGAGCTCATCGAGATCACCCTGGATCGCATGGATGTGGCCACCACGGCGGTGGCCAATCTGGACGACGCCTACACGGCCGCGAAAAAGTCGCCGTTCAATCTTTGCCTCACGGACATGCGCTTGCCCGACGGAAACGGCATCGACCTCATTCGCTACATGCATCAGCACCACCCGGGCGTACCCGTCGCCATGATCACGGCCCACGGCAACATGAATTCCGCCATCGAAGCGCTCAAGGCCGGCGCCTTCGATTTCGTCTCCAAACCCGTGGACTTGCAGGTGCTGCGCAATCTGGTGGGTACGGCGCTGAAGCTGGGAAACAGGGCGGCGATCTCGAATCGCACGCTCATCGGCGATGCCGCCTCCATGCACAATGTCCGCACGACTATCGCCAAGCTCGCTCGCAGCCAGGCCCCTGTTTACGTGAGCGGCGAGTCGGGTACCGGTAAGGAGCTGGTGGCGCGAATGATCCACGAGCAGGGCCCGCGGGCAGATCATCCCTTCGTGCCGGTGAACTGCGGCGCGATCCCCGACGAACTCATGGAAAGCGAGCTTTTCGGACACAAGAAGGGCAGCTTCACCGGTGCCGTAGCCGACAAGCTGGGTCTGTTTCAGGCCGCCGACGGCGGCACGTTGTTTCTGGACGAGGTCGCGGACCTGCCCTTCGCCATGCAGGTCAAAATGTTGCGCGCCATCCAGGAGAAGCGGGTACGGCCCGTGGGCGTGGAGAGCGAGGTGGCGGTGGACGTGCGCATTCTAAGCGCCAGCCACAAGGATTTGGATGCATTGGTGAAGCTCGGCAACTTCCGGCAGGATCTCTACTACCGCCTGAATGTCATCAACCTGCACGTTCCCCCGCTGCGCGAGCGGCCCGAGGACATCCGTTTGCTCGCTGATCACATTCTCGAACGGCTCGCCACTGAGGGTGACGCGGAGGCTTCGGTGCTATCACCGGGCGCCGTCGAGGCACTGGAGTGCTACCTGTTTCCCGGCAACGTCCGTGAGCTGGAAAACATCCTCGAGAGGGCCATGACCCTGTGCGACGGCAATGTTATCGGTGCGCGAGATCTCGCCATCCCGGAGGACGGGGGGGACAATGATCAGGGCGATTACGTGGCGGACGACGCCCTGGATGCCGTGTTGGAGAGCGTCGAGAAGCAAACCATCTTGAATGCCTTGGAGCAGTCGCGCTGGAACAAGACGGCCGCCGCCAAGCTGCTCGGTATCAGCTTCGGAGCGCTGCGCTACCGCATGCAGAAACTGGGCCTGGATTGACGCGCCGGATGAGGCCATGAGACCCATGAGCGCCGGGGGAATCTTGCTGGCCAGGCAAGGCAGAATCAGCGTCTGCGGGCGACAGGTGTTGAATTTCAGCACATTTTGCGCAAACAAGGGCGGGGGGTCTGGCGGTCTCGGGAAGGTGCTTCCCGTCTCCGCTATATTTGTGATGACCTTCGCAGGCGCCATGTGACGCAGTTGGCAGTTGGCCGCCGGGCACCCGTGTCCGGCGCATTGGCACGGGGATTGCACAGGTATTTACAGCGAATTGCAGGGTCTGCCCTGTTTATCGATCCGACCGGCGCGCCGGAACAGCCGATGAACGGTACCACTAAGGGTTGGCAGGCAACGATTCAGGTTTTTTTTTGAGAAGGAGACATCTACATGAAAGCGATTCAAAAGGGTTTCACGCTCATCGAGCTGATGATCGTGGTTGCCATTATCGGCATCCTGGCGGCCGTGGCTATTCCTGCTTATCAGGATTACACGGTTCGAGCCAAGATTCAGGAGGCCGTCAACCTGTCCAACCCCCACCGTACGGCACTTGGTATTGCCTGCAGTGAGGGCGCGCTGATAACGGCCAACCAGACGACGGATCTCGGTCTGGCAGGGGCTACTGCGTACAAGGGTAAGTACACCAGCAGTATTGCCGCGGTAGGCCAGACCACGACCAGCGGTACGGTTACCTTGACCATGATGCAGATTGGTAATGCAGTTAATCTTGGCCAGACAATTATCTACACTGGCACCTGCACTCCGGGTGGTATGACTTGGACTGTATCCGGCAGCATCGCTACCAAGTTCCGTCCGAAGACCTAAGTTACTGGGTAAGCATCTGCCTACCCGGGCAACGTACGAAAAAGGGAGGCCTGTTTCAGGTCTCCCTTTTTTTTTATCGGATGATCGGCGCGTGCGCGTCATGAACCACCGTTTGATTCTCTTGTTCCTCCTCGCCGTTCTCGGCGTGGGGGTTTTCGGCGTCTACGGTCCCGGGCTGGAGGGGCCGTTCGTGTTCGACGACCATCCCAATATTGTCGGCAACCAGTTGGTCGCTGTGGATGCATTGGATGGAGAAAATCTGCGCGACGCCGCCTTTTCACTGGGGAATCGCCACTACCCGGACCGCGGACTGGCGCGATTGAGTTTTGCGCTGAATTACTATTTTGCCGGCGAGCGATTTGACCGTTTTGCGTTCAAGCTGACGAATGTGGTGAT
>JAACFO010000130.1 GCA_009937425.1 Gammaproteobacteria bacterium
GCCGGTGATCACAACGGGCCGGTGGCTCCGGCAGGGGGGGGGAGGGAGTGGCGGTGAGAGCCCGCGTCAGGGTACCTGCTCGGTGATGGCCACGTTGACGGTGGCTCCGCCAGCCACGGGCACGGGCTGGCTGAAGCCCTGTAAATCGCCGCTACCGGCGGTCGCCGTGCCGCTGGCGGAGATACGCGCGCCCACTATCACGCGGTCGAAATTCGACAGCTTCATGCCCGGCGCCATGGCCATGGAGTCGTCCAGGATCACCGTCAGCGGCAGATCGCTGACGCGCTTGCGGGCCACCGCCAGGGGCATCGGCGGCCCGCCCGCGGCTCGGGCAAATACGAACAGGGTTTCGCTGCCATCGAGACCCGCGGCCAGGCGATCGGCGAGAATGACATTGACGGTGAGTCCGGGTGCGCCGTCCGCGACTACGGGGTCCGCGGCGGGAGCCGGTTCAGCGGCGGCGATGCCGGTGTTGGCAATGAGTCCACGCAGGACCTGCGCGGCCTCGGAGTCGGCGGGTTGGCGATCCAACAGGCTTTGCCAGCGGCGCACCGCCAGCGCGGTCTCGCCCCGCTGCGCTGCGGCAAATGCACCAAGCCACAGGGCCTTGGGATGCTCGGGATCCAGTTGTAAGGCTCTTTCCAGGTGCTCGCCGGGGGAGCCGAGAAAATCCTGGCCACCCATGAGGGCTTGCGCTTCCGCCAGATCCGACAGCAACTCGGGACTGTCGCCCAGCAGCCCGTGAGCGGTGGCGAAAGCCCTGGCTGCCTCGGCGTAGCGTTCCAACGCCATGTAGGAGCGCCCGAGCAGCAGCCAGCCCTGACTGTTACCGGGCTCGGATTTCAGGCGCTGGGCGAGTCGCGCCACCATGTCCTCCACGGCGGGCTCGCCACTGGTGGCGGCGGGTGCGCTCGGTGGGTCGATGGCCCCGGGCTCTCCCAGTCGTTGATACAAGCCGATGCTCAGCAGTGGCACAGCAACCCCGACGGCCACCGCCAACCAGGGGCGGGAGACGAAGGCCCGTGTCGCGCCGCCGGCGCTCACCGCTGCCGGCGCGGCGCTGGCATCGGCAAGCAATTCGCGGGCCAGCTCGTCTTTGGCCTCGGCCAGATCGTCCGGGGTCAGCGCGCCGAGGCGACATTCCTCATCCAGGGCCGCGAGGCGCGAATGGTAGAGCTTCAAGTTGTCGGATTCCCGCGGCGCACCAGCGCCCTGGCGGCGCGCGCCGAGCAGTGGTGGCAGGATTAATGCCAGCGCAATGGTGATCAGGACAAGGGCGAGAAACCAGAACAAAATCATTCAGCGTCTCCGCGCCCGTTTGCTGAAATTTTCACGATAAGACCTGTTCGAGGCAGCAGGACTCTAGACGCAATCCCGAGCGGCAGCAAGTTAGCGCGGCCTGCAATCCCATTGTGTTGAATGCCCACCGGGAGCGATTTACCTCGGTCGCACCCTCAGACCAGATCGCGTATTGTCGCGACCAGCACAAGAGCGTGGCCGCGGGGAATTGCATGAGCAAGAGCAGACTACTGCTGGTCGTAATTATCGCGGTACTCATCGGCGTCTTTTTCGCTTTCGATCTCGGTGGCTACATTAGTCTTGACGGGCTTCGTGCCCGGCAGGATGCCATCACCGCCTACCGTGACGAGAATATGCTCGAAGCGGCATTGATTTACTTCGCGATCTACATCGCGGTCACCGCCTTGTCGCTTCCAGGCGCCACCGTCATGACCTTGGCGGGAGGCGCCTTTTTCGGATTGCTGTGGGGCACCGTTCTGGTCTCCTTCGCATCCACCGTCGGCGCGACTCTTGCCTTCTTGATCGCAAGGCTGTTGTTTCGTGACGCGGTACAGAACCGCTTCGGATCGAGTTTGCGCGCGGTCAACGCCGGGGTTGCGCGAGACGGCGCCTTTTACCTGTTTACGCTGCGGCTCGTGCCGTTGTTTCCTTTCTTCGTCATCAATCTGCTGATGGCATTGACGCCGATTCGCACGCTGGTTTTTTTCCTGGTCAGTCAGCTCGGCATGTTTCCGGCGACCGTCGTGTACGTCAACGCCGGAACGCATCTGGGCAAGCTCGATTCCCTGGCGGGAATTCTTTCCCCGGGGCTGGTCGTATCGTTCACCCTGCTGGGATTATTTCCATTGATCGCGAAGAAGCTGGTCGATGTGATCAAGTCGCGCCGGGTATTGAAGCAGTATCCGAAGCCGGAAAGATTCGAGCGTGATCTGATTGTCATCGGCGCTGGTTCCGCCGGTCTGGTGAGCGCCTACATCGGCGCCGCGGTCAAAGCGAAGGTCACGCTGATCGAAAAGCAGGACATGGGGGGTGAATGCCTCAATACCGGCTGCGTGCCATCCAAGGCGCTCATCCGTTCCGCCAAATTCCTTGCCCAGGCGAAGAACTCACAACACTACGGGATTCGGCAAACCAGTGTCGAATTCGACTTTGCCGATGTCATGGAACGGGTGCATCGGGTCATCGACACGGTAGCGCCTCACGATTCAGCCGAGCGCTACGAATCTCTGGGCGTGGAGGTCGTCAAAGGTGAGGCGCGCATTACATCACCCTGGAGTGTCGAAGTCGGGAAACGCACTGTGACTGCCCGCGGCATTATCGTGGCCGCCGGTGGCCGGCCGTTCGTGCCACCGATCCCCGGAATCGAGGACATGGGCTATCTGACCTCGGAGAATCTCTGGGAGCTGCGCGAACTTCCAGAGCGGCTCGTCGTGCTCGGCGGTGGCCCCATCGGCTGTGAACTCGCCCAGGCTTTCGCGCGCTTCGGCAGTCGCGTCGTGCAAGTAGAAATGCTGCCGCGCATCCTCATTCGCGAGGATCCGGAGGTTTCCGAAATGATGACGGCGCGCTTTCGCGAAGAAGGCGTCGATGTGCGTGTAAACCACAAGGCGACCAGATTTCTCGTCGAAGACGGGCGCAAAGTGTTACTTGCCGAACACCAGGGCGAGGAGGTCCGGGTGGAGTTCGACGCGCTGCTGGTGGCTGTCGGACGGGTCGCCAACACGGCGAACTACGGACTGGAGGAGTTGGGAATCACGTTGACGAAATCGCGAACCCTGGAGGTGAACGAGTATCTGCAATCCCGGATACCGACAATCTATGCCTGCGGCGACGTGGTCGGTCCCTATCAGTTCACCCACATGGCCGCCCACCAGGCGTGGTTCGCGAGTGTCAACGCTTTGTTCGGCAGCTTCCTGAAACGCTTCCGAGTGGATTATTCGGTGGTTCCCTGGGCGACCTTTACCGATCCGGAGGTGGCGCGGGTGGGGCTCAACGAGGAGGAGGCGCGTGAGCAGGGCATCGATTGCGAGGTGACGGTCTACGACATCGATCACCTGGATCGGGCTATCACAGACGAGGAAGCGCGGGGCTTCGTCAAAGTGCTGACGGTTCCGGGCAAGGATCGCATTCTCGGCGTCACCATCGTCGGCGAACATGCCGGGGACATCATCGCCGAGTACGTATCGGCAATGAAAAACAAGGTGGGGCTGAACAAAATCCTCGCCACTATCCATATTTACCCCACCCTGGCCGAGGCTAACAAGTACGCCGCCGGTGAGTGGAAACGCGCCCACGTGCCGCGAACGCTTCTCAATTGGGTTGAGCGCTACCACCGCTGGCGCCGGGGGTGATGGAGCCAACTATCTGAATATAAAAGAAATTGTCTATTCTACCCGATTGGGGGATGGGTGCCTGTCAGAGAACTGGATCTGGAACGGTTCCCGGCAACATTGTTATCCTTCGGCTGCCGCCGAGGTGAAAAAGCAATGACAATCTGGCCACGGGTTTGGCTGGCCGACAAAGCCCACGGCGGCGCGGTCATGGGAGATCAGGCATGAAACAGCACAGGGCGCATCCACTTGGGATTCCGGGCATGCCGGGCAGCCGGACGGCACCCGCCGCGCGAGGCAAGACCGAGCGCGTACAAAGAGTCACTGGTTTGGATCGGCAATTGGGGGCGCGGTTCGCAAGCGCCGGGGGCTCCCCGCCTGTTGCGATCAGGTTGTGGGACGGTGTCGACGCCTACACGCCGGCGGACGGCGCGAATATCGTCGGGCGATTGGTTTTTCACGATCGCGGCGCGCTCATCTCCAGCCTGGCTTCCCCGGAGCTCGGCTTCGGGGACGCGTACAGCGCCGGCCGTATCGATATCGAAGGCGATCTCGTGCAGGTGCTGTACGCCGCATTTCGAAGCATGGCCGAGGATGGCCCGACGACGGGAAAACGCAGCCTGTTAGGACGGCTTCCGAAACCCCAGGTGAATACGCGCGATCGTTCCAAGAAGCACATCCATCATCACTACGATCTGGGCAACGAGTTCTATCGGCTGTGGTTGGGCGAGACCATGGTTTACACCTGTGCTTACTACAGCAACCGGGAAGCCAGCCTCGAAGAGGCGCAGATCGAGAAAATGCACCACGTGTGCCGCAAGGTTCGGCTGAAACCTGGTATGCAGGTCGTAGAAGCAGGTTGCGGCTGGGGATCCCTGGCCATGCATATGGCGCAGCACTACGGCGTGTACGTGAAGGCTTTTAACATCTCTCAGCAACAAGTCGCCTACGCCCGCGAGCAGGCCAAGGCCAGAGGGCTCGCCGATCGTGTCGAGTTTGTCGAAGACGACTACCGAAATGTGTCCGGCAAATACGACGCATTCGTATCGGTGGGAATGCTCGAGCACGTTGGCAAGGATAACTACAAGACCTTGGGGGACGTCATTTATCGCTCACTGAAGCGCGGCGGACTCGGCATCATTCACAGTGTCGGGCGCAGCACTACGGCGCCGCCGAACGCGTGGCTGGAGCAGCGCATTTTCCCCGGCAGCTATCCGCCCAGCTTGCGCGACATGATGGACATTTTCGAGTCTCATGATTTTTCCATCCTGGATATCGAAAATCTCCGCCTGCACTATGCCGAGACGCTGATGGAGTGGCTGCGACGCTTCGACGACCATGTGGTCTCGATTACACGCATGTCCGACGAGTCCTTCGTGCGCGCGTGGCGACTCTATCTCGGTGGTTGTGCCGCCGCCTTTCTCGCCAGCACCATTCAGCTTTTCCAGGTGGTGTTCGCGCACCCGGACGACAATCGTATTCCCATGACCCGCGGGCACGTGTACGGTAAGGAAAGTTCCGACTGGAATCTGTAGCGACCGGCTGATGCTGAACTACGATGCCCTGATTGTCGGTGGTGGGCCGGCCGGATCTGCCTGTGCGCGCAAGCTCGTGCAAGCAGGACGCAGGGTGGCGGTTCTCGATCGTGAGGTGTTTCCCCGTACCAAGCTGTGCGCCGGGTGGGTTACGCCGGAGGCGGTCGCGGATCTGGAACTGGACGTGGAAGCTTATCCGCATCGTTTCAGCACCTTCAAATACATCATCGCCCACATCAAGGGATTCACATTCAAGCTCGATACGCCTCAACACTCGATTCGGCGATTCGAGTTCGATGATTATTTGCTGAAACGATCCGGCGCCGATGTTTACGTTCGCAAGGTGAAGAACATCGAGCGCGAAAACGGCGATTACGTCATCGACCAGGAATTTCGCGCTCCTTTTCTGGTGGGCGCAGGGGGCACGCGCTGTCCCGTGTACCGGGCGTTTTTTCGCGACGCAAATCCGCGTGCAAAAGAGCTTCAGGCAGCCACCTACGAGCACGAGTTCCCCTACGACTGGAACGAAGCTCATTGTCATTTATGGTTCTTCGATAAAGGTCTACCCGGTTACGCCTGGTACGTGCCAAAGGCGGACGCCTATCTTAACTGCGGCATTGGCGGCATGGCGGAGAAGCTCAAGGCCAGAGGCGACGACGTTAAGAAGCATTGGCGGCATTTCACCGATGTTCTGGAAAAGCGCGGACTGGTCACGGACTTTGACTACGCTCCCAAGGGCTATAGCTACTATCTGCGCGGTAATGTCGATGTGGTGCGCGTCGACGACGCGTTCATCACCGGCGACGCGGTGGGACTCGCCACCCGTGATCTGTGTGAGGGTATAGGGCCGGCCATAAGAAGCGGCCATTTGGCGGCGGAATCCATTCTTACCGGAAGCGAATACTCCCTGGAGGCAATCAGTACCCACAGCGCCGAACATGCGATCGTGCGAAAATTGCTCGACTACATGTTCATCAGACGCCATACGCCTTCGTCGAAGTCGCGATCATCGAAACCCCGGAGCTCTTCCGACGTTCGTCAACAAGCTCAGTAGTCCGGCGACCCGCTGGTAGCGCTGATGTTGAAGTTCGAGAATGTGGAATTGCTGCGCGGCGGTCGTGTCGTGCTCCGCGACGTCAATCTGGAAATTCACTCTGCCAGCAAGCTTGGCATTACCGGCAGCAATGGCGCAGGGAAGAGTAGTTTACTGCAGCTGATCACCGGTGATTTGCACGCGGATTCCGGCAGTGTCGCCATTCCCAGAGGCATGCGTATCGCCGCCGTGGCTCAGAACCTCGAGGTCACGGATCGCGTTGCCATCGAGCACGTACTGGATGGCGATGGCGAGCTGCGGCGTTTGCAATCGGATCTGCATCAGGCGGAACAGGCCGGAGACGGGCACCGCCAGGCGCTGATCCACGGCAAGCTGGACGATATCGATGCCTACGCGGCACCCGCGCGGGCCGCGCAGATCATGCGCGGGCTCGGCTTCGAAGGCGCTGACGAGGCCCGGTCGCTTGCGTCGTTGTCGGGAGGATGGCGAATGCGGCTGCATCTTGCCCAGGCGCTCATGTGCCGGTCCGATTTGCTGCTCCTGGACGAGCCCACCAATCATCTGGACCTGGACGCCGTCATCTGGCTGGAAGGGTGGCTAGGGGGCTATGACGGCACCCTGCTGCTGATTTCCCACGATCGAGAATTCATCGACCCGCTGGTAAATCAGATTGCCCATGTGGAAGCTGGCCAGGTACGCGTTTATGCGGGTAATTACTCGGCCTTCGAGCAGCATCGCGCCATAGAGCTTGCACAACGCGAGGCCAACTACCGAAAGCAGCAGCGCGAGGTCACGCACATGCGGCGCTTCGTGGATCGCTTTCGCTACAAGGCGAGCAAGGCGCGCCAGGCGCAGAGCCGATTGAAGGCGCTGGCGCGCATGGAATTGATTGCCCCCGCCCACATCGATTCGCCCTTTCACTTCGACTTCGCTTCACCGGAGCAGTTGCCGGTACCGCTGCTGCGCCTGGAGTCACTGAGTGTCGGCTACGATGGGCAAGCGGTGCTCGGCGAGGTGAATATTACCCTGGCCCCCGGTGACCGTATCGCCTTGCTGGGCGCCAACGGCGCCGGCAAGTCGACCCTCATGAGGGCGCTGGCGGGTGAGCTCGTTGCCCTGGGCGGCGAACGCCTGCCGGCGGCACGCTTGAGCGTCGGCTACTTCGCCCAGCATCGGGTAGAGCAACTGGATGCGGCAGCCAGCCCGCTGGTCCACCTGCAGCGACTGGACGTCGCCGCCGGCGAGCAGCAGTTGCGTAATTTTATCGGAGGCTTCGGCTTTCATGCCGAGCGCACCACCGAACCGGTATCGCGGCTGTCCGGCGGCGAGCAGGCACGGCTCGCGCTGGCCATGATCCTTTTCAAACAGCCCAATCTCCTGTTGCTCGACGAGCCTACCAATCATCTGGACCTGGAAATGCGCCATGCTCTGAGCGTCGCCCTGCAGGACTTTCCCGGCGCCGTGGTGCTGGTATCCCACGATCGCCATCTGCTCAGCACGGTGGCGGATCACTTGTATCTCGTGGCCGGGGGGCGCGTAACGGACTACGACGGCGACTTGACCGACTATGCACGCTGGCTGATGGACCGGCGTCGTTCGTCGAAGCCATGTGTGCCGCAGCGTGTACCAGCTGCCGGTGATACGGGCAGGTTGCGCCGCCAGGTGAACGCCGAGCAGCGTCGCAAACTCGAGCCCCTGCGCAAGGAGCTCGCCCGCCTGGAGGCCGAGCTTGCCCGGCTCGGCGAGGAACGCACGCGCATCACCAGGTTGCTCGCCGAGCCCGCCTTGTACCAGGATGGCGCCAAGGATCGCCTCAAGAGTTTGTTGGTCGACCGCGGCCGCTTGGACCGTGCGCTCGGGGAGGCAGAGGATCGCTGGCTGGCGGCCGGCGAGCACCTGGAACAGATCATGGCGCAGTCCGCCGAGGGGTAGGGTTTCTTACGGACGTCGCGGGTACAGTTCCGCCAGGCCGTCGACTTCCCGCGGCGCGCTGGCAACCGGTCTTCGCAGTTGCGTGCGCGCCCGGCGCCAGAGTTGCTCTCCCCGCCACGCATCCCGGGCCGGCGCATAGAGCGCCCGGTCCAACGCGGTCAACTGCGCGCGTAACTGCGCATCGGACAGACGTTGCGCGAGTCCCGGGAGACTGCGTGGCGGTTGCTCCGGCCAGTTGCGCGCGCCCCATTGCAGCAGCGCCTCTGTGGCGGCCCGCGCATCGTCGGCGAGACAGGCCTGCTCGAGCGAGGCGGGCGGTGAGTGTGGCGCATCCACGCCATTGTCGCGGGTCTCAGCCGTTGTTCGTCCCAAGGCGCGGGCGCGCCGCCAGGCAATGAAGGTGATCAGCCAGACAATCGCGAGCAACGCGCTGACCCCCTGCCACAGGGGTAGCCGCTGCCTCAGGGTCGCCGGTGGCGGCGCTTTTTCCGTCGAGGCTTCGCCGTCGGTAAGTGCCGCGGCATTGTCCAGCGTGCCGGCGGCGACCCGCAGGATCCGGGCCGGAATCGTCGCCTGTCGCGGCGCGTTGCGCTCGGTATCCCACCAATCGATGCGGATTTCCGGAAGCGTGTAGCTGCCTTCGTTGCCGGGCACGAGCGCGATGCGCTGCTCGCGTACGCCGTGGACCCAGTCGGTGTCCGCAGTCGTGCGCATTATTGGCTGATCGCCATACTCCTTCACGCCTTCGGCGACAGTTACGGCGATTTCCGGCAGCTGCTCGGCGCTCAATCCCACCGCCTGCAGGCGCAGGGTGCGTGTCAACGGTTCGCCGGCCAGTAATGTGTCCGGATCCTTGGACCATTCTTCGCTGATCTGCACATTCTTCGCCGGTAACCAGGTCTGTCCGGGATAGTCCGCCGGTGGTGCGATTGCCGTGGCCCGCACTATTGGTGTGCGCAGACGCACCCGTTTGCCCCGGGCGAACAACCGGCTCAAGCCGCTGCTGGCCTGGCTCGGGTCCACCACCTCACCCTCGAACTCCACCGGCGAAACCACCAGCTCGCCGCTGATCTGAGGGAATAAGGCGTATCGCCGTTCCAGCACACGATAGGAGCGACCGTCCCGGTTTGTCGTATAGCTGATGTCGCGTCCGAGGCGGCGCAGCACCGCGTTGGTGGCGCTGGGCTCGGTGAGGGTGCCATCCACCACATCGACAGAACGCAACAGGCGCACCACGTAGCGCATCTGCGCCTGCACGTAGACCGGGTTCGGCGATACTTCCGCTTCCAGGAAAATATCGCGATTTCCCGCTTGCGTCTCCGGGCGCGCCGCCAACACCTGGAGGATCAGTTCCGGACTCTGAAATTGCCCCACCGAAATCCCGGGAATCGTGAGTGCGCCCTCGCGCTTTGGCGTCAGCTCGATGCTCCACCGGGTGATGGCCGATTGCAGGCCCTGAACGAATTCGATCTGCGTATTCGCCGAGGTATGCAGAATTTGAAAATCGTCATCCAGGGGGCTGAGATCGGGTTTGAGCCCGCCTGCGGCACGCCGCAACTCGAGCACCAGACGCACGCTTTCGCCGGCATGTATGGGGTTGCGCTCGAGGCTCGATTTCAGTTCCTCGGCCCGGGACCCGGCGGCGCCCAACAGCAGCAAAACCGTCAGTATGAGTGCTGTCGTGGGCATGTATGTGGACTTCATGCGTTGCGCCTCACCCACGTCTCGCACAGCGTGAACAGCGCATCCAGATCCACTGTGTGGCCTCGGTCGTAGGGAGCGGTTGTCAGGCATGCGCCCACGCCCGCGGTGAACTGGTGACTGTCGTCATCCAGAAATTCCAGCCAGTCGCGGCCGGTGAGCCCCGCCACCTGTGCCCGCGGATGCCGGCTCATGGCAGCGCGACGCAGTAGTGTCGCGAGCTCGGCGGTTAGAACGTCCGTCGATTCGCCGCTCTGGTAACGGCTGCGCAGCCGCGCCATTGCGCGCACGGCCGCGCGCCGCGGTCGACCACGCCGCCAGGTCGAAAGCGCAAGACGCGCCGCGAACACCAGTGCTGCGATAGACACAAGGGCGAGCAGCCACCATCCCGGTGCCGGCGGCCACAGTGGCGGCGGTGGCGGCAAATGGATATCCCGAAGCTCGCTCAACGGATCCATGGGCAGTTGCACGAGACTACGCATACTTACCTGGCGAGGCGTGTAGGCTCGAGGGTTTCCCTCGACGAACCCCGGCGCAGTGCTTCGGCGGCGTCGTCGCCGGTCGCGATGGGCAGCAACGGGATCGCCAGTCTGCCCAGTGTCGCGCGCAGCCTTTCGAACTCGCCGGCAAAGCTTGCTGTGTAGCGGGCTCGTGCGCGCCTGCTGACGGTGTCCAGTGTTGCCGTTTGCCAGCCGTCGGATACCCCGTAGCGGCCAGGCGGCGGTGGTTCGCACTCGAGGGCGTCGTGGATCCAGCAGGCCAGCATGTCATTATGCTGGCGCATGCGTGTCAGGTGCCCCACGGCCGCTTCGTCGAGTCCGTAAAAGTCGCTGATTATCACCAGCAGGCTACCGGGCCGCGCCACGTGGCGCGCCCGTAGCAGACTACCGGACAGGTCAATTTTCTGCCCTTCGTCATCTCTTGCCCGGCGACTCAGCGCCGCCAACGCGCGTAACACCCGCAGCACGCCGCGGCGTCCCGCAACCGGCTTGAGTTCCATGTGGGCGCTGCGCCCCGCGACCAGGGCACCGACTCGATCGCCGCCGTGCATGGCCGCCCAGGCGATGAGCGCCGCAGTCTCCGCGGCGAGCACCGACTTGAATGCCTTGCGGGTGCCGAAAAACATGCTCGCACCCAGGTCCACGAGCAGGATGACCGGTCGCTCGCGTTCTTCCTGGAAGAGCTTGGTGTGGGGGCGGCCGGTGCGCGCCGTCACCCGCCAGTCGATGCTGCGAACATCGTCACCCGGCTGGTAAATGCGCGATTCGGCGAACTCCATGCCGCGTCCGCGAAAACGCGAGTCGTGGGCTCCGGTCATGGTCTGGCGGGCGCGCCG
>JAACFO010000299.1 GCA_009937425.1 Gammaproteobacteria bacterium
CGTGCACCTGGTGTTGCAGAACGCCAGCCCGCGCGCTTACTCCAGCTATCGCCTGGACCTGGTGATTTTTGCCGGCGACGGTGTCATTGCCCGCCGTCTGGCTCTGGAGACGGCGCCGCTACGGGCTGACAAAACCATGGTCAAGGAATTCCAGCTGAGCGATTTCAGTTGCGGGCAGGTGGGCCGCATCCTGCTCAACGACGTCCCCGCATGTATTTCCGATGCCGGTGACCTGGATGATTGCGTCACCATGACTCGCGTGTCGAGCCGTGCTTCGGTGTCATTCGTAAAATGACGGGCGGGTGACAAGGTGTATTTGATCCAGGGACGTTTTGCGCTGGCGCTCAGTTTTTCCACTGCCGCCCACGTGGGCCTCGCATGGATGGTAAGCGACCAGTTGCCCTCCAGCGCTGCACCCGCTCAGCGCGCCTTGACCGTGGCCATGACGCCGGCTGCGCCACGGGCGGTTCTCAACAGTATCGCGCCCACGGCCAGCGCGGCCTTGTCGCCGGCGGTGGTGCGTCCATTGGCGCCCGTCAGCGTCCAGGCCATCCATGAGCCGGACAGGGTGGTTGCCGCCAGGATCGTGGACATTGTGCAAGCGCTGGATGCGCCCCTGGTGGAGGCCCGCGGTCCGAAACGCCACTTGCGCGCCCGGGATTCCAGGGCGTCCAATGTTGCGTTGGTAGCCGCGGTTTCTCGGATGCGCATCAGCAGCGCTTTGCAGCGCGAAACAGTAAAAAAACCCTTGCCTGCGAGTCTGGATCCGGCGCCCGCCACGAGCAGAGAAGTGCTGCCGGCGCCCCGGGCGGCGGCGACAACACGGGCGCCACAGTCCGTTGACGGAAAACCCGGTACCGGCGGACAAGCGCACTCGCCGCGGGCAGTGGCGGGTCAACCCGGAGCGAACCGTGAAGCCTTGCCCGCGTCGGGCAACGAACCTCCGGAGTATCCCTGGATCGCCCGCGCCCAGGGACACCAGGGGCGGGTGATCATCAGCGTCTGGGTAGGCGCCGAGGGTCAGGCGGACGAGCTGGCGGTGCTGCAGAGCAGCGGTTATCCAAACCTGGACCGTGCTGCCGTCGAGGCAGTGCGGCATTGGCGATTCCGGCCCGCCAGGCGTGGCGGCATAGAAACGGGATCGTTGCTTTACGTGCCGGTGGTTTTTCGACTCGACGAGTAAGGTCGCAGATCTGGTCGAAGGCCCGCTAGTGCACCAGGTGCGGGTGCTTCGGTGGTCGCACCCTGTCGAAGCGGTTGCGCCAGTCGTGAATAATTTGCCTGTCACCCATCTGCTGAGCGCCCATCTGTTGAGCGAACTCGCGAATGGCGATGCGCAAAGCATGGCGGCCCCTGGCATCCGCCGGCGCCGGGTAACGGACTGCGTCCACTCCGGCTCCCAGGGCCCGCATCGCCCGTTTTCGTTCCGCAACAAAGGCAGCGTCGCCCCAACGTTGCATGAGCGCCGTGAAGTGTGCGTGGGCTTCGCCATCGTAAGCCCTGGGATTGCCAAGACTGTCCACCAAAGGATGTTTCGGGTAGAGATAGGCGCACGCGCGATGATAGGCGGGGGCGTCGTTCTCCTCGGCGCTGGCGCGCCCTGCGGCCAGCAGGCGCGGCAGCACGTGGGTGTGTGGCCCCTGGGGCGTCGGCGGATGCTGTCCGGCTGCGCCGATGCGCTGATAAACCTCCACGCGTCCCAGTTGGGAAACGAACACCCGATGGGGATTTGCCTCTTTGATGGCCGGCATGACGGCGTTGCCGGGTTCCAGCAGCGAGCGCCCGCAGCCGGACCGCAGAGCCTGTAACAATTCCGGTGAATCGCTGCGTATACAGGCGTCCACGTGGGGTAGGGCCAGGCCCATGTCGAAGAGTACAGCCTGCCGATCCCCGCTACGCAATGCGTGCTGGTCAGGACCGAGTTCGGTGAGTACCTTGCGCGCCTCGCGCCGCGCACGCCGCCAGGGCAGGCACAACGCAATCCCCTGCAGCCAGCGATCCGAGTGACGGCTCAGGCTCTGATAGGCGTGGGGAACGACATCCTCGCGCAGCCGCAACAGCAGGGCGCCGGCGTCGGTGACAATCTGCAGATCCTCGCAATCGCTCCCGGGATCATCAGCGGGTAGCCAGTGAAATTCCGCAATGGCGCCGTAACCGCCGATGCTCCAGCTGCAGTCACGGTCGGTCAGTTGCGCGCGCAATGTCGCGCGCAGGTCGCCCGGTAATTTCATTCATCGAGTTTAACCCGCCCGACAGGGATCACGAAGGGACCGTCCACCGATTCGCCGCTCAATGCGCGGATGCCGAAACAATCACGCAAATGCTCGGTGCTCAGGACGGTGCCGGCGCCGCCGCTGGCCACCAGGCGGCCGCTGCCCAGCAACGCCAGGCGCGTGCAGTGGCGGGCCGCCAGAGTCAAATCGTGCAAAACTACGATGACCCCTGCGCCGTCGGCGGCCATGCCCTCGAGCATTGCCATGACTTCCAGTTGATGGGCCGGATCCAGACCCGCTACGGGCTCGTCGGCGAGCAATATGCGTGGTTCGCCGGCCACCGCCCTGGCCACCAGCACCCGAGCCCGTTCACCCATGGACAGTGCGCCTACACTGCGGCCGCGAAACTGCTCCACATCGGTCCTCGCCATGGCCCGCGCCACGTGATCCCAATCGTTCTGGCTCATGGGCGCCCAGGGCCGCCGATGGGGCAGGCGCCCCAGGGCGACCACTTGTTCCACGGCCATGGGCCAGTGGCACTCGGCGCCCTGGGGAAGATAGGCGATC
>JAACFO010000041.1 GCA_009937425.1 Gammaproteobacteria bacterium
GCCTGCACCAGCATGTCGTAGGCTTTCATGTCCGCGTAGTCGCCTTCTTCGCCGTAGCCGCTGATGTCGCAGGTGATCAGTCGCGGGTAACGGCGGCGCAATGCCGCCGATCCGAATCCCGCTCTTTGCGCGGCGCCCGGCGCCAGGTTCTGAATGAACACGTCGGTCTTCGCAAGAATGCGTTCGAGCAGTGCGGAGTCGTCGGCGTCCTTGATATCCAGCACCAGGGATTCCTTGCCCCGATTGAGCCACACGAAGTACACGCTCTCACCCTGGATGGCGCTGTCGTAGTTGCGCGCAAAATCCCCGGCTTCCCGCTCCACTTTGATAACGCGGGCCCCGGCATCGGCGAGACGCGATGCGCAGAACGGTGCCGCCACCGCTTGCTCCAGTGACACAACCAATATGCCGCTAAGTGTGCCTTTGTCCATGGCGGTCAGGTGAGCGGCGTTGGACAGGCTTTGCCGGAGAAAAAAGCATCGAGATTATCCAGACAGCAATAACCCATGGCGTCGCGGGTTTCGTGGGTGGCGCTCCCCAGGTGCGGTAGCAGGAAAACGTTGTCCAGGGACCGGTAGCCTGGATGAATATTCGGCTCGCCGTCGAACACATCGAGACCCGCTCCCGCCAGCTTTCCCGATTGCAGAGCCGCGATGAGAGCGTCGTCGTCCACCATGTTACCCCGCGCGGTGTTCGCCACCACCGCGCCGTCGGGCAGCAGCGCAATGCGCTCGGCATTCAAGAATTTTTGCGTCTCCGGCGAAGAGGGCGCGTTAATGGAAAAAAAATCACTCACCGCCAGCAGCGACTCCGGGGTTTCGTGAAATGTCGCTCCTTGCTCCAACTCGTCACTCAAGCGGGAGCGATTGTGATAGTGGATCTGCATGCCGAAGCCACGTCCGCGTTGCGCCACCGCCCGGCCGATACGCCCCATGCCGAAGACGCCTAAACGTTTGCCGCTCATGTGCGTGCCCAGCATCATGGTCGTATACCAGCCATGCCACTGATCGGCACGCACCAACCGATCCCCTTCGGCGCCGCGTCTGGCGGCAGCCAGCAGACAGAGTATTGCGACGTCGGCGGTGGCGTCGGTGAGCACGTCGGGTGTGTTGGTTACCTTCAGCCCGCGTTTTTGCGCCGCGGGAATGTCGATGTGCTCGTAACCCACCGAGAGGGTGGCGAGTATTTTCACACTCTCGGGAAGCGCGGAGATGACATCCGCCGAGAACGTTTCGGTGCTGCAGCAGAAAATGCCATCGTGCCCTTGTGCCGCATCCACGATTTCGGCGGATGAATAAAGTCTATCGTCGGCATTCAGAGTCGCCTGGTAGTCCCGCGCGACGCGTGCCTCCACATTCACGGGCATGCGGCGGGTTACCAGTATTTTCGCCTGTTCACTCGGGTTAGTCCCTGGCATTCATTCACTCCTGCATGGTTTAAAGTGTCGGATCGTCGCCGACCCGCACGATCAACTTACCAAAATTGTGGCCTTTCAGCAGACCTTGAAAGGCTCCAGGTGCCTTCTCCAGCCCATCCACGAAGTCCTCACGATACTTGATGCGGCCGTCGCGGATCCATCCTGCCATGTCGTCCTGGAAGTCGTTCCAGCGGTGCTGATGATCGAAGATGATGAACCCCTGAATGGTCAATCGTCTGGTGAGGACTCCGCGCAGGAACTTCGGTAACGAGTCCGGTCCTGGCGGCGGCAAGCTGTCGTTGTAGTGCGAGATCATCCCGCAGATGGGCACCCGGGCGGCGACGTTGAGCAGGTCGAAGGCGGCGGCCAGCACCTTGCCGCCCACGTTGTCGTAATAGACGTCGACGCCTTGCGGGCAGGCTTGCGCCAGTCGTGCGGGTAGATCCGCATCCAGATGACTCACACAGGCATCGAAGCCGAGCTCCTCGACTGCATAGCGGCATTTTCTAGGGGCGCCGGCGACGCCGACAATACGACATTGCTTTATGCGTGCCAGCTGACCCACTGCCGATCCGACGGCGCCGGACGCGGCGGAAACCACCACGGTCTCGCCGGGTTGCGGTCGGCCTATATCCAGCAGGCCCACGTAGGCCGTGTGGCCGGGCATGCCGAGAATGCCCAGGGCCGTGGAGATGGGCGCAGCGTCCGGGTCGAGCTTACGCAAACCCTTGCCGTTATCCACGGCGTGGCTCTGCCAGCCCGTGTAACCGACAACCAGATCCCCCGCCGTGAAGCCGTCGATATTGGAGCTCAGCACCTCGCTGACGGTTCCGCCCACCATGGTTTCGCCGACTTCCACGAAGGGGGAGTAGGACTTGACCGGGTTCATGCGCCCGCGCATGTAGGGGTCCAGGGACAGGTAGATGGTTCTCAGCAGCAGCTCGCCGGATCCCGGCGAGGGCACGGCATCTTCGGTGAGCGAGAAATCGCTGTCTTTCGGCGCCCCCTGGGGGTGTGCCGCAAGGGTGATGCGGCGGTGCTTCGATTCACTCACGATTTCTCCTCCTCGGCCGGCACTAAATACGATAAACCCTTGCCGCGGTGTCGTAGAACATCTGCTGTTGCTCGTCCGGCGAATACGGGGCAGCGAATGCGTAGAAGCCCGCGAAGATCTGCTCGTAGGTCTTTCGCAGTGAGTCCGGCGGCACGTTGCTGGCGAACATGCATCGGGACGGTCCGAACATGTCGATGGTTTCGTGCACGAAGGGCGCGAAACGCTCCACGGTCCAGTCGGGCATGACCATCCCGGGACCCGAGAGCTTCGCGCAGCTCCGGGGCAGGGCCGCCAGCCGGCGCATACCGCTTCGCCACAGATCGATGCCCGCTGGTGAACGATCCCAGGGGAAGCCCGTGTGGCAGACCACAAGAGGCACTTCCTGGTGGCGTCCGGCGACGTCCGCCACCGCGGCCATCTGCGCCGGGAACGCCTGCAAGTCAAAAGACAAGCCGTACTTGCCGAGCAATTCATAGCCGCGTTCCCAAGCCGGGTCCCTGGCGTAATCCGGTCGATCCGAGCGTGCCAGCTCAGGATCGTCCGTATGTCCGAGAATATGGCGTATGCCGCGCAAGTTGGGCGATTCCCGGTGTGCCGACAGCAGGTCCTCTACGTCCGCATCCGCCAGGTTGGCGTGGGCGACGATGGCGTGGGGAAAGCCGTGTTGCTCGGCGACGCTCTGGATCCAGCGGGTCTCGCCCACCGGATCCCGCGGGTTCCAGTTGGCCTGCACATGCACCGACTTGACGATCTGATGTGGCCCACTGTCGGCGAGAAAGTCATCGATGAGATAATTCCGGCGCATGGCGTCGTAGTCGCCGTACATGCGTGTGCCACCGGATTCACGCAACCAGGGGTAATCATTAATCTCGAGATCCCACAGGTGGTGGTGGGCATCGATCTTGGGCAGAGAGCGGAGAGCCTGTGTCATGGTCGCGCTATTGGTCTTTGCAAGGGTGTGGCAACCTGTGTTGCCAGGGCCGCATTGTGCGGTCCCCGCAGGATTCGCCGCAACAAACGTTTAGAGGGAAATCATGAAAATCGCCGCCGTAGAAGCCATCCCGCTGGAAATTCCCTTTACCCACGGTGGCAAAGCCTTTGGTTGGGGCGGCCAGGTGTGGACGCGCCTGAGTATTGTGCTGGTGCGGGTGGAGACCGAGAGCGGGCTGGTCGGTTATGGCGAAGCCTTCAGCTATGCCTGCCGGCGTGCGGTTCAGGCGGCGGTGGAGGACATGATTGCGCCGATTGCCATCGGCTCCGACGCCACGGACATCGCTGCCCTCAACCAGCGCCTGCAACAGGAATTGCACCTCCAGGGCCGCCATGGGTTGACCATCTTTGCCATCTCGGGCCTGGACATCGCGCTCTGGGATATCGCCGGCAAGGCCGCCGGTCTGCCGCTGCATCGCCTGCTGGGCGCCGCCGGCGGCAAGTCGCTGCCGGGCTATGCAAGTCTTTTTCGTTATCGCGACGCGGAACTTGTCGCAGAGCGTTGCCGGGACGCGACCGCTCAGGGTTATGGATGGATCAAGCTGCACGAGATTGCCGAGCCCGAGGTGGCGGCAGCACGGGAGGCTCTCGGCGACGATATTCCCATCATGGTGGATACGAACTGTCCCTGGACCCTGGCGCAAGCCCGGCACCACGCCCTCGCCTTCAAGCCCTATGGGATTCATTGGTTGGAGGAGCCGATTTTCCCCCCGGAGGATTTCACCTCCCTGGCGCGTCTGCAGAGCGATACCGGTATCCCGCTGGCGGCGGGTGAGAATGCCTGCACGTCTTTCGATTTCCAAAAGATGTTCGCCGCCGGCGCGGTCAGCTACGCACAACCGAGTGTCACCAAGGTGGGCGGAATCAGCGAATTCCTCAAAGTGGCGGCGCTGGCGAGGACCCAGGGGGTGGAGGTCATGCCCCACTCGCCGTATTTCGGGCCGGGCTTCCCCGCCTCCCTGCAGCTCGCCGCCGCGTTACCCGACGGTGCGCTGTTCGAGCGGCTGTACGTGGATTTGGAGGCGAGTCTTTACGGCGATCTTATCGACGCGGTGGATGGAAATTTCCGCGTGCCGGACGGTCCCGGGCTCGGCATGGAGCCGGATCCGGACGTCATCAAGAGCTACCGCGTTCGCGATGCCTAGTGGTGCCGGGGTGGTATGGTGCATTCGCTCCGAGGCGGGCGTAGACTGATCCACCTTCCCGCGGGCGGTGTCGCCGCGCGGGAGTGTCTTATATAAAGAATCTGAAACCGAATCTCCCGCAGCCTGCCGGATGTTCACAGTCCGGCGCGAGCTGATGATGGATCACCAACGGAGGAGCGTCATGTCTCTACACATCAACGACGAAGCACCGGATTTCACAGCCGAGACCACGCAGGGCAGCATCAACTTCCACGAATGGATCGGTGACGGGTGGGCGGTTCTATTTTCTCACCCCAAGGATTTCACACCGGTGTGCACAACCGAGCTGGGTTATATGGCCGGGCTCAAGCCTGAATTCGACAAACGTAACTGCAAGATAATGGGTCTGAGTGTCGATTCCACCGGCGATCACGAGCAGTGGGCGAAGGATATCGAGGAAACCCAGGGCCATGCACCCAACTACCCCCTCGTTGGCGACACGGAAATGAAGATCGCGAAGCTCTACGACATGCTTCCGGCAAGCGCGGAAGGGGATGCGAAGGGCCGTACGGCGATGGACAATGCAACAGTGCGTACGGTGTTCGTCATCGGACCAGACAAGAAAATCAAACTCATGCTCACTTATCCCATGAGCACCGGCAGAAACTTCGACGAAGTGCTGCGGGTTCTGGATTCGATACAGTTAACCGCCAAGCATAAAGTCGCGACGCCGGTGAACTGGAAAAACGGCGAAGACGTGATCATCGTTCCCGCTGTTTCCAACGACGAAGCCAAGGAGAAGTACCCGGGCGGTTGGGAATCTCCGAAGCCCTATATCCGCATCGTACCGCAACCCGGTTGAGGTACATCGCGATCCGAAAAAAGAAGAGGCGCCGCAATGGCGCCTCTTCTTTTAGTCGATGTCCCTGAGGACCGCCCATGGACGATCCGGGTATGGTCGCCAACAGCACCAAAAAGGTGCAGATTTTCATGCTTCCCGGGAATTGCATCACGAATCCCTTCCTGTGGAGTCGTAGCGTGTCAGTCCGCCAATGGACGCTGACATCCTCGCAAGTATCGACCGGAAGCTCGCCACTGCCGCGGATTCCAGTACGCCGGGGCTGCCGAACCGGGGGTGCGCCGCCGCCCACGGGCGGCGCGTTGCAGAGTCCCGAGGTCGAGGCTATGATGCGGGCAACCACCGGTACCTGGTCTCGACTCAAGGGCCATGGCCGGGGATTAGAAGAATTACGCGGAGGGTAAGGCCTCGGGCCCATGGGCGCGGCCAGCCGGTAACAGCAGAATTACTATAAATCGGTTTCTGCAGGCACTCGGTATTCAATCGGGTGCGTTTCCCAGCAGAATTTTCGGTGGCAGCGTGATTGGACGCCTCCGGTATTCAGTCGAAGGAGCACCGAAGTTTGTGGTCGGGTGTCTTCGTGGCTCGACCCACGTCACTCATGTGAGGAGGACAAGGAGCTATGAAGCTTAATAATTATGTAAAAACCCTATCGGCCGTTGGCATCGCCGCTGCAATGAGCGTCGCCGCCATCTCCACGGTACAGGCACAAGGACGGGTCAAATGGAAGATGCAGAGCGCTTTCGGAAGTCAGCTCCCGCATCTGGGGACATCGGGAGTACGCTTTTCGAAAGACGTCGAGCGTTTGTCCGCAGGCAAGTTCCAGGTCAAGTTCTTCGAGCCAGGGGCGCTGGTCCCGGCCCTCGAGTGCTTCGATGCGGCCTCCAAGGGCTCGGTCGAGTCGTGCTGGACCACACCCGGCTACCACACCGGCAAGCTCGGAGTCGGCGTTTCGTTCTTCACCGCCGTCCCCTTCGGTCCGCAGATCGGTGAGTTCCTCGCCTGGAAATGGCATGGCGGTGGCAACAAGATCCGTTCTGCCAAGTACGCGGAGTTCGGCCTCATGGCCGTTGACATGTTCTGCATCGGACCGGAGACCTCCGGCTGGTTCAAGAAGCCGGTCAACAACCTGGACGAGCTCAAAGGCATGAAGATGCGCTTCTTCGGTCTGGGCGCCCGGGTCATGCAGAAGATGGGCGTGTCGACCCAGCTCCTCGCGGGGGCGGATATCTATCCCGCGCTCGAGAAGGGCGTCATCGACGCGACCGAGTTCTCCATGCCGGACATCGACCAGAATCTCGGCTTCTACCAGATTGCCAAGAATAATTACTACCCGGGCTGGCACCAGCAGGTCTCGTGCAGCGAGCTGCTGATGAACCGCGACGCGTTCAACAAGCTGCCCGACAACTACAAGGCGATGATCGAGATTGCTGCCAAAAGCCAGGTCATTGAGACCTACGCCGACACCGAGGCCAAGAATCCTGCGGCAATGAACAACATGCTCGCCAAGTACGGCGTCACCAATCGCCGTTGGGACGACGCGACGCTGGCGAAGTTCGAGCAGGCTTGGAAAGATGTGGTGAAGGAAGAGTCTGCGAAGGATCCGTGGTTCAAGGAGATTGCGGATAGCTTCTACTCCTTCCGGGACGCGTATCGCGGCTGGGGTGAGGCACAGGCTCTCAAGCCAACCTACCTCAAGTAGCAACGCTTCGCTGGCAATATGCAGCCAGTGACCCGTTAAGCGACGAGACCGGAGCCCGTACATGCGGGCTCCGGTTCTCGGTTTGGGGCTGCTGAAGTCAGCAGGTGAGGGCGATGGAGCAACTACTCAAGCTGGGGATCCGTAACGGCAAGGCAATCGTCCTGATCGCCATCCTGGTGGCCATCGGGCTCGCTTTCGCCCACGTATCGGGCCTGACCCCGGAGCAGCAGGAAGAACTCCTCTGGACCGTGCAGGACTTTCTGCCGATCCTCATGTTCGTGACCTTGGCCGTCCTGTTGTTCACCGGATTTCCGGTGGCCTTCATCCTCGGCGGCCTGGCGCTGCTCTACGGTCTCATCGGCTACTTTCTGGGTACCTTCTCCCTCATCGAATTCTTTAACTTTCTGCCGCGCATCTGGGGGCAGGCGGCGGAGAATCTCGTGCTGGTGGCGGTTCCCGCCTTCGTCTTCATGGGCGTGATGATGGAGCGCAGCGGCGTCGCCAACGACCTCTTGTACTGTGTACAGGTGCTGTTGAAGCGTGTGCCCGGCGCCCTCGCCCTGGCGGTGACCATCATGGGCACCATCCTCGCGGCCATGACCGGTATCATCGGCGCCTCGGTGACCATGATGACGGCGCTGGCGCTGCCGACCATGATGAAACAGGGCTACAGCCACGCGCTCGCCTGTGGAACCATCGCCGCATCCGGCACCCTCGGCATTTTAATTCCGCCGAGCATCATGCTGATCATCATGGCCGACCTGCTCCAGGTGTCGGTGGGCAACGTATTCATGGCGGCGATCGTTCCAGGTCTGACCCTCGCCGCGTTCTACCTTCTGTTCGTTTGGCTGATCGCATGGCTGAAGCCTGCTGTGGCGCCGCCACTGGCTGCTGATTTGCTCAATGTCCCGCGCGCAGAGCTGATACGCGAATTCCACTGGAACAAAGACTTGCTCATCGCCGGCGCCGCGACCCTGGGCATGGCGCTGGTGTGGTGGTTCGGCGTAGACAAGGTGATCGATCTGGGCTTCAAGTTTCACATCACACCACCTGTTTCCCTGACCCTCGCAGTGCTGCTTGCGGTGGTGTCGATTTTTCTCTATGCGGGGCCGCTGCTGCGCAGCGCCTTCCTGCCGCCGGTGGTGTTGATTTCGATGATCAAGGGATCGATCTTGTTCGGCTGGGCGACGCCGAGCGAGGCGGGCGCGGTGGGTGCCTTCGGCGCCATCGTGCTCGCGATGATGGCCGGTCGGCTCAACTTTCCTGTCCTCCAGGGCGTATGCCACACGGCGGCGCGCACCGTGGCGATGATTTTTTTCATCATCGTCAGCGCTACTTGCTTCGCCTACGTCTATCGCTCGCTGGGTGGTGACGACATTGTCGAATTTATGATCAACGAGGCGGGATTGGGATCCTGGGGCCTGCTGATCCTGATCATGGCCATCACCTTCGTGCTGGGATTTTTCCTCGACTGGATCGAGATTACGCTGATCGTGCTGCCGGTGTTCGCGCCACTGGTCGCGGGTCTCGATTTCGGCGACCATGTAATGGCCAGCGAGATCAAGCTGTGGTTCATTATACTGATGGCGGTCAATCTGCAGACTTCCTTCCTGACCCCGCCGTTTGGCTTCGCGCTTTTTTACCTCAAGGGCATCGCGCCCAGAGAGATCAAGATTACCAGCATCTACAAGGGCATTATTCCCTTCGTCGTTCTGCAGGTCTTGGGCCTCATCATGATCATGTGGCAGCCCGAAATCGCCCTGTGGCTGCAGCGCAGCGTTTACGAGTAAAATCGTGTCATGAACGACATCCACGTGACACCCAGTGATGCTCAGGATACCTCCGGAGCCGGCCAACCGCGTGACGTCAGCCACGAGATTCCCCGGGCCATTCGAATCAGCGAGTCGTTGAGAAAGTTCGTGGATCTGGTCGGCCGGTTCGGGTCGTGGTTGTTCATCCCAATGATACTGATCACCGTCATGGACGTGGTCTTGCGAAAGATCGGTATCCAATACTGGCTGATTGTCCATGCCGGCAGAATGTTCGACTCGACGGTACTGCAAGAGCTCGAGTGGCACTTTCACACTGGCCTGTTCACATTGGTATTGGGTTACGGATACATCTGGAATACCCACGTGCGGGTCGATCTCATTCGCGAGAATCTCGCCTTTCGCAAGAAGGTGTGGCTCGAGTTCTTGGGATTAACCTTCTTTTTGATCCCTTACTGCTCCATCGTGATCTATTTTGCATTCGTGTACACCTACGATTCCTTTATGATGAACGAAATTTCGGCTTCTACCGTGGGATTGACGCACCGTTGGATCATCAAGTCCGTGCTCGTTTTTGGTCTGGTGACGGCGGTCGTCGCTGGTATCGCGGTGTGGCTGCAAGTGGTTATTTTATTGTGGGGCCCACAGGACATCAGATTCCCGCTGATGACCATCGAGTGGCCGGAAGAGGCCGGTTCGAAGATAGAAGGTAAGACGCGTCTGGAGCTCAGCGACGTGGAGGACGAGTTCGAGAGACGCGATCGCGAGCGGCGGGAGGCGGCCGCGAAGGCGTCGCCCGGGGCGTCGCAAGAATCTTAAAGGGGTCATCCGACCCCTTTTCCTATTCGGCGGATCAGTCGATGGATTGGGAAAAGCAGTTCAGGAAGTACGTCTGGGACGACGATAAAACCCCGTATTTCACCCCGGTCGCCAAACTGAATCGCCGCCAGGCCAGCAACGAGATCTACGTCTTCGCGCTGTTTCTCGGAACCTTGTTCTGCGTGGTCGCTGTGCTCGCCAACACCGGAGCGCTTCCCCATGGCCGCAGTTTCGCGGTTGCCTTGTATGCCTTCAGCGTAGTTTGCGCGGCCATCATTATCGCCTTCACCAAGCACCCCCTTGCTGCCTGGTACTGCGGATTTGCGCCGGTGGCCGCACTCATCTACTTCTATCTGTTCGGCTTTCACCCGAACTCAGGTGCCGTCGATCACGTCGTGATCCTGGTATTGGTAGCGCTGTGGCTACGCTACTCCTGGCGTGTGATCACCATCGGAATGCGATTCGAGGACATGCCCGAGGCTGAGGCCAAAAAGAAACACGATGACTGGTGACGAGGCAACCCCCGGTGACATTGAACAACAAGCACGGGTAACGCGCCTGTTTCGGTGGCATCGGCTCGCCTACGTTGGAGCGATGCTCGTCCTGATTGTCGCCAATGTCATCATCGGCGGTGGTTGGTGGTCCTTCTGGCCCATGTGCGTCTGGGGTCTCGTTTTTGCGCTCCACTTTTTTTACTACAAGTCCGTTACTATCGACGAGGCGTGGGTGGAGGA
The DNA here is from genome assembly GCA_009937425.1 of Gammaproteobacteria bacterium. Taxonomy (GTDB): domain Bacteria; phylum Pseudomonadota; class Gammaproteobacteria; order HK1; family HK1; genus JAABYT01. The sequence continues at coordinate 10,469 of JAACFO010000041.1, forward strand.
GCGCACCGACGATATGCGCTTGCGCAGCTACGACCTCAGCCATATCAGCGACATCGAAGACCGTGTGGAGCAACACGACGCGAGTGTGAGCCCCCCGAGCGAGCGGCAGCGTTAGTCTCGGGTGGTGGAACGACGCTTGAACGCCAGGAACATTCCCATCGTCGACGCACACCATCACGTCTGGAACCTGGACCGCAACTATCACCCGTGGCTGTGCGATGAACCGCCAATCGCGTTCCGTTACGGTGACTATCGACCGCTCCGGCGAAACTATTTGCCCGGGGACTATCTTCGTGACACCGCGCCTTATAACGTGGTGGCATCAGTCTATGTGGAGGCGGAGTGGGATCCTGACGATCCTGTCGGGGAAACTCGGTGGATCGACGCTCAATCCGATCAGTTCGGATTCCCAGATGCCATCGTCGCGCAAGCCTGGCTCGATCGTGACGACATCGAAGAGGTGCTCGCAAACCAGGCGTCGTTTTCCCGCGTGCGCAGCGTGCGCCACAAGCCTGCTGCGGCGTTAACCGCGCAAGCCGTGCAGCCGGGAGCAAAGGGCTCAATGGGCGACGCCAGGTGGAGACGTGGCTTCGCGCTGCTCGAGGGTCACGGGCTGGCCTTCGATCTGCAAACTCCCTACTGGCACCTGGGTGAAGCATACGATCTGGCGCGGGATTTTCCGCGGACCCAGATCATACTCAATCACACCGGCCTTCCCGCCGATCGCTCCGAGGCAGGATTGGCCGATTGGCGCCGGGCCATGCGGGAACTGGCGCGTGCGCCGAATGTGGTGGTGAAAATTTCCGGGCTCGGTCAGCGGGATACGGAATGGACGGTGGACGGCAACGGGCCGATCGTGCTCGACACCATCGACATATTCGGGGTGGATCGTTGCATGTTCGCGAGCAATTTTCCTGTGGATGGCCTGGTAGCGGATTTCGACACTATTTATGCCGGATTCATGCGTATCGTTGAACACTTGCCCCCGGGCGATCAGCACAAAATATTCTGTGACAATGCGCGCCGAATTTACCGCATTCCCTGAAAATCGGCGCGGGGAGCAGAACTACTCCTGCTCATGGCTAGTCGCTAAAATGATCCGTCAACCCACCGTCCGAGTGACATCTCGATGACAGAGCATCAACGCCACCCCACCGCCATTATCGCCAGCGGCGCCGAGCTTGCCGACGACGTGGAGGTGGGTCCCTATGCCGTCATTGAGGATCAGGTCAGCATTGGCGCCGGCTCGAGTATCGGCCCCCACGCCGTCATCCACAGCCATGCGCGTATCGGCGCGCGCAACCGGGTCCACGCCCACGTGGTGATCGCCGATACGCCGCAGGACTACGCCTATTCCGGCGAGGAGACCTGGGTCGAGATCGGGGACGACAACATTTTCCGCGAGTGCGTCACCGTCCACCGCTCGACGGACGTGGACCTTCCTACCAGGGTCGGATCGAGATGCTTTTTGATGGCGTACTCACACGTCGCCCATGGCTGCCAGGTGGGCGACGCTGTGATTATGACCAACGCCGCCGGGCTCGCCGGGCATGTGGAGGTCGGCGCCGGGACCATCATCGGCGGAGGCGCCGCGATTCATCAGTTCTGCCGAATCGGACCCGGGGTCATGGTGGGGGGCCTCTCCGGCGTTCGCAAGGACATTCTTCCCTACACCATGGCCGAGGGCGTTCCGGCGCTTCACTACCGTCTCAACTCCGTGGGGCTCAAGCGCGCCGGCGTGAACGGCCCTCGCTACCGGGTACTGGAGCAGGCCTTTCGCGCCCTGCGCGCGGGATCCAAGCCGGATCTGGAAGAGGACACGCCAGAGTTGCAGTTACTCAAAGAATGGCTGGAAGTGAAATCCAAGCGCGGCGTCGCGGGATTTGTCCGTCCCCGCACCAGCCGCTGACTCTGCATTGCCATCGGTGCCGGCACCAGCTCCACCAGCTCAGTGGGTGCGGGTCCAGGCGTCGACCTGGTCGATGATGTCAATGGCGGTTTTCAGCGCTTGCCGGCCGTCCTCTCCGGTTACTATGGGTGGTGTCCCACTGCGCACCGCTTTCAGAAAGGATTCGATTTCCAGGCGCAGCGCATCGTCGTCATCGCACTCGAGCTTCTCAATGGAAATGGGTAAACGCAGCGGTCCGACCATGCTCTCACCTTTTCGGTAAACCGAAACGGTTTTTTGATGCAGGTCGGCGGAGAAGTAGCACGCGTGCTGAAAAATTCGGATTTTCCTTTCCACTTTGAGGCTCGTGCGGCTGGCGGTGACGTTGGCGATACAGCCGCTTTCGAAACGAATGCGCGCATTGGCTACGTCGGGCTTGTCCGAAATCACCGCAGCGCCCACTGCTTCGACGCGTTCAATGGGAGAGTTCGCGATGAATTGGATGAGATCGATGTCGTGGATCATGAGATCCAGCACAACATCCACGTCTGTGCCGCGCTCCTGGTACGGTGCGATACGCACCGACTCCACGAAGCGTGGGTTTTGCAGCCGAGTTTCAAGCGCGCGAATCGCTGGATTGAATCTCTCCAGGTGTCCCACCTGTAACGTCACGTTGCGCTCCCTGGCCATGTCGATAAGACGGGTCGCCTGCTCGACGGTCTCCGTTATCGGCTTTTCCACAAGCACGTGAGTGCCGCTGTCGAGAAAGGCCTCGGCGATTTCGAAATGCGCCGGAGTGGGGACGACGATGCTGACCGCATCCACGTTTCCGAGGAGCTTACGGTAGTCGCCAAGCGCGTCCGCGCCGAGCTCGCCCGCGACACGCTCGCGGGCCTCGGCGTCCACGTCGACCACGGCAACAAGATCCGCCCCCGGGATCTGTGCAAACTTCTGAGCGTGGAACTTTCCCAGATAGCCCACACCGATTACAGCGGTTCTCAGTGTCCCAGCAGCTTTGTCAACCATTGCACCTCGCGCCCGGGCATTCTTAGTATTCGGAGAAGGGGCGATTATAGCCGCAACCGCCCCGGGAGCGCCCGAGCCGATGACAGCACCGACTTTGCGCAGTATTCTTCGCTGGCATCAGTAGCCCGACCCGGACGCGTCAGGGAGCGATCGCCGCCGCGGCTTTGTCGCACCCTGGAAGCTCGGCCATGATAAAGCAAAAAACCATCATCAAAGCCGTGTCCGTTATCGGCGTCGGAGTGCACAGCGCAGAGCAGGCGACCCTCAGCATCAAACCCGCGCTGGCCAACAGTGGCATCCGCTTCGTGCGTACGGATCTACCAGGCTTGCCTTCGCTGATTGCCAGGCCCGAAGCGGTGCACTCCACCGCCCAGGCGACGGTCCTCGGCGGCGACGGTTTCACCATTGCCACTATCGAACATTGCCTGGCCACCCTTGCCGGCTTCGAGATCGACAATGCGGTGGTCGAGGTCGATGGCCCGGAGCTTCCCATCGGCGACGGCAGCGCACAGGTGTATATGGATGCCCTGGAGCAGGCGGGCAGCCAAGAGCAGGATGCGGCCAGGGAGTACATGGTCATCACCGAGCGGGTTGTATACGGCGATGACGAGGCCTTCGCCGCCATCGAACCCTATCGGGGATTTCGTATTTCCTGCTCCATCGCCTTCAGTCATCGTCGTATCGGCGACCAGTCCCTGACACTCGATATAGACCCACAGAGTTTCAAACACGAAATCGGACCAGCGCGCACCTTCGGCTTCCTCAAAGACAGGGAGCGTGCGCGGGCATTGGGGATCGGTCTGGGCGCTTCCCTGGACAATACGGTGGTGCTCGACGATGCGGGGATATTGAACGTCGGCGGACTGCGCTTCCCCGACGAATTCGTGCGACACAAGATGCTCGATGCACTGGGCGATCTGGCGGTTCTCGGCAAACCCGTGCGCGGTCACCTGGAGGCGCGCTGCTCGGGACACGAGCTAATGCAGGGTCTGGTAAAGAAGATTGCCGAGACTGCGGGCTGTTACCGCTGCGAGAGTTTCGAATCCCTGGCCGCCGCCGGGCGCTAGGCGGACTTTTCCAGCCCGGCGCGCTTTTCGAGGACCTGGATAAGGGCCTTTTGCAAGACTTCGAAGACCGCACCGTTGTCGGAGTTTCCGGCGATGTCCAGAGCCTCCTTCCATACAGCTTCGTCCCTGACCGCCTCGACGAATTCGTGGCCGGTCCAACTAAGTGCCCCGGCAGACCAGCGGAACACCCCGATGGCCGAGCGATCCTGACCGTGCAGCAGCCCGGCGTCATCGAGGAGTGCAATGTGGTAGGAGATTTCGGTCTCGTTATGACCCTCGAATTTCGGGTCCACGAGCTCATAAGGGTCCTTATTCTTTTCGGCCGCCAGCATCACCATCCTGATTAGCTGCATATTTCTCTTCACGCGAGGGCCTCCGGTATGCTCTGCCCAGTATTGAATAGTGCTCCCTAAGCATAGTCAGCGCTGCGCCCCGGGTCACATCCTGGCGGCCCCGGACAGCACCCCTTTCAGCGAGGCCGGCCGTGTAAGACAATCCGGTGGTCCGGCATGTCGCAAGATCAGGAGACAATAAAATGCAGAACAAGCTACGTACGCTCTGGAATGAGGATGCTTCGGCGGTCAACGCCTGGCTGGGGATTCCGAGCACCGTCACCGCCGAAATCGTTTCCCGGCAGGGTTTCGATGCCATCACCATCGATCTGCAGCACGGTATCAACGACTACTCCAGCGCCGTTCCCATGCTCCAGGCAATGTCAGCCAGTGATGCAACTCCCATGGTGCGGGTGCCATGGCTGGAGCCCGGGATCATCATGAAGCTGCTGGACGCGGGGGCGCTGGGTGTCATCTGCCCCATGATCAACACACCGGCGGACGCGGAGCGCTTCGTGCGTTACTGCCGCTACGCACCCGATGGCGACCGCAGCTTCGGCCCGGTGCGGGCGGGCCTGGTGCATGGGCCGGCCTACGCCAGGCAGGCCAATGAGAGCATCATCAGCCTGGCCATGATAGAGACCGCCCAGGCCCTTGGCGATGTTGCGGAGATCGCACGCACGGCGGGCCTTACCGGCGTCTACATCGGGCCCGCCGACTTGGGACTCTCGCTGGGCTACGAGCCCAAGCTGGACCAGACCGAGCCGGTGGTGGTGGACGCCATCAAGCGCATTCTCGAAGCCGCCAAGCACGCAGGCATCAAGGCCGGGATCCATTGCCTGGCACCGGCTTACGCCAAGGAGATGCTGGAGTCAGGCTTTGACCTGGTGACCCTGGGGACGGATATACGGATGTTTACGGCGGCTTACGTGAACGCCATGCAGGAGCTGCGCGCCTCGCCTTAGGTGACGGCTAATCAAAGCGTACTTTTTCGAGGCCGGCGGTTTCGCACAGGGCGTCCAGCAGGGCGGAGAAGTCCCTGGGACCCCAGCCTCTGGCGCGGGCCATGCTCAAGCTTTCCCGGGCGGCCGCGCCGATGGCCATGGGTACCTGCCCGGCATTTGCAGCGCCCATCACCAGCGACAGATCCTTGTGCGCCAGGTCGATCTGGAACCCGGGCTCGGTGTCGCCACTGAGCACCTTGGTGGCGTAGTTGATCTTGAGCTGACCGTTGGTGGCCGTGGTTCCGTGGATGACGTCCAGGGTCTTGTTCAGATCGAGACCAAAGCGCTGGCTGAGGGCGAGCGCCTCGGCGTTCATCTGGCAGGAGGTGATGGCCAGGTAGTTGTTGACGAGCTTGGTGCGGATGCCGCTGCCCGGGGGGCCGCAATGATGAATATCGCTGCCCATGGCCTCGAGCATTGGTCGCACGGTCTCGAAGTCCTCGTCGCCGGCGCCCACCATGAACAAGCTCTCGCCCCGGTCTGCGTGGCTGGCGAGCCTGCCAATGGGGGCATCCACGAAGCGCATGCCGGCATCGGCCAGGGCGGCGGCTATCCGGTCGGTGCTTGCCGGATCCACGGTACTCATGTCCATGACCAGGGTTCCGGCGGCGGCATTGGCCATGACGCCACCCTCGCCAAGAATCACGGCCTCCACTTCCGCATGGCTTGGCAGCACAGTGATGATGATTGGACATTGGGCAGACAATTCCGCGATGTCTCCGGCGGCGCCGGCACCCAGTGCGACGAGTTCCTGAACCGGCTCATGGACAATATCGTATGCCAGCAGCGAGAAACCCTTCCGCTGCATGTTGCCCGCCATTGGCCGGCCCATCCGGCCGAGCCCGATGAAGCCAATCTTTGCCATACTCATCATCCTCCAGCGCTTGAAATTACCGCCGGGGGCGAGGAAACTTCTCGGCTCCGGCGCGACCCAACGGACATATAGTAACGCGCCTCGAGGAGGGGAAAAAATGAAAAGACTCATACTCGCCGCGATCCTGGGTGCTTTGTTCGTCACGGCAACTCCAGTGCCGGCTCAAGATGCGAAACGTGCGATCACGAAGATTACCGGCGATCTGTATCGCTTCCAGAATAACTTCCACTATTCCGTGTTCCTGGTGACAGCGGATGGAATCATCGCCACGGACCCCATCAACCCGGACGCGGCGAAATGGTTGAAGGGAGAACTGAAGGCCCGCTTCGGCGTGCCTGTGAAGTATCTGATTTACAGCCATGACCACCGGGATCACAGCGCGGGTGGAGAAGTCTTCGCCCCGGAGGCCACCGTCATCGCCCACGAGCGGGCGCGCGCCGCCATCATCGGCGAACAACGCCCGACGGCGATTCCCGAAGTAACATTTACCGATCGCATGACCGTGAACCTGGGCGGCAAGTCGGTGGAACTCATCTACCTGGGTTTGTCCCACTCCGACAACATGATCGTCATGCACTTTCCTCAGGAGCGCGCTTTATTCACCGTTGACTTCGTTTCGGTGAAACGCTTGCCGTACAAAAATTTGAGTGACGCATACATTCCAGAATGGATCGATGCGGTAAGAAAAGTCGAAGCGATGGACTTCGACATCCTGGTTCCCGGCCACGGTCCCATGGGCACCAAGGCGGATGCCACTGAACACAGACAGTATCTGCAAGCACTTTACGCTGCAGTCCTCGACGGGGCGAGGAAGGGACAGTCATTGGATGACATGAAAAAAAGCATCACCCTCGAGGAGTTCAAGCATATGTCCATGTATGACAAGTGGCGTGAGCTCAATATCGAGGGTGTATACCGTCAGGTGGATCTGCACCGGCGCGGAAACTGACCGCCATCCTCGTGCGGGTAGCGCGCCCCGGGTTCGCGGGGTTTTTGTGACGGTCGCCAACAGATCATGGCATCGAGCTCGAGCTTCGTACTAGCGCCTACGGCGACGAAAATTCCGCAGACCGCCCGCGGGCGTGTGCTCCTGTGCGGCTCCCACGCCGGCGCCTACGCCGGTTACCTGGCCGCCCGCGCCGGTGTGCGCGCAGTTGTTCTCAACGATGCCGGCGTCGGTCTGGACAACGCCGGCATCGGGGCGCTACTCCACTGCCAGGCGCTGGGTGTCGCCGCGGCGGCTGTGGCCCACACAAGCGCCCGTATCGGTGACGCCGAGGACATGCTGGAGCACGGCGTCATCAGTCACTGCAATGCCATCGCGGCAGGCGTCGGCGTCAGCACCGGTATGGACTGCGCCGAAGCCGGTGCGCTGCTCGGCCGGGCGCCGGTGGGACGGGGCGCCGGCGCCAGCTACGATGAGGCCCGTGCGGTGATGGGCGTCAGCCGCCACGGACTGCCCATCGTCTGCGTCGACTCCGTGTCCCTTGTGGTGCCCGAGGATGTCGGTGCAATCGTTTTGAGCGGCTCCCACGGCGGTGTTGTATCCGGGCAGCGGGGTCTGGTAATTCGCGTTGCCGCCGCCGCCGCCTTCTACAACGACGCCGGGGTCGGCAAGGACCAGGCCGGAATCAGCCGCCTGCCGGTGCTCGATGAGCAGCGCATTGCTGCCGCTACCGTGACGGCGGCCAGCGCCCGCATCGGCGACGGCTGCTCCACCTATGAGAGCGGCATCGTCAGCCGCGTCAACGCCACTGCAACCGGTCTCGGCATAGCGCCGGGAATGACCGCCCGGGAAGCCGTCGACCTGATCGTGCCGGCGATAATTTGACCGTCACGCCGGTAGCGCCGATCATAGCCCGCGCTTCGCGCTTACCTCGAGGGGGGAGATCGTGGGTACACCGTCAGTGGGTCCTGCCAACGTCGACAAGTCACGACTTCTCGAGCACTACCGCAGCATGTGCCAGGTGCGTGCTTTCGAGGAGACTGCCCTGGCGGCTCTGGACGAGGGTCTGGTGCCGGGGCCCCTGCACCCATCCATCGGTCAGGAGGCGGTCGCCTCGGGAGTGTGCGCCAATCTCGAGGTCGACGACATCCTGCTTTCCACCCACCGCGGTCACGGTCACACCCTGGTGAAGGGCGCATCACCCCTGGCAATGATGCGAGAGCTGCTGGGACGCGAAGGTGGATGCTGCGGTGGCAAAGGCGGATCGATGCACATCGCCGATTTCTCCGTGGGCATGCTGGGTGCCAACGGAGTGGTTGGTGCCAACATACTCATCGCCACCGGCGCTGCCCACGCCATTAAACTCAAAGGCGAGCCACGGGTTGCCGTGTGCATATTCGGCGATGGCGCTGTCAATCGCGGCCCCTTTCTCGAAGGTCTTAACTGGGCAAAGATTTTCGCCCTGCCGGTGGTGTTCTTCTGCGAGGACAACCAGTTCGCCGCCACCACGCGCACCGGTAGCGTCAGTGCCGGCGAGGGGCCGGCCGCCCGTGCCGAGAGCCTCGGCATTCAGTCTGTCACGGTCAACGGCAACGACGTGCTGGAAGTGGATGCGGTGGTTCGAGACACTCTGGCGGGCGTGCGCGCCGGTCGTGGTCCGTGCTTCATTCATGCGCTCACCTACCGCTTGAGCGGTCATACGGCCACCGACGCCGCCGGCTACCGGGATGGCGCAGAGGTGGCGCAGCGTTGGCAACAGGATCCGATTGCACGAGCGATGGCAATGTTGGTGGATGCGGGTATGACGGCGGCGGAGCTCAACGACATCAAAAACCAGGCCGGTCTCTCCATGGGTGCGGTGCTCGACGAGGCGCGCGCCAGTGCCTGGCCGGAGGATCGGCACGCACATACGGACGTGCAGGATACCCGGGGCCAGGGCCTGGTGGCGGGCATCTAGCAGCCGTGGCAATCAGTACTTATCTGGACGCCGGTAAGGCCGCCCTCATGGAGGAAATGCAGCGCGATGCTCTGGTGTGGGCGCTGGGTGAGGATCTGGGTCGTGGCGGCGTGTTCGGGCAGTACGCCGGTCTTGCTGAGCAGTTCGGCGGCGAACGCATCGTCGACGCGCCCATATCCGAAGCCGCCATCATGGGCACCGCCGTGGGCGCCGCCATGACCGGGACACGGCCCGTGGTGGAGATGCGTTTCTCGGACTTCGCCCTGTGCGCCATCGACGAGCTAGTCAATCAAGCGGCCAAGGCCCGTTATATGTTCGGTGGCCAGACCCGGGTACCGTTGGTGGCCCGCGAGCCCGTGGGCATGTGGCGCTCCTCGGCGGCCCAGCATTCTCAATCATTGGAGTCCTGGTACACGCACATCCCCGGCCTGGTGGTGGTGATGCCGTCGACTCCGGCGGACAATAAGGGTTTGTTGAAGACGGCCATTCGCAGTGATGACCCGGTCGTTTACATGGAGCACAAGGATCTCTGGGGCCTGGAGGGTGAAGTGCCCGAAGGCGAGCACCTGGTGCCCTTCGGCAGCGCCCGGGTGGTGCGCACCGGAACCGATGTCACTATCGTCAGTTGGTCGAAGACGGTGCACACCGCCGAGGAAGCCGCCACCGCGCTGGCCACCCGGGACATCGACGCCGAGGTCATTGACCTGCGCTCCCTATGGCCGTGGGATGAAGAGACGGTTTTTGCTTCCGTGTCGAAAACCGGGCGTCTGCTGGTTGCCCACGAAGCGGTAGGCGTCTCGGGGTTCGGCGCCGAAATAATAACCAGCGTCTGCGAGCAGCACTACGACGCCCTGCGAGCACCGCCACAACGGGTCACCGCCCCGCGGGTACCCATCGCCTACTCACCACCCCTGGAAGACATCGCCCGCGTAACCACCACCCGAATAATAGAGGCCACCCAAAAAATGCTATCCAAGTAATACCATGATGCCGGCACCAACTTCGCGTCTTCTTACCCCCTCTCCCCCTCCGGGGGAGAGGGTTGGGGTGAGGGGGGAGCGAGCGATTTCCCTCACCCCGGCCCTCTCCCGCAAGCGGGAGAGGGAGTGAGAATTGGGAGGATTCTTTTGTCCGACAACGAAAAAATGACCGGCGGTGAAGCCCTGGCCCGAATGCTTCTGGCCCACAAGATCGGCCCCATGTTCGGCATGGGCGGTTTTCAGCTTCTACCGTTCTATGACGCGATACGGCGACTGGGACTCACGCACCATCTGATCAACGACGAACGCTGCGGAATATTTGCCGCCGACGCCTACGCCAAGGTCACAGGGCGTGTTGGCGTGTGCGACGCCACACTCGGTCCGGGAGCAACCAACCTGGTAACGGGCATGGTGGAGGCTCTTAACGCCGGTTCACCGGTGGTGGTCATCGTCGGCGACAGCAATCGCGAGCATGCTTGGAAAAATATGACCCAGGAATGCCGGCAGGTGGAGATACTCGCGCCGGCGGCCAAGGAGATCATTCGCGTGGAGGCCATCCAACGTATTCCGGCGTTGGTGCGCCGCGCCTTTGCCGTTGCCACCAGCGGCCGGCCGGGGCCGGTGGTGTTGGACCTGCCCGAGGATATTGCCCACGGCATTTTTCCCTTCTCCGAGTCCGAGCTCAGCGCGGATCCGCGCGCATGCGCAGCCCCGTCGCTGCGCATGCGCCCGAGCAGCGACAGCGTTGCACGGGCAATGGAGCATCTGGCGGCGGCGCGCCGGCCGCTGATCCTCGCCGGCGGCGGCGTGCACCTGAGCGGTGCGGCAAAAACCCTGCAGAGTTTCGCCGAGTCCCAGTCCATCCCGGTGGCCCACACTATGACAGGTAAGGGCGCCATCGCCTGCACCCACACACTCTCGGCGGGCCTTTTCGGTCGTTACGACCGTATCGCAAACGATCTCATCGCCGAGTCCGACTGCCTGCTGGTAATCGGCTGCAAGTTGGGTGAGATCGCCACCAAGCGGTACTCGTTGATCCCATCGGACACGCCGCTGGTGCACATGGATATTCTTTCAGAAGAATTTTTCCGCGTAGTGGCACCGGCGGTCAGCATGTGGACGGATGCCCGAGAGGGCATCCTGGATCTGCACGCGGCCCTCGAAGCCAGGGCCGAGGGACTGCGCGGGGAACGTGCCGCGTACGTGGAGGACGTCGCCGCGCGCATGGAAGCCTGGCGCGAGCAGGTGCAAGCTCGTCTCACCTCCGACGAGGTGCCAATCAACATGGCGCGTCTCATGCACGAGCTCAACACTGCCATGCCGGCGAAATCCTACCTGGTGGCGGACGGCGGTTTCGCGGCCCATTGGGGCGGGTTGCTCTACGACACCAAGCGTCCCGGCCGCGGCTTCGTGCCGGATCGCGGGTTCGCTTCCATCGGCTACGGGCTGCCCGGAGCCATCGGTGCATCCCTTGGGGCGGGCGGCGCTCCGGTGGTGGCAATTACCGGTGACGGCGGCTTCAACATGACCCTGGGGGAACTCGAGACCGCCCGTCGCCTGGGGCTGGCCTTCTCCCTGGTGGTGGTGAACAATGCCGCCTCGGGTTACGTCAAGGCACTGCAGCACCTGATGTACGGTCAGGGTGGCTATCAGTCCTCGGACCTGCAGGAGGTGGACTACGCCGCCGTCGCCGAGGCACTCGGATGCGCAGGCATTCGAGTGCAGAAACCCGAGGAGCTGGCGCCGGCTCTGGAATCGGGCTTCGAGCAGCGCGACAGACCTACCGTCATCGACGTAGTGGTAACCCGGGATCCGGGAAAAATGTTGCCAGGCGTCGACAACCGAACCGCCAAGCTGGAAAAGGGTGATCGGGTTGCCTGAAATTGCCGGTCGACGGGAAAGGTGAAAAGCGCTTAAATTCGCTGTGACACATTGCTGATTGGATGGAATCGTGCCTTACATCATTCAGACTCGCGACAAGCCGGACCACGATCATGTTCGTGCGGAGTGGCGCGCCGAGCATCTCGAGTACTTGAAAAACAATCTGCAAAAACTGCTGGCCGCCGGCGCGCTCGTGGACGACGATGGTACGGGCGGTCACGGCGGGGTTATCATCCTCGCTACGGACGACCGCGAAGAAGCGGAAACTTTCATCGCAAACGATCCCTTCAGCAGAGCGGGATTATTCGAGAGCGTCAGCGTAACGCGATGGCGCAAAGCCTTCTTCAATTTCGAATGCCTGGTGTGAAGAGACTTCTTCGCCCGCCACAGGAGGTCCGACGGTGAAAGCTCGCGACATTATGTCTACAAAGGTCGTAACGGTGGATCCATCCACCTCGGTGCGCGATATCGCGGCTTTGATGGTCGAAAAACATGTCAGCGGGCTGCCGGTACTAAACGACGCTGGCACACTCGTTGGTATGATCAGCGAAGGGGATCTTCTGCGCCGGCCGGAAATCGGTACCGAGAAACACCGGCGGCGCTGGGCATCATTTTTCACAGGCGCCGACGAGCAGGCCCGTGAGTTCACCAAGTCTCACGCGCTGCGTGCCGGCGACGTCATGACGGAGCAGGTACTTCATGTTTCCGAAGAGACGTCACTCGGTGACGTCGTCGGGTTGATGGAAAAGCACAACGTCAAGCGCCTGCCGGTTCTAACCGACGGCAAGCTGGTGGGAATCGTCAGCCGCGTGGATCTGCTGCGTGCCTTCGCCATGAGCCACGCGGAGCCGCTACCTCCGCCGGCTGAAACCGACGCCGCTATTCGCGCCACTATGAACAACGTGCTCGCAAACGAGGAGTGGGCCATGAGCGCGATGGTGAATGTCGTCGTGTCCGAGGGCGTTGTGCATCTGTGGGGTGTTATCGACTCGAAGGATCAACGCCAGGCTTTGCGCGTGGCAGCCGAAAACATTCCCGGCGTGAGCGCCGTCGAGGAGCATCTGACCTTCAGCCTACCGACTTGAGAACGGTACCCGGGTCGCCGTGCGTCAGCGGCTGACTCGCCCATCGTACGCTTCGTGCCTGGGGAAACTCGCATATGAAAATCGGCTTCATCGGGCTTGGCAATGTGGGAGCAAAACTCGCGGGCAGCCTGCAGAGAAACGGCTTCGAGCTAATCGTCAGGGATCTGGACATTGCGGCGGCGCAGTCGTTACTGGCCGGGGGCGCTGCCTGGGCTGATTCCCCAAAACGGCTGGCGCAGATGGCGGATTTGATCATCACTTGCCTGCCGTCTCCGGCGGTGGTCAGCGACGTCATGGAATCCGACGACGGGATCATCGCGGGCCTCGGACCCGCAAAGATCTGGCTCGAGATGAGCACCACGGACGAGGCCGAGGTGAAGCGCCTGGCAACTCTGGTGGAGGCAGCCGGCGCGATGTCGCTGGACGGGCCGGTCTCCGGCGGCTGTCACCGTGCGGCGACGGGAAATATTTCCATCTTCGTCGGCGGCGATCGCGTGGCTTTCGAAAAAGCATTGCCGGCGTTGACGGCCATGGGGCGCCGCATCCTGCACGCCGGGCCGTTGGGCTCTGCGTCGGTGCTGAAGGTAGTGACGAACTATCTGTGTTCCGTCCACTTGGTGGCACTTGGCGAGGCGATGATGGTCGCGAAGAAAGCTGGGATGGATCTCAATACTACCTTCGAGGCAATTCGTATTTCATCGGGTAACTCCTTCGTGCACGAAACAGAAAGCCAGGTGATTTTAAATGGCAGTTACAATATCAACTTCACCATGGATCTGGTAATTAAGGACATGAGCCTGTTCGACGGGCTGGCGGATCGATTGGAGGTTCCCCTGGAGGTGTCGCCACTGGTGTTGGACATTTTCAAGGACGGCCAGGCGCGTTATGGTAACCGGGCATGGTCTTCGATGATTGTGAAACGTCTCGAGGACGCTTGTGGGACTGATTTGAGAACGCCGGGTTTCCCCGGGGAGATTTTCGATGACGAAGCCGAAGAGCCGGGCTACGAGGTCGTCGTCTAGGTAGCCATGGGCAAGATGGCCACGCCCGCCCAAAGCTGTGACTATCTTGACGCGTTGTTCGGTCAAAGCGGCCGTACCGCGGTCGTCACCGGCGCATCCAGCGGCCTGGGTGCCGAGATGGCGCGGGTACTTGCCAGTGCCGGCGGTGATGTCATCGTTGTTGCGCGCCGCGAAAACCGGCTGCTGGAACTTGCCGAATCCGCCGCCGATCTGCCCGGCAGCATTACACCCTGTGCGGCGGATTTGAGCGGCGACGACGGTCTGACCGCGGTCGCCGCGGCGGTAAGTGAGCGGGGCGGGTGTGATGTTCTGGTGGCGAATGCCGGCACCGTCGAAGTGGGTAAAGTCGAGAGCATGGATGACGAGAGTTTTTCTCGTGTACTGGAGCTCAATCTGACATCCCAGTGGCGGCTTTCCAAGACACTCTTCCCATGGCTGGCCAAGTCCGATGCTGGACGGGTCATCAACATCTCCTCCATATACGGTATTTTGGGACCCGTGCGATCCGGCTTGAGCGCTTATGCTGCCAGCAAGCACGGACTCGTGGGCTTGACGCGAACTCAAGCGATCGAGTGGGCCGAGCAGGGAATTACCGCCAACGCTATCGCACCGGGCTACTTTCCGACGGAGATGACCGAACAGCTGTTGGCGAGCAAGGCCGCGCAGCGGCTGCGGGAGTTGGTACCGATGGCTCGCTTCGGCACGGCTCGGGAGCTGGCGCCGGCACTGTTGTTTCTCGCATCCCCCGCGAGCAGTTATGTTACCGGCACCGTCCTGCCAGTCGACGGTGGATGGTCAACCTGGTAGGCCAGTGACCGGTGAGCCGCATTCGGAGTATGCAAGTGCTTTGCTGTTCGATGAAATTTGACCAATAATTCTTTCAAACTCCTCGGTCAGCCCGTGCGGGTAGCTGGCCGGCGGCCATCGATCGCTCGACCCGCAATGCACGAGGATTCGGAATGAACATATACGTGGGTAACCTGCCCTATAACCTTACCGAGGATGAACTGAAGGCAGCTTTTTCGCAGTTCGGGGAAGTCTCGAGTGCCAGTATTATCATGGACAGAATGTCTGGCCAGTCGAAGGGATTCGGATTCGTGGAGATGCCCGAGAATTCAGAAGCCGACGAAGCCATCAAGGCCCTGAATGAGAGCGCGCTCAATGGTCGTAATATCAAGGTCAACCAGGCGCGGCCCCGAGGAGAGCGTTCACCACGCCGACCGCGGTACTGAACCGGGGTTTCGGAAACGCCGGGGCAGTTCCCCAGCGTGTTATGCTTCGCTACGAAATGAGGGGAGGTAGCGAGCAATGAGTGACGCCCAAACGGAAGCCGAAGAGCTGGTCAATGCCGTATTGCCCCATGCGGAGGACATGCTGATCGCCCATGGAGAATTTCTTCCCTTCGGCAGTGCCATGACCCTGGATGGTGATATCGCCGAGCTTTCCGTTGCCGAAGAGAACCGAGATTCCCCCGTCGAGGCGATCGTCGAAGAGCTGAAGCTCAGTTTGCGCGGCGGCGCCGGCAGTAATAACTTTCGAGCGACTGCGCTGGTTTTCCCCATACACGCCCAGTTGCCGGATTCCGGCGACGAAACAGAGGCGGTGGCGATCGCGCTGGATCATCAGGCAAACTATTCCGTTGTCCTGATAATTCCCTACATCCTATCCGGGGGTGCGGTGGAATTCGGCGAGGCCATAGCCCAGGAGGGCGAACATGAAATTTTTCATGGCCAGCACTGAAAGCGGTATGCACAATTATCCGTCCGCGGGTGCGAGATTTGCGCCCCCGAATACCTGCTCCGTCGGCTGCAGCTCAATGAGACTTACATTGACGCGCCAGGGAGTGTCCAGGGCGTAGACAACGGCATCGCATATATCCTCCGCCGTCAGTTCATTTATTCCCGTATTCTTGATCGCCGCCCGCTTATCCGGATCATCGACGGCCACGTCGAAAAATTCCGTGCTGACCCGGCCAGGGCAGATTTCGGTGATGCGCACCCGGCTGCCGGCGCACTCCAAGCGCAGATTCTGACTGAGCCGATGCACCGCGGCCTTGCTCGCGCCGTAGATCGGCGATGTCAGCGGATGCAGGCCCGCCACCGAGCTCATGTTAACCACGTGGCCACAATTGCGTGACAGCATCCCGGGGAGGCTTGCGCGCAGCACGTGAATCGCGGCGCGTACATTCGTGTCGATAGTGGTGTCGATATCTTCCAGCGTAGCTTCGTGCAAATTTCCAAAGCCGCGCCCGAGACCCGCATTGTTGACGACTATGTCGGCATCGAGACCGCTGATGACCTGGAAAAGCTGCGCCGTATCGCGCACATCCAGCACGTGGGTAACACAGCCGGTCTCCTCCGCCAGCGCATCGAGGCGTTGCTGTCTGCGCGCCATTGCATGCACGGTCAGCCCACGCGCGCACAAGCTGCGTACCACTGCTGCGCCGATGCCGCTGGACGCCCCGGTAACCAGCACGCAAGTATAGTCGTCGAGTGCCATATTCAGTCCCCCGGCATGAGTTTCTTCAGGGTGTGTCGGCGGTTCCTGGTGTAAGGCCGCACTTCCGTTGGCCAGCGTCCGTGGTCGATGGCCTCGGCCCAGGCATCGCTGACCAGCACTGCGGGACTCTCGATTTCGTACATCGCGCTATAACGGGGCTCGCCCTCGGCTTCCACCGTGCGGCGCTCACCGGCCATGATCATGGTTAACGGCGCACTCTCGAAGCGTGTCACTGACAGGACGCCGGGGACTTTGGACAACAAGGGTACGTGCTCCTTGTCGTATACTTCATTAAAGATATCCTCCTTGTCCGGGTCGACGTCCATGCTGGCGATGAAAACGTAGCGGCTTCGGGTGGACATGATGTAACTCCCCTGGGTTTTTCGAGCCTGTAATTGCAGTTTGCAGGTATTGTATCAAAGACGCCTGCCACTCATGGAAAGCGGCTGTTGGGTGCCGGAGGCGTGAGCGTTTACAATCACCAGAATTCCGGCCGCAGCATCGCATTCTGGGAGGCCATGGCACGCATCGACACATTCCGACTGGGTACCGGCGCAGGGTTCTCGGCAGACCGTCTCGACCCCGCCGTCGATCTGGTGGAGCGGGGGCATCTCGATGCCATCGTCTTCGAGTGCTTGGGCGAACGCACGCTGGCATATGCTTACCGGGATCGCGCCGCCGATCCCGATCGCGGCTACACGCCGCTGCTTGAAAAACGCATGCGCGCAATACTCCCGGCGGCCATCGCCAACGGAGTGCGTATCGTCACCAACATGGGTGCGGCCAATCCGTCCCGGGCGGCGGAAATTACCCGTGACATTGCCCGGGAACTGGGTCTCACCGGCATTCGCATCGCCTATGTGGAAGGCGATGATGTCAGCGACACTGTTGGCCCGGAGACGCCCCTGTGGGAAGGAATGACGGTTGCGGAGGTTGGCCGCAGCTACATCGGCGCCCATGCTTATCTGGGCGCGGACGCGCTGATGCCGGCCTTCGAGTCCCGGGCGCACGTGATAATCACCGGGAGAGTTGCCGATCCATCGTTATTCGTTGCCCCGCTTCGCCATCACTTCGGCTGGTCCAGTGACGACTGGCAGACCCTCGGTGCCGGGACGGTGGTGGGGCATCTCATGGAGTGCGCGGGGCAAATCACCGGCGGCTATTTCGCCGATCCTGGCTTTAAGAACGTCGAAGGGCTCGCTCACTTGGGATTTCCCATCGCCGAAGTGCAGCCCGATGGCAGTGCCTGCATTACCAAGCTCGAGCGCACCGGTGGCAGCGTCGATGTGCGAACCGTCAAGGAGCAACTGCTCTACGAAGTACACGACCCGTCCCGCTACCTCACCCCCGACGTGTGTGCCGACTTCAGCAGCGTGCGCATCGAAAGCGTGGCGCCGGACCGGGTCGCCATCAGCGGCGCCGGAGGTGACAGCGCTCCGGAGTCGTACAAGTTGACCGTTGCCTTCGACGGCGGCTATCTGGCGGAAGCCGGGATCTCTTACGCGGGACCCGGCGCACAGGCCCGCGCCGAGCTTGCCGGGCGCATCGTGGAGGAACGCATGGCCGCCGTGCACGCCAGCAACGCGCCGCTGCGTGTCGACGTCATCGGCGCGGCGTCTCTGCATGCAACCACCGGGCGCTACCATGACGCCGCCGAGGACGTGCGCCTGCGCTGTGCCCTGCGGGCCTCGTCGGTGGAACAAGCGGAGCTGCTGTTGTGGGAGGTAGAGTCCCTGCTCTGTTGTGGTCCAGCGGGCGGCGGCGGTTACCGCGGTGGCGTCACGCCTTCCGTTATTACGTACTCCGCGTCCATGGCGCGCGAACATGTGAGCACGCGAACGGAGATTCTCGACGCATGAGCCGCCGTGTGCATCTACGTGAGATTGCCCACGCCCGCTCGGGGGACAAGGGAAATTGCTCCAACGTGAGCGTGTTCGTGTACGACGCCGATCATTTTAACGCTGTCGCGGAGCAACTGACCGGGACACTTCTCAAGCATCACTTCGGCGCACTGCTTACGGGAGAGATCACCCGTTACGAGCTTTCGAATTTGAATGGCTTGAACTTCGTCATGCAAAACGCACTGGAAGGCGGTGTCAACGAATCCCTGAACCTGGACGGCCACGGCAAGTCCTGGAGTAGTTTGATTCTAGGTCTCGAAATCGAGATCCAGTGATGCCGCGGCGATTGCCCCTTACTGCTTGCAGATCGTTACCTCGAAGCAGCTCCCGCCACCGTCCCTGGGTAGGTAACGCGCGTCTCCGCCGTGTCGACGGGCAATCTCGCGCACCAGAGCGAGCCCGAGCCCGCTTCCACCTTCCGGTACGCTGCTGGAGCGGTAAAAGGGTGTGAAGATGCGTTCACGCTCGGCGGTTGCAACCCCTGGACCGGTATCGCTGACGATGATTCGTACCAGATCCCCGTCGATCGTCTCTACACTTGCATCCACCGGCGACCCTTGACCGTATCGTCGGGCGTTTTCGAACAAGTTTCGCAACATGCGCCGCAGGGTACGGGAGTCCCCGTGCACTGTCGTTGGCACGCCGCTGACGCGGGCATCGACCCGGGCGCCTTCCTCAGCGCATAGTGCCAGTAGCTCAACCGCCTCGTTGCTTTCCAGGCTTTCCCCGGCGCTCAAGCGGCTCGCCAACAAAAGTTCCTCGATCAGTTCGTCGAGCTCGCGGATGTCCTGGCTGATGCGCCCACGCAAATCGCTCTTGTCATCGCCGGCCAGCAGTTCGATCCCCATGCGTATGCGCGTCAATGGCGTGCGCAATTCGTGGGAGGCACCCGCGAGAATGCCCCGCTGGGCCTCGACCAGCCTTTCGACCCGGTCCACCGCGCGGTTAAAACTGCGTGCGAGTTTCGCCACCTCGTCGTTGCCCTGCACCTCGACTCTTGCACTCAAGTCGCCGGCACCCAGCTGGTCGACGCGCTTTTGCAGGCGCTCGAGACGCCTGGTGATGCGCCGCACGATGGGGTAAGCGCCTATGGCCACGGCGATGGCGAGCAGGACAAGCTTCCACAGCCAGGATGCACCACGCTCGTGCCGCGCGCCGACAACCAGCCAGCGTTGCCCGCTAAGCTGCAGGGCGATTCTCGGCCCCTTGCCCCCAGCATGTATCCAGCCGCTCTCTTCTTGAGAGAGCTCCGGTGCGGGAAGCGTTTCACCCGCCCGGGCCAACAGCTTCCTGTCGCTGGAGTACAGGGACAAACCGATGCCCAGCTGTTCATGCAATCGGTCCAGGACGGCTTGCGTCTCAGCCAGTGGCCGATCCTCGACCAGTAGTAGATCGCTGAGCACGGCGGCGCTGCCCGTCATCAATTTCTGTCGTTCATCGCTTGGTGGCAGCAACAGCCAGGTAGCGAAAATGAGTACGCCGAAGAGGACGAGTACCGCCACAAGAGCGATGTAGATCTGCAGATAAAGATGCCGCATGGTCGTTAGTCGTCGTCCTGACGACGCGCGAACACGTAGCCTGCGCCACGCACGGTAATAATACGGCGTGGGTGCTTTGGATCATCTTCGATGGCGTTGCGGATGCGCGAAACGTGTACATCGATGCTGCGGTCAAAGGCCTCAAGATTCTCGCCACGCACTCGCTCCATGAGCGTTTCACGGGACAGCACATTGCCGGCACGCTGCGCCAGCTCGCAGAGTAAATCGAATTGATACGCGGTCATCGAGCGGATATCGCCGTCCACGCGCACGGTCCGTTCGTCGCGATCTATCTCCAGGCGGCCGAAGCGCCAGATGCTCGATGGGCGCGCTCCCGGAGGCCCACGCCGGCGCAAAATCGCCCGCAAGCGCGCCAGCAGCTCGCGGGGATTGAAGGGTTTCGGAAGATAGTCATCGGCGCCCAGTTCGAGTCCAACGATGCGATCGGTTTCGTCACCACGGGCGGTGAGCATGAGAATGGGAATGTCGGAATCGCTGCGCACGCGGCGGCAGATATCGAGGCCATCGCCGTCAGGCAGCATGACATCGAGTATCAAGGCATCGTAGTGACCGTTTGCAAGAGCATCCAGGCCGGTCTCGGCGTGCGCTCTCGCGCTCAACTCGATGCCCAGGGGTGCGAGGTAGTCCTTGAGCATGGTGGACAGGCTTTCATCATCCTCGATCATGAGTATGCGCTCGCTCATGGGCCTAAGAGTACGTGTTGCCGGCGAGTGGGCAAAGGAGCGTCGTGCCGGATCCCTCTCCCCCCGCGAGGGGGGAGAGGGCTGGCCAATGCTCAATGCCGGTGGCGGCCAATCATGGCGGCCAGCTCTTCGCGCTGCTCGACCCCCAGAACCTCCGTCGCATCAGCCACGGCGTTCATCAGCGTGCGGGATGCCGCATCCGCCAGCGCCATCTCGTCGCCGCGGATCTTCTCCAAGGCTTCGCGGTCCACCTGCGGACGTGCCAGTTCCGAGATCAGCTGGCGGCGGTGCTCTTGGTGCTCTGCGCGCAGGCCGTAGAGATTTTCCACCAGCGAGGC
>JAACFO010000300.1 GCA_009937425.1 Gammaproteobacteria bacterium
TTCAACCGCACGTGCTGGATTTATTACACCAGGACGAAGCATCCGCGCCGAGCTTTTTCGATGTGCTCACCGCGGCGGCGTTGCTGCTGTTCGCCGACCAGGGGGTGGACTGCGCCATTATTGAAGCCGGCATTGGCGGAAGACTGGATGCCACCAACGTCGTGCAGCCAATGCTCAGTTGCATCACCTCGGTGGAGTTGGAGCACACGGACAAGCTCGGCACCAGTATCGCCGCCATCGCCGGCGAAAAGGCCGGCATCATCAAAACGGAAGTGCCTGTGATCATCGGTCCCCTGCCCGGCGAAGCGGAGTCGGTGGTCCGCCATCGGGCCGCGGAGCTTGGCGCAACCGTGAGCGCCCTGGAGCAGGACATTGCGCTCAGCACTGGCTCCGGATCAGGTGGGGGTCTCGCGCTTCGCGTGATCGACGGCAAAGGGGAATACCACGCCGAGCTGCCGGCAACCGCGTCCGCCTGCAACGCGCGCAACGCGGCCCTGGCCATCGCCTGCGCCCACCGCATTTGCGGCCACGACCCGGGATCGCTGGGACGGGCGGTTACCCGGGCGCTGGCAGATACGCGCCCACCGGGGCGAATGGAAATCGTCGCAGAGCATCCCTGGGTGGTCATCGACGGCGCCCATACAGCAGCTTCGGCCCGGGCCCTGGCCGAGATGCTGCAAGCTCTGCCGGCACACAGGCTGCATTTGGTCGTTTCCCTGAGCGTCGCCAGGGACGCCGCCGCCGTGCTGGCGCCGCTACTGCTGCGCGCCCACAAAGTCGTTGTCACCAGTGCCGATCCGGAGCGCTCGTTGGACAGTCATCGGCTGGCAGCCGATCTCGCCGCCGGCGGCTACCCGGCATGCCGCCTGCAGGCGATGCCCGACCCCCGCAAGGCCGTGCTGGAGACCCGTGAGGCCCTGGCCCCCGACGACTTGCTCTGTGTTACCGGATCCATGTACATGGCAGGTGTGGCCAGGGAAACGCTCCTGGCGGGTGGGACCGTCCCGGGGCAAGAATCATGATGGACAACATGGATTCGCGCATCAGCGACATTGCACGGGCCGTCGCGGCCGCCGGCGGGCGGGCCGTGCTGGTGGGTGGCTACGTACGCGATCGGCTGCTGGGTGTACCCTCCAAGGACTACGATCTGGAGCTTTTCGGCCTGTCGCCGGACGCGGCCGCCGAGCTGCTGAGCGACTTCGGTGAGCTCATTCAGGTTGGCCGTGCTTTCGGCGTGTTCCGCGTCAAAGGCATCGACGCGGACTTCTCGCTGCCGAGACGGGACAGCAAGAGTGGCAGCGGCCATCGTGGCTTCCATATCGCGTTTGACCCGAACTTGGATTTTGCCGAGGCCTCCCGGCGCCGAGACCTCACCGTCAACAGCATCGGCCTGGATCCCTTGAGCGAGGAGATCCTCGATCCCCACGGCGGCCGCGGGGACCTGCAGCGCGGCGTTCTGCGCGCCACCGATCCCGGGCACTTTGCGGAGGATCCCCTGCGGGCGTTGCGCACCGCGCAGTTCGCGGCGCGCCTCGAGATGACGCCGGACGACGAGTTGACGGCCTTGTGCGCCCAACTCGACCTCACCGAGTTGCCGCCGGAACGCATCTACGAGGAGTTGCGCAAGCTGCTCCTCAAGGCGCGCAGGCCCTCGCTGGGTTTCGAGTTCCTGGATCGAGCGCAACTGCTGCGTTTCTTTCCCGAGCTCGAAAGCCTGCAGGGCGTGGCCCAGGACCCGATGTGGCATCCGGAAGGCGACGTGTGGGTGCACACGTTGCTGGTCGTCGACGAGGCCGCCGCCCTGCGCGACGGTGGTGACGAGGATCTTGCGCTGATGTACGCGGCCCTGTGTCACGACTTCGGCAAGCCCGCTGTTTCGACTGAGAAGAACGGCAGGGTACGCGCCCATAAGCACGACATAGTCGGGGCACGCCTGGCGAGAGACTTTCTCCAGCGCCTGCGCGCGCCCGGCCATCTATGCGATCAGGTGGCAGCGCTGGTCAAGTACCACCTGGCGCCGGCCCTGTTCGTTGCGCAAGGCACGACAGCCAAAGGCTATCGGCGCCTGGCCCGCAATCTCGACGAGGCCGGGGTGAATATTGCACTCCTGGTGCGGGTCGCCAGGGCTGACCACTGGGGCCGAACCACGGAGGAAGCAAGAAAACGCATTTTTCCGGCGGCCGATCGCTTTCTTGCCGAGGCCGAGAACATCGCGGTGGTAGACAAAGCGCCTGCGGACATCGTCCAGGGCCGTCACTTACAGGCGCGCGGCCTGGAGCCGGGCCCACACTTCGGCGACATCCTCGCCCGCTGCCGTGATCTGCAGGACGAGACCGGTTGGATCGACGCTGACAAAATTCTCGACAAAGTACTCGCGGACGGGTGAACATGGTCACTTCACCAACACCGTAGAGTATGCAGTGAATTATTCGACCATTGCCGCGGCCCGGTGCGCCATTCATCAGTTGACCGGGATCAATAACGAAGCTGTCGTCGAGCAGGTACTCGCCGAGCAGCACAACCGCTTCGTCGACGATCCCCGTCAAAGCACCTACGAGGACTCGCCGCTGCCGGAGACCCCGCAAGTAAGGGCCCTCACCGATCAGGTGACTTCCATCATGCGCCAAATCGATCCGCGCATGATGCCGTCGCCGTTCTGGGCCCACATCCTCAAGCCCGGTGAATCGACCATGTATCACACCCACGGCGTGGGCACCTACCCGGGTATCGGGCTGTCGTGGGTGTACTACGCATCCTTCA
>JAACFO010000301.1 GCA_009937425.1 Gammaproteobacteria bacterium
GAGTGGAACTTCGAAGGCAAGGGCGTGCACTGGCTGCCACACATCTGGGGCACCGAGGCCATGGCCTGGCGCACGGATCTCTACTCACCTCCGGGCGGCACGCCGAGTTACGGCAACGTCTGGCAACCGGAAGTCCAGGGCAAGACCATGATGCGCCCGCACTCCGGCATGCTCGGCGCAGGCCTCTATCTGGAGACCATCGGCAAGCTCAACCCCGGTGACGTGTGGCGTGCATATCAAAGCGAAGAGAAGATGCGTCCCGTGTGGGAGAAGATCACCAAGTTCTGCGTCGACAACAAAAAGCAGATCAAGCTCTTCTGGAACGACGCCGACAGCCAGAAAAACGGCCTCTTGAACGAGGGCGTGGTGGTTGGCCAGACCTGGGATGGACCGATTCTGGCCCTCAAGACCCAGGGCGAGTCCGTCACCTACCAGGCGCCCCGTGAAGGCGCGTTGGCCTGGGTCGACGGCATGTCGATCCCCACTGGTGCCGAGAACATGGACCAGATCTACGCGTTCCTGGAATACGTGTTCCTGCCGGAGCCCGCGGGCCGGGCCATCGACAAGCACGGCTACAACTCCGCCGTCCTCGGTGCCGACAAGTTCGCGAGCGCCCAGTACGCGAAGAACTTCGCCGAGGCGTATCCTGGCGATTCATTGAAGAACCTGAACCCGTGGCCCTCCGAGCCACAGTGGTACGCGGACGTCCGTACGGAATTCCGCAACAAGTTCGTCAACGCTTAACGTAGTACGGCTGCACTTCCCCGGGCCACCACGGCCCGGGGAAGTGGTTTTTCGCAATTTCGGCAGCACCCCGGGAACGGGTGTTGCACGCAAAGAAATAATAAATGGGAGGGGGACCCATCTCGAGTGCACACACACCGCGATCGCCGCTTCCCCTACGTTGAACTGAAAGACGTTTGGATCAAATTCGGCGACTTCGTTGCCGCCCGAGACGTCAATATCACCATCCAGGGAGGCGAGTTCTTCAGCTTCCTGGGGCCATCGGGCTGCGGAAAGACGACGCTGCTGCGCGCCGTATCGGGCTTTCTCGAGCCATCCGAGGGCGTCGTCAACATTGGCGGCCAGAACATGGCCGGCATCGGCCCCAACAAGCGCCCGACGGCGCTCATCTTTCAGAATCTCGCGCTCTTCCCCCTGATGGCCGTGTGGGAGAACATCGCTTTCGCTCTCGAGGTCAGGGGTGTGGGCAAGGCCGGGCGCCGTAAGAAGGCCGACGAGCTGCTCGAACTCATCGCGCTGCCCGATCAGGGTGACAAGATGGTCCACGAGCTTTCCGGCGGCCAGAAGCAGCGCGTCGCCATCGCCAGAGCCCTTGCCGCGGAACCCGAGGTGCTGCTCCTCGACGAGCCACTCTCGGCGCTGGATCTGAAGCTCAGGCAACACATGCGCACCGAGCTGCGCGCCATCCAGCAGCGGGTCGGCATCACATGTCGGACAACGTGGCCGTGATGCGCGAAGGTGTCATCGAGCAGGTGGGTGACGGCACGAATATTTACGATCGCCCCGCCACCTCCTTCGTCGCCTCCTTCGTCGGAGAAAACAATCTCTTCCGGGGGCGGGTCTCGGAGATCAGCGGCAATTATGCGGTGGTGGATACCAACGTGGGTCAGTTGAAGGCGCGCATGAGCACAGATAATGGCGGCGCGCTCAAGCATAACGACGATGCCTTCGTCTTCGTTCGCCCCGAATCACTGAAGTTCACCAACGGCACCAGCCCGGAGAACACCGTCCAGGCGCGCATTGCCCAGCAGGAATTCGAGGGCAACCTGTGGCAGGTATATCTGGACGTCCCCCGGAGCGAGAACAAGATCGCCATGTCGCTGGTCAACGACGGCCAGGATATCGGCCATGAAACCGGCGCTGACGTGACCCTGGAATTCAGCCCGGATCTGGCGGTAGCGCTACCGGAAGGCCCGCTGGCCGCCGGCGAGTAAACAACCGTACTCCCACGAGCATCGCGAAAATGAACCCGGCGGCATACTTTCGGCACTTTTTCCAGAAAAACGGCATGACGCTCGGCCTGTTCCTGCTGATCGCCGTGTGCTTCTGGATGTTCATTCTCATTATCCTGCCGCAGCTTTTCATGGTGGATTTCTCCCTGAGCAAGAACCTGCCACCGGCAGAGCTCGGGGGCCCCCTGGATGTCATGACCCTGGAACACTACAAGTTCATGATCTACGGCAGCGCCCAGGAAGCCGGCAGCTACAACACCGTCGACCTGGGGGTGTTCGTGAGAACCCTGATGGCCGCGCTGTTCGTCACCATCTTCGATCTCGTGATCTGTTACCCGATTGCCTACTACCTCGCGCAGGTAGCCCACGGTGGTTGGGGCCGGCTGATGGTGCTGTCGCTGATCGTACCCTTCTGGGTGAACGAAATACTGCGCGCCTTCGCCTTCCGCATCATGTTCGGCTCGGCCGGCGTCATCAACACATTCCTCATGTGGACCGGAATTATCGATCAACCCTACGACTTCATACCGAACAACATCGCGCTCTACGCGGGTCTCGGTTATGCCTACATCCTGTTGATGATCTTTCCGCTCTACAACGCCATCGAGAGTCTCGACAAGAACCAGATCGAGGCAGCGCGTGACATGGGCGCATCCTGGATGCACATTCACCGGCGCATCGTGATCCCCTTCGCGAAACCCGGAATCAGCTCCGGCTGCACCATGGTTTTCATGCTGAGCGCCGGGGCACTGGCCGCGCCGCAGATCCTCGGCGGCCCGAGCAGCTTGTGGTTCACGCAAATCATCTACCAGTGGTTCAACACCGGCGGTAACTGGCCGCGCGGTTCCGCCTACGCCATCATTCTGCTCGCCTCGACGATCATCTTCGTGCTGTTGGTGATGAAGATCTTCAAGGTCAAACTCGGAGAGATCGCGAAGTGACCTCCGATCGCATTCGCAAATTTTTCGTGATCGGCTTCGTGATCATGTTCTTCGCCTATTTGTTCGGGCCGCTGTTGCTGATGAGCGTCTCGGCCTTCAACAGTTCGGCCTTCCCGCGGGTATCGCCCTTCGAGTGCTTCACCGTCGAGTGGTTCAACGTCCTCGCCCAGGACAAAACCCTGATGGAGGGCTTGCGCAACAGTCTCATCATCGGCTTCGGCGTCATGCTCATCGCCGTACCCATGGGTCTTGCGGGCGCGCTCATGTTGACGCAAGTCAGTCAGCGGCTGCGCCCCTGGTACTACACCGTCGTCATCTCGCCGATCCTGATCCCCGGCGTGGTTCTCGGCATCTCGACCCTGGTCTTCTGGGACAGGCTCGGCGTCATGTTCGGTGCCGGCTACGACTCGCTATTCTACAACGGCATATTCCTCACCATCGTCGGCCAGTCGACATTCATCGCCGCCTACTCGATGCTGGTGTTCATCTCCCGGCTGCAGCGCTTCGAGTCATCTCAGGAAGAGGCGGCCCTCGACCTCGGCGCCACCAACGTGCAGGCTTTCCGCAAGGTGCTGCTGCCGTTTTTAAAACCCGCCATCGGCTCCGCCGCGGTGCTGGCCTTTCTCGCGTCGTTCGAGAACTACAACACGACGGTCTTCACCATCGTTGCCGACAGCACGCTCACGACGGTACTCGCGAGCAAGGTGCGCTACGGCATCAACCCCTCCATCAGCGCACTCGCCGTGGTCATTGTCGTGCTGACGCTGATCGGCGCCGTCTTCTACGAGATCCTCCAGCGCCGCGAAGCGGCCGCCCAGAAGGCATCGGAAGCGGTCGCCCGCGGCGAGACCGCAACCCGCGCGCAGCAAGCCGCGCTTTACGCCGATCCCGCCGTGATAGTCGCGCTGCTGATCTTCATCGCCGGATTCGGCACCGTCTACTTCGCAGGCACCCTGGGCGTCGACGAATGCAAGGTGGCGGTCAAGACGGAGAAACAACGCCGGTCGGCAGAGCGCACCAAGCAGCGTCAAAGCCTCGAGATGTTCAAAGGCGCGGCACCCGGTACGGATACCGGCGCACCAGCACCGATCGCACCGAAAGAGCGCGCCAAAGGCACCGAAGGCTACGGGAGCGTCTTCGCACCCGGCAATTTAGACGAC
>JAACFO010000131.1 GCA_009937425.1 Gammaproteobacteria bacterium
TGTGGTCATGATGCACGTAACCCTTGGTTGAAATGGCGGCCAGCGAGGTGGCTTTCACCGGGAGCTCGTGACTGGCGCGTAAGAACACCAAATCGGTGTCGCCTTTGTCGGCGGTCTCTGCGCTTTCGCCGGCGGCGGCACGCACGGCGATTTGCGGATGGTTCGTTCCCAGGCGGGCCGAGAAGTAAATCCAGGCAGTAAATCTCGGGTTTATCTCGATGAGGTAGTAACGATCCCGCAGCTCGTCACGAATGAACTCCGCCTCGGCGGGCCCGACCCAGTCGATCTCGGAAAGGAGTCGATTGCAGTCTGCTTCGAGGTGCGGACTGGCCACGCGAATCGCGCTCCAGGTGCTGCCGCGTTCGCAGATGGCGAGCTTTTTCACCGTCATCGAGGTAAGCGGGCGATGATCCCGGCCGAAGACGCTTGCCACGGCGAAGAATTTGCCCGAGATGAACGGCTGCACGATGACCTCGTTGGTTCCGAAAGCGGTCAGGCGGCGCCACGCGGTTTTGGCCTCGCTACGATTGCGCGCACGAATGCATTGTGCAATCGGGCCCTTGATCGCCACCGGAAAACCCAGGTTCTTGGCGGCTTGCAGTACCTGCGCCTCGGAGGCCGCGATGATGCTCTCCGGCAGCTCGAAAGATCCCCACTGGCTCGCCACCGCGCCGCCGAACAGCTGCGTCTTGGCACGCCGGTCGAAGGCCTCTCGGTCGGGAAGAAGTGTTCGAATTCCCGCGGCTGCGAGCTGCTCGCTGATTGAGATGAACTGGGGAAGCTCACCGTCCAGGCAGGGAACGACCACGTCGAAGGGATGTGTTCGGTGGATTTCCAGCAGGCGCTCGAGGAGGGCGGAAGGCGATCCTCCCACAGGCAGCTGAAAGGAAGCATCGAAGAGCCCGGGCTCGTAGATACCGGAATCGAAGGTCCCATAGCTGAGCCCGTAAATGCGGGACATCTCCGGCGCCAGACGCAAGGCACGCGCCACGCCGATGCCCGGGTTGATCACGTCGAAGGTGCTGGTGCCGGTTACCGCGACCCGCAACCCCGGCTTGTCCCGGTCATCTTGCGTGGGCTGCGTTTCCCGGGGTTCCGGATTGTTGATTCCTTCACTTTGACGTCGGCGATCGAGCCGCACCAGGTGATCGAGGGCGATAGCCGTTTCCGAAACTCCGCGCACATAGATGCGGCCGGCCCGCGGTCCGGCGCGCTCGGATTCGTTGCGCCCGAGCAGGGCGTCGAGCAGACGCACGGGCAAGTTGCAATCGGACCAGTGGGTCAGCATGCTCCAGGCCGGTAATCGCGCGCGCAGGTCGCAGACATAGAGTTGCTTGCCCCGGGTGGCGCGGGCGAGTTCGAGGGTGAGCGCTCCGCGCCACTCCAGCGACTCCAGCACGCGTCTTGCAATGGCGTCGATCTGTGGGTCGTCGACGACGGAGCCGCAAACGACCTGCCCCTCGTCGTTGACCGCCAGGCGTCGTGTTGCGACCAGCCCCGTGCAGCGGCCGCTTCGGGCGACGACCATGGCGACGTCGAAAGCCTCGCCCTCCACCACACGCTGCAGAAGAACGCCGCCCTGGGCCGTCGCGTGCAGTCGCTCGGCCGCGTCCCTGGCCTGCTCCGCCGAGTGAATCTTGGCGGCGCCGTGCAGTGGTCCTTTGACCCACAGGGGAAAGCCGAGCTGCTCGGCACTTGCCGCGACGTCATGCTGCGCGGGCACGAACAGCGTGTGCGGCGTGGGCAGATCGTGCTCGTGAAAGAAGGCCGCCATGCGCGGCCTGGCCACGGCAGCGATGCGATCCGAGCGCGGTACCAGCGTGCGCACACCCGATGCAGCGAGCCGCTCGCTGAAGTTGGCGATGGCCGGGACCTGGGTATGGTCGCAGACGATCAGGGCATCGAAGGGATGCTCCGCGTGTATGTCGAGGATGTGGTCGATGAGCAGCTCGCCGCCCCGGGCACCGTCCGGTAGCAGGTGAAAGCGATCGATGAGCCCGGGAACCCAGGCTCCGCCCATGAACGGATCGAATCCGAGCGCGGCAAGCTCGAGGCCGCCGCGCCACCCGGCGCGCAGGGCCCGGGCTACGGAGACGCTGACAGCGGCGTTGCCGACACCGCTGAATCCCAACAGAGCAACCCGTGTGCCATCGTCTTGCATCGTTGTCCCTCGCGAATCTTCCAGGTGATACCGTCAGTCCGTACGCTTGATGCCGATCTGGCCGTTGGCTTCGATACTCGTGAGGTCACAGTCCTCCAGCCCCCGGGGATCCTCGTATATCCATCGCACGGTCAGGCCCTTCTCGGGGTGGACGAAGCTGGTCATGTTCGACCAATAGGTGCCGTGATAGATACTGCGCTTCTCGGTAACCGGTACGATGCGTACTTCGCCGAGCAGCGCGTGCTGGATGGTTTGTGCTTCGTCGACAGTGATGACGTAGTCCCACACCCATTTGTCGTCGCCTTCCCGGGCGGGCACCGCGCCTTTGAAGCGCGTTCCGGGCTCGAGCCTGGGGTAGTTCTCGAAGTCCTCTTTGTCGAACCACTGAAACTGGCTTCCCGATTTCCTGCTCCATAGTGTCGTGCCGGTAAGCCATGTGAACTTTTCGGTCCAGTAGCTATCCTCGTCTCGGATACCCTGGTAAGTGACCACGTCGCCGTCGATTTTCATGACCTTGACGCGGTACTCGGCGGTGAACGGGCCATCGCAGGTCCAGGTCATCAGCGCACCGACTTTGGGCAACCCCAGCTCGGCGCCGGCGGCCGGTGTGATGAGCGCCAGGCCGAGTAGCAGTGTCGCGCAGTTGCTCATGGATGGTGCTTTCATTGCTCGTCGCTCACTGTGTGTTGCTGCATCCGGGGAAGTCAGGCGGTGGACGGCGCAAAGCGCTCCAGCAGCGCCGGCTGCGTTGGCTCCGCTGCCGCCGCAGCGGTGCTATGGGCGGGGGTATCGAGAATCTCGATGGCGGCGAGGGCGCTCAAGCTGTCGAGAAAATCCCGTGCATCGCGTTTCGCGGTCTCGCTTGGCACCTGGAAATGGTGCTCGAGGACATCCGCCAGTTCGTCACGACTCGCGCCCTGTCGTAACCGGCCGAGTAACACGCCGGCTGCTGCGTTGCAGGCACACATGGCCCCCGTGTGCCCGTCGATGAGAATCCGATCTTCCGGATCGGAATCCCCTTCCACCATCATGTGGGATCTCAAGCGAAACATATTGGTGCTCATTCAACCCTCCTGGCAGAAAAGCGTCTGCCCCCTACGCGACCATGAAATTCCGCGCACTGTCCGGGTTTTCCATGGTCAGCTATCAGGCAAGCAAATTGCATGCCTGATAGCTGACCATGAACGAAAGCTCCCGCCTGGGGCCACGATTTGCCGAATTCGGTGCCAGGCAGTATCTTCTGCGGTCTCCGGAGTGGGGGATATGCCCCAGTTCCGGGTGAGATGCCGAGGCGGGGCGCTGGGACGCGCCGCTCTGGCATGAACGACAAGGCCTCTGACCACGACAACTCCGGCAGCAATGCCGAGGCGCCGCCATCGCGGCCGTTCAACCTCACGCGCTGGTTCCTGGTGCTCAGCTTTGTCTCCATCGTGGTGATGAGCACCGTGTCGGCCGCGCTGTTGTCGGCGTTTTTATCCAACAATATGCTGCGCCGCGATGCCGTGGTCGCCCAGGAGTTCGTTAGCAGCATAGTGCGTGCGGAAAATGCCGAGGCGCTGTTCAGAGACCGGCAGTCCGCCCCGGAGCCCGAGCGCTTCGAGAATCTGTTCAAACAGATTGCCGCCATTCCCGACGTGTTGCGGGCGAATGTTTATGCCAGCGACCGCACCATCATCTGGTCCAGCGACGCCGAATTCATCGGTGTCGAGTTTCGCACCAACCCCGAGCTGGACGAGGCGTTCCTCGGAGAGCTGGGCATCGAGCAGGGCGTCGTGGGGGAAGTGAGAAAAGCCGAGCAGGCGTTCCTGGAGGGCGAGGGCGTAGCGTTCATCGAAAATTACCTGCCGGTCCACGACGAGCAGGGCCACGCGGTGATCGGCGTGGTGGAGCTCTACAAGTCGCCGCAGGCTCTGTTCGCGGCCATCCAGACCGGCCAGCGGCTCGTGTGGTTGAGTGCGGCGGTTGCCGGCATCGTGCTCTATTTCGTTTTGTTCTGGATCATAAGGCGCGCGAGTCGGGTGATCCGGGAGCAGCAGAGTCGTCTGGTGGCGAGCGAGACGCTGGCGGTGGTGGGGGAGATTTCGTCGGCGGTGGCCCACGGTCTGAGGAACCCGCTGGCGTCGATTCGGTCATCCGCCGAGCTCGCGTTGGAGGAACAACCATCGGGGTATCTGAGGGAGTCCCTTACCGACATTGTCAGCCAGTCGGACCGGCTGGAGGGGTGGATTCGAGAATTCCTCTCCTGCGCCCGGCCCATGCCGGCGGAGTTGGACCAGGTGGCGCTGGATGAGGTGATCGCTGAGTGCGTCGAAGTATTCGATGGGCAGTTGGAAAGGCAGCACATCCGTGCGGGTGTCCAAGTGGAGAGCAATCTGCCGATGATCCAGGGCGACGTGGCGTCCCTGCGACAGGTGCTGAACAGCTTGATCGCCAACGCCATCGAGGCCATGCCAGGGGGCGGCAAGCTCGACATTTCCGCGTGTCGTGATTCTGCTGCTCGGCAGGTGCGGATCTGTGTGTCGGATTCCGGGCACGGTGTGCCCGCGGAGCAGGTCAACAAGCTGTTTCAGCCCTTCAGCACAAGCAAGGGAACCGGACTCGGCGTCGGGCTTTACCTGGCCAGGCGAATCATCGACCGGCACCGCGGCACCCTCGAGCTCGCAACCCCCGCGGGCGGCGGCACTTCAGCAACCATTCGTATACCCGTCGCGGAGTAACCGATGGCCAACGCAATTCTCATAATCGAAGACGAAGCGACGCTGGCCAAGAACATTCAGCGTTACCTGGAACGCGCCGAGTACGAGGTACAGAGTGCCGCAAGCGGCGAGCAGGGATTGGAGCGCTTCGATAGCTTCCAACCCGACGTGGTGCTGCTCGACTACCATTTGTCCGGCATCGATGGCCTCGAGGTCCTGCGCGGTATTCGCGCAAAGGATGCCAAGGTCAAGGTCATCTTCATGACTGCCCACGGCAACGTGGAAACCGCGGTCGAGGCGATGAAGGCGGGTGCCGACGAATACCTGACCAAGCCCGTGGCGCTGGCGGAGCTGAGGCTGCTGGTCGACAAAGCCTTCGGTCGGGATCGTCTGGAAGGCGCGCTCTCCTACTATCAGCAGAAGGACGCGCAGCGAAGCGGGCTCGCGGCGATGCTCGGTGAGTCGCGGCCCGTTCGGGATCTGAAAGAACGCATCCAACGTATGTTGTCGGTGGAAGCCGGGCTGAAAGGAGAGGTTCCACCGGCGGTGCTGGTGACCGGTGAGACGGGAACCGGGAAGGAACTCGTCGCCCGAGCGATTCACTTCGACGGCGCGCGCCACGACAAAGCCTTCGTCGAGATCAACTGTACATCGCTGCCTGCGCAGCTCGTTGAAGCGGAGCTGTTCGGTCACGAGCGCGGCGCTTTCACCGATGCCAAGAATCGCAAGCTCGGTCTGGTGGAAGCCGCCCACGGCGGGACACTGTTCCTGGATGAAATCGGCGAGATCGGCCACGAGGTGCAGGTGAAACTCCTCAAGCTGCTGGAGGATCGACGGGTGCGCCGCCTGGGCAGCGTGCGAGACCGTGAAGTCGACGTTCGCGTGGTGGCGGCATCGAACCGGAACATGGAAGAGCACGTGCAGTCAGGAAGCTTTCGATCGGATCTCTACTTTCGCCTTCGCGTGGTCGAGCTGAAGGTCCCGGCATTGCGCGAACGGGGCGAGGATGTGCTGCTGCTGGCCGACCATTTTCTGCGCCACCACGCGCGGCGCTACGGAAAGAGTGAGCTCGCCTTCAGCTCAGCCGCGAAGAGCGCCATGATGGCGTATTCGTGGCCCGGTAACGTGAGAGAGCTTCGCAATGTCATCGAGAACGCGGTGCTGCTGTCGGTGGAGTCCCTCATCGGTCCGGATCAGCTTTCTCTGTCACCCACTCTCGCCGCCGCCAACGGCTCTGGAAACCATTCCGGCAACCACTTTCCGCCCGTGCTGCCCGTTGAAGGTATCCAGTTGGAAGAGGTGGAGCGCGACCTGGTGGTGCAGGCGCTGGAGCGGGAATCGTGGAACGTCACGCGCGCCGCGCGCCTGCTCGGGTTGTCTCGCGACACGTTGCGTTATCGAATCGAGAAGTATCAACTGAAGGAACAAGTCTGATCCTGGTTGTGCGTGCCTGGCGGGGCAGGCTGGAGTTTGTCGTGGAGCGCGTCTCCGGCAGCAGATCGTCGAACCAACAGGCGTCTGGCGGGCAATAGCGCGAGAACACACGGCCGATACGATGTGAATCCGTGCACTGGTGATAGCGAAGGTAGATGCGGTTGCCGTCATCCACATCGAGGATTTCGATTTTGCCCGTTTCGTGAGACATGATGTAGCGGAAGGTCTTTTGAATCCCGCTGAGTTTACGGTTGATGTCGCGCACGATGGCGACGCCGCGTCGCAGAGGAACCTGGAAGTGAGAGGCGCCCAGCACCGGACGAGTCTGGAATAGATAGTAGGGTCGCACGCCGATGGCGTGGCACTCCTCGAACGTGGCGGCGAGTGTGTCGGCATCGTCGTTCACTCCCGCCAGCAGCACCGTCTGATTGAGAAACTGGACCCCTGCGGATTGATATTGCCGGATCCGCGCGTGCGACTCCGTGGAGAACTCGGCGAAGTGATCGAAGTGGGCGACGATCACCGGTTGTTTACCGGCGCAGCGGATTCGCTCGAACAAGTCGAGCAACGAATCGTCGGCCAGGCGGCGCGGGTTGAACGCGGGAGTCTTGCTGCCGAATCGGATGGAGGTGAGATGGGGGATGGGCAGCAGGTGGTCGAGGATCCGATCCAGGCGCCGGCTGCTGAGCATCAAGGGGTCGCCCCCGGAGAAGAGCACGTTGTTCATCTCGGGATGCAGCCGTATGTACTCGGCAACGCGAGCGAAATCCGGCGCTACCTCCTTGTCGCTGGAGCCGACGAAGCGTTTTCTGAAGCAATAACGGCAGAAGGCCGCGCACTGTTCAGTAACCAGTAGCAGGCCGGTCTGCGGGTACTTGTGCTGCAGCCCGGGAACGACCGTGTTGTCGGCCTCGCCGCTGGTATCCAGTTTTCCTGGACCGGCGAATTCACGCAATGACGGCTCCACGATGCGTTTGAGTTGATCGTAGTAGGCACTCCTCGCGATGTGTTCGCGGTAGAACTTCGGCACGCGATAGGGCGTGATGCGCCGGTGCTTCAGGAGCGCGTTGCTGATGTCGTGGGTTCCTTCGAGAAAGTTCATGGGCGTGGGAGACCCGCGGCATCGGTCGACATCGGCAGCGATTCGAACAGGGAGTGTCTTTTCGGATCGCACAGTCTGTCGCCTCACGCCGCGCAGGGTGAAAGCGCAGTCTCGTTGAACGGCGAGATCGGTTCGCTGCTTGCCGCCAGGGGATCCGCACCATCGAAGTAACGCGCATGCGCTACGTCCACGATCCGATTGACCAGCGCATCGAAGCCGTAGCCGCGATCCTGGGCCGCTAGAACATAGGAACCTCCGGCCCCGAGTGAAGCCATGGAATTTATCTCGAGAACAAACGGTCGGCCCTGGGCGTCTACGCGTACGTCGATGCGCGCGTAGTCCCTGCAATGGGTTGCTTTGAAAGTAGCCCTCGCGATGCGTTGCAGTTCCAGCACCAGGTTGTCTTCCACGGGCGCGGGACAGCGTTTCTGAGGCTCGTCGGATGTCTTGTGGAATTTGTCCTCCCAGGTCTCGATGCGGCACTCGCGGTCGCCGAAGTCGAGTTCCACCGGCGCAAACACCTCCACGGGGTGGTTCCCGAGAATCCCGATGTTGACTTCCCGCCCGTCGATGTACTCTTCAACCAACGCCTGTTGGCGGTATTCAGTGACGATGTATTGCACGGCGTCGGCGAGTGCCTGGCGATCATGCACGATGCGCACACCGTAGCTGGTCGACTCGTGACGTGGTTTGACGATTAACGGATATCGCAGGCCCTCGGCGTTCTCGCGGGGGTCGTTGAGGACACAAAATGCGGGTGTGGGCACGCCCGTCTGCACCAACAGCTGTTTGGCGATTACCTTGTCCAACGACAGCGCGTGGCCCAGGGGCGCGGAGCCGGTGTAGGGCACACCAGCCATCTCGAGTACCGCCGGCACGTGGGTGTAGCGGCATTCTCCCTGGATGCCATAGGCCATGTTGAAGGCCAGTCCACCGGGCTGCCCGTCTTGCAGCGGCGGTATGAACTGCTTGAGCTTGCTCACCAGGCTGCCGTCGCCTTCGAGGGCCCGGACCTCGTGTCCATAGGCGCGCAACGCATCCATGACCCGTTGCACGGATTTGCGCCCGTAGACTTCCGGTGAGGGCCGGCCGAATCGGCTTACTACTCCCCGGTTGTTTCGGTTTCTAACCACTGCAATCTTCATGGCTCGCAGTCTCCTACCAAGTTACGAGTGAATCGGTTGCGAAGGCGGCGACGCGCCGGGAGCGCGCCTCGCGGATTTCGTCGATGTATTGCGCAAAGGCGCTTTCTTACGCGAGTGCTTTCCAGTGGGCACACGCGGGGCCGCGCGCTTCTCGTCTGCAGAGTGCGGCGGCGGATTGAGTGTCGCGAGTAGACGAAAGTCGAGCCGGTTGGCCACTGTCACGATCATGGCGAGTGACAAAAGAGTCAGCTCGGGAAAAGTCAGTAACGAATTCAGTAACCCCGGAAGCGCGGCGATGGCGTTGATCAGCAGCGCCGCCAGTATGGTCATCACGGCACGCCAGACCGCGGACCCGGCTCCCTCGTCATAGAGCGTCCTGGCGAAGCTCTCCGCCACCAGGCAGAGGACGACGATGGGGAAGAAAGCCACCCGCAAGAGCGGGTCCATCTGCAGCCAGTAGCTCGCGAGCACCGTGGCGATCACGAACACTGCCACGGTGCTCACCAGCACCGACACCCGAGCGAAGTACGGTAAGCCCGCGCCGCGCACCAGGGGACGGATGATGGCGATGGTCGCCATCACCAGGATCAAGAACGCGAGACCCGCGCCCAGGCCGGTCAACTGCAGAGCGATGGCAATCAGGATCGGCCGGAACGGGCCCAGTACCCGGATCCCCAGGGTGAGCCGGAAGAGGACCACGACGACGGCACCCAACGGTACCAGCAGCACGAGTCTGAGCTGCGCCGTCATCTCCGCTGGCAGACCCTGGAGGGAAATCGTGCGTGCCAGGAATTCGGACATCGGAAGGTTGGAGAACTTGATGGCGACCAGGGCCAACGGGGCTATGACGAACAGGCCGACAAGCCATGCCGACAGCCGTTCCCCCGGGACATGGCGATTAGCACTCCCTGTCACGAGGCATCTCCTGGCAACGGCTGGTAGTTTGTCGGCGGGTACGGATCTGCGCCAAGCACTGCCACTGTTCCGTCGCGGCGTGGGTCGGCAGCAGCGCTGGCGCTGCCGTCGCCGTGACATTGGACTGCCTGGACTGCTCCCATGGTGTAGGAAAGCGGCTTCTTGATCTTGACCCGGCGGTAACGTCTGCAAAGTCGCTGGTGCAAGCTGTCGCTGAGCGCGGTCTTCTCGACCCAGATGTCGCCGTTGAGCAAGGCGTGAATCCTGGGCGCCGCCATGGCTTCGTCGATGCTCAATCCGCCATCGAGAATGCCGCTGAGCACTTGGAGCGTGGCGGAAATGATGCGCCGGCTGCCCGCGGCGCCAATAGCCAAAACAGGTCTCGGCGCAGGCGAAATGTCGCCCCCTGTCTTCGACCCTGCCGAGTCCCTGGCCATAACCAGGGTCGGCGTCACGTTGGAGCGGGGCGTGCAACCGCCGGCGAGCTGCGACGGGTGCCTGTAGCGCGGGCACGTGACCAGGTAGTTGTTGTAGAAGAAGCCCAGCTTCGGGTGCGCTACCTTGGATCCAAACAGCGATTGCACGGATTGGGTGAGAGCGACCACATTGCCCTGGGTGTCGGCCACGCTGAGATGCGTGGTATCACCGGGGGGCTCGTCGCCGGTCTCGAGGGGTTCGTGCAGGCTGGTGCAGCGGATCCCGTTCGCCAGTTCGCCGGCAAGCTCGTCGCCCAGTAGCCAGCGGCGGACCGACGGCGTGAAGTCCACGGCGTGAATCGGCCAGCGTTCCCGAAATCCGAACACCGCGTACACAACATCGGCCATGGTTTCGTACCAGGCGTCGCTGGATTTTTCGAATCCGTCCGGAGCGAGCCGCTCGATGACCTTGAGAGCCTGGAGCAATTGCAGACCGCCACCGGGTGGCGGCACGCCGAGCACCCGGTAATCCCGATAGTCGACGGCGATGGGCTCGCGCTCCACGGGTTGTGCGCAGGCAGCCAGATCCTTTCGGCTGATGAGCCCGCCGTGGGCTTTCATGTTGCGGGCAATCGATCGCGCCAGTCGACCGTGATAGAAATCGTCACAACCGGCATCGGCAAGCCGTTGCAGCGTGGAAGCCAGGGCCGGTTGCTTCAGCAGCCGACCCTCTCGGAGCACGCGTCCGTGCTCGAGGAATACGCCGTGGCTATCGGTGGCACGTAGCGCGGTCAGGCACGATCTGATCTGTCGGCGTTGCAAACGGCTGATCGGATAACCGTTCTCGGCCAGGTGAATGGCCGGTGCGAGAGTTCGCTGCGGCGACAGAGCGCCGTACTTGTGTTGCGCGAACCCGAGGGTGGCCGGCGTCGAGGGTATCGTGCAGGCACGATGACCACTGGCCTGCTGGGACTCACTGATGCGCTCCAGGGAAGCTTTGGCTGGCGCCCGCGAATGGCCGTCGATGACCACGGTGGTGCCGTCGTGACGGTAGATGATCATGGTCGTCTGACCGCCAAGACCCGAGCCACTCGGCTCGCATACCGAAAGAGACCAGGCGGCGGCGACGGCGGCATCGATGGCGTTACCGCCGGCCTCGAGGATTTCTTGTGCCGCTTGCGTGGCGTGCGGGTAAGCGGTCGCCACAACTGCTTCCCGGGGCACAACCGGGGCAGGCGATGCTTGCCGGCTCGGGGTCGAGTACGGTGCGTCGCCGGCGCATAGCCTGTCGTTACCCCGGCGAAACGTCACCACCTTGCCCGCAGCTTCCACGTCGAAGAACCTCCCATGTACCAGACCTTCAGGGATCGCAAAGCAAGGAGGATGCCAACGTCTTGCCATGACCTGGGGACGCAGCCTTTTC
Organism: Gammaproteobacteria bacterium; assembly: GCA_009937425.1. Classification (GTDB taxonomy): domain Bacteria; phylum Pseudomonadota; class Gammaproteobacteria; order HK1; family HK1; genus JAABYT01. The sequence continues at coordinate 11,293 of JAACFO010000131.1, forward strand.
AGGTCCGCCATTGGTTCGATGCGCGAGCTGTAAGTCTTTGAGATCTCTCGAGAATGGGGCTCGATTCGGGGTGACGGGGTATTTCGAGCCAGCCCGGAGTGGAGGCGACGAGCAGGGATCAGGTACTGCGTACCCAGGGTTTCGAGTGGGTCTTTTCACCCTCGCGGGGGGTATCTCCCCCGGCAACGGTGGCGCGCCCCGCGGCTTCTTCGCGTGGCTCTATATAAGGAGTGGCGGCCGAGCATTCGGCGTCGGCGCCCGCTGCGATCACGCGGGAGATTTTCTTCATGGCCAGGGATCGCCTCTGCCACAATTCGGCGGCAGCCGGCATATCAGGTGGGCACTACAGTTGTGGGAGCGTGCTCGTCGCTTGGTATCTGTAGCGCAAAAAACGATGTGCCATGTGGCTGAGCACCGTCCGGAATCGCTGGCTGGAGTAAATACCCAAAACCTTCATGGTCAGACCGACAATCAAGCGATAGTGTTCTGGCTCGTATAGTCGGGACACCCGCCTCATGAAGTCTTTGGAATATTCCTTGGTTCGATCTTGCTCGATGGGTTCATCGGGAAAATTTCCAGCCCGGTATGCAAACGAAAGTTCTTCGTCGGAAGTCTCGAGTATCCGGCCGACCACAACTTTGAAACGGGACGGAAAGCCCAATTTTTCCTTCGGCCCATATTTCTTATCCAATGCCTTTCGAAATAGATTGAAGTGGCGTACTTCGTCCAGCGCGATCAGGCGGCAAATTTCCTCGAGAACCGGTTCTTCGGCGGCATCTTTGAGAGCGGAATAATAAGAAGTGGTCCCGCTTTCGACAATGCATCGGGCCACGAGCTCCCGGGCCTTCGATCCTCTGACGGAATCGCCGCCGTCCTCGGGTAGTTGTTGATAGGCGGCCCGGAAAACAGCAAGTGAGTGGTCGAAGTCGAAGCTCGGATCTGCCAATTCGACCCATTTTCTAAGTGCCAGGCCATGCTGTTTTTCTTCTTCCCCCCAAGTGCGAATTTGCGCCTGCAGTGCCGTATCGTTGCCAAACACCCGGCAAAGATAATCGCTGTAGGTGTCGGCATTAAATTCGACCAGGCAGGCACCGCGAGCGAAGGCAAGCAATTGGGGGTCTACACGTGAGCGGTCGAACCTGTCCCAGGGGATGGTGCCCAGATTCCAGTACGTCATAACAGCCCCCGGAAGAGTCCCTAGTCCGCCGATCTCGGATGTCCACTCACTCAGATTCGTCGGACGCATTAATTATAAAGCTCGACGAAAAAGCGTCAATATCCACATGCGCCAGTCGGAGATGAACGACCAGATGGGGTATTGGAATGTCGCGGGGCGATTTTTCTCGATAAAAAAGTGTCCAAACCAGGCTAATCCGTAGCCGCTGAATAATGCCCAGAGCAGATAGCTGCCTTCCGCCTTCACTACCGCCGCGACAATAAACGCGAGGGCGATGGTAGTCCCCGCAAAATGCAGCCAACGATTGACCGGGTGCGAGTGCTGGCTCAGATACAACGGCCAGAACTCGTGGTATGTCGTGATTCTGCTTCCTTCAGCCACGCGATTAACCTATCCCGGAATATCAAGAATATCCAGTCAGGGTGCCGCGCTTGTGATCGGTCTGCGCATACCGTTTACCTCATCAAAAATTTCTGGACCGGTTTGAGCTTCGTGACGGCCGATCGCCCTCCAGATCCCCGGGCTTCAGCAGCTTCAGGGCAACGGGTCCGATTACCATGATCAAGGCGAGATGCGCGAAGCCTATGCCCCAGTTGAGCACGCTCTCGCCGCCCAGTGCGTCGAGAATCAATCCCATGACCAGAGGGCCGACGAAACCGCCGCCGTAACCCAGCATGGCGTGAACGGCGAGGGCGGCGCCGCGGCTTTCCGGATCCGCATTGCCTACGGTACCGGCGGTGAGTGAAGAGGAGTCTGCGTAGATGAATGCGTTGTACAGCAGGCAGATCGCCGTCGCCACGCCGTATCCCCAGGCCGACGAGAAACCTACGATGGTCGCAATCAGCATGGACGCCAGCATCACGCTCATGATCCAGCGCTGGCGGCCGAAGCGCACCGCCATCTCGTTGCCCAGCACACTGGTTGCCGTGCCGACGAGCTCCATCAACATGGCGACGACCGTGGGCACCAGGAAGTTGACCTGTTCGCCGGGCTGCGCGGCAGTGAAAACCAGGAAGGTCACTACCCAGGAACGCACCACGAACATCTCCCAGGTGTGCACGCAGTAGCCGATGGCGTAGGCCATGACCGAGCGATTTTTCAGGACGGGTCGGAAGTCCAGCAGACGCGTATTCGGGGTCTTTCTGCGCACCGGAGGCGAGCGGGGAAACCCCGCGGCGGCAACGCAGAGCGCGCCCAGCGTTCCCAGGGCCCCCGCCATGAAGGCTACCTGCCAGTCGAACCAGGTGGTTACCACGCCGGCTATCATGAAGGACAGGGATCCGCTGATACCGATGCTGGCGGCGTGAAAGGCCACGGCCCGCGACTGACTCGCGCCTTCGACCCGATCGGCCAGGGCCTTCAGCCCCACCATATAGGTTCCGGCCCAGCCGACGCCTGCGAGCACGCGAAACAGAAACGCACTCCAGAAGCCGGTTGCGGCGAACGCCATGCCGAGATGAGAGAGCGTGGTCAAGACAACCGCCCACATGTAGATGCGGCGGGCATCCACCCGATCGGTGAGTGTCACCAGCAACGGCACGGACAGGCTGTAGGCACCGAAAAAGACCCCGGACAGCCAGCCGGCCTCGGTGTGGCTGAGGCTCCATACACCGAAGAAGACCGGCAGTAGCGCCGGGAACGTGAACGCCCCCAGTTGTGCCAGCGTTTGCGCCAGACAGAAAATGGCGATGGTCTTGCGGTTCGAGGTTGGTGTCACGAGATCAGTCCGCTGTACCCGGCCGACAATGATACGGTGATGGAGAGTCGATTTCCGGACATCCAGGAACCTTGATAGTCAAGAGGTACCGGGCACCTCTTGACTTATGGAGAGTCGATTTCTGGACATCCAGGA
>JAACFO010000302.1 GCA_009937425.1 Gammaproteobacteria bacterium
CCTCCCTGTTCGAGGTAGGGGACGCGCTGCAGCGGCTCTGACCAAAGGAAATAGACGAAGCCCTGCGGCCGCCCGAAGGCGGCGCGCAGTTCAGCCGCTTCCTTCGCGGCGCCGATGCCGAGCAGGTTGCCGACCTGCCGCACCGGCGAGAAGACCAGCAGCAGGCCATTCGTCACGACAAGATGGTTCGCCACGGCAAACCATCCCAGCCGCGCCGGCCTGCCGGCATCGACCGCTTCGATCAGTTCATGCTGCGCGTACTCTGCGCCGAAGAGCAGCAGGCACAAGACCGCAAGCCCGGTCGGCACTGCCATATCCGCCAATGCCAGCACGGGCGGGACGGCCAGCGAGTATACGATCAGCGCGCGGTTGCCCAGGATTTCCGGGTAGGGGCTGTCTCCCGCAGAAGTGTCGCCGATGTTGAAGATCCGTTCGGCCAACCGGTGGGGCAAGGGGTTTTTAAGGGACGCAAGTAGCGCCAGCGCGGTTGTCAGCAGAGCGGTAAGGAGAAGCAGCCACCAGATCACGATGACAAGGCTTTCGATCCAGCCGGGGGGCGAGCCGAAGGCGGTCCATAGCGGCGCCGCCAGGAGGGCGATCCCCGCGGCAATGGCCGCTAGTTCGAAGCGGACGATGTTCTCCCGTGTCACCGTTGCGGGATCCACGCTTCGCTCCCAGGCGGTGACGGCGTCGAACAGCCGGCCGAACAGATGGATCGTCGCCACGACCGCCAGCGCCCAGTGCCCTGCGGCGAACAGCGACGCCGATGCCGTCAGGAGCGCTGCCGCGCCGCCCAAGAAACGCAAGCGCTGTAGCGCATCTGGGCAGGGCTGTGCGGGAGCGTCGAAACGGTAGTGCCGCGATGCCCTGGCGAAACCGGATGCCAGCGCCAGCAATGCAATGCCCCACAGAAGCACGAGCAGCGGCATTGTCCCAACATCCGACGGGGCCCAGGCCAGCCACAGCGCTCCCGCGGCCAGCATCGCGATCGGCAGCGTGTTGTCGATGTTCAGGCGAAACATCGGCCTCAGGATTGCCTTCAGCATGATTCCGCCTCTCCCGCAGCAGGGCCGAATGTTGCCTCGATGGCGGCGCGGACCTCCGCCTCCGCCTGTTTCAGCGCCTCGCCCTTGTCGCGGCCGCGTGCGCGGTATGGTTCGCTCAGGCGGAAGGTCTGCACCCGGCCGCGCGGCGGCACGATGGCGATAAACGGCAGGTCCCGGCGCATGTTGCTGACCCCGTTGACATGCAACAGCGCCCCCTCCGGCGCCTGCTCGAACTCCATCCAGTTGTAGGCAGTGCGCGTCTCCAGGACATGCTCGCGGTAATCCCGCGCGACGACCTTGTCACCCAGATCGGATAGCAATCCACCCGACTCCAGGAAATGTTTGCGTTGGTGCGGCTCCGAGCCCATGAAATAGACGAACCCGGCCGGTCTCCCGAATTCCTCGCGCAGCCGGTATGACGCTGCGGCCCGCCGACACCGCGCCTCATGCACCCGTGCCTCGCGATCGGAGTCCGGGCCCGGGCGTACTGGCGCTTTCCCCGTAAAGTAGCTGTACACCGCACCGAGGATGGTTAGCGGTACGACCATGGCCACGGAAACCGATGTCCCGACCACCGTGGCCGTTATCGCAACGGGACGCCAAAGGAGAAAGTGAACCGTGCGCGCAAGAGGGTCGATCCGAGCGGTATCACCATATTTCAGGCTCCGTGCGTGGGCCCTTGATGCAAGCACCAGTACTCTTCCGGTCAGGTACAGGCCCGCCAGCAGTGGTTGTCCGGCAGTCCACAAGGCCCAGGCCAACACGATCCAGCTCACTCGCCAGAGCCACAAATTGAATTGTTGGTATGGGGTTCTGATAGGTTCCGGCGTTTCTGCCGAGGCTGTCGGCTGCGCCGAATCTTCGAGCGATCCGCCTATCCGGCGCCGGGGATTGTTGTAGTGCTTCTCGATCCAGGGCTGGGATGTCAAGGCGAATACGACTATGCCCTGGAACACAAACATGCCCACCGTAATGATCCAGAACCATGTTAGAATCATTTTTTCGGCCCAGCCCGGTGGCGACCCTAGGGCGAGCCAGATCACGCTTGCGATAACGGTGGCGCCGAATGCCCCCGGGGTGCTGGCGAACGAGACATAATCCCGCTCGAAAGGGACTTTATTTTTGGGCAAGAACTCGCTGTCATGTGAGAGGCTGATTGCCAACCGTATGAACAGAAATATCTCAGTTGTAGTGGCGAGGTTTGACTCGCCTGCATGGAACAACGCCCCGGTCGCTACGGCAACCAGCAACAAGCTGGACCACGCACAGATACGGGGAATCCCGGGCATGTTATAAAATGGGTTGATATTCGACGAAGATCGCCACTCAGCCCTGTTCGCCGCCTTCGCGGCACGGACGACCCCCACGATCACAGAAACCGCCAGCCATAGCCACAGACTGACGACAGCGGTCGTCACGGTCTCCGGAGCAGGTTCGCCCATGGCCAAAAACAGGCTCAACAACACAATCGGCGCGGTGAAGGCGAGCCGGCCGAGGCAGCGCCCGATAAGCCGGTGGTCCTTCGGCGCGCCGTGTCTTCTAACCTGTTCTTCCGCCATGCACCTCCCCTTGGTTGCGGCGCCATGATCACTTATCCGTATATGGGGTACCGCGCATGGCGAACCAAGCAGAATCGTCGTGGATTTTTCCTTGTTCCGGGGACGCCACGCCCGTCACCCGGCGGCGCCTG
>JAACFO010000303.1 GCA_009937425.1 Gammaproteobacteria bacterium
TGTCCCTCCCCCTCGAGGCGAGGGGGAGGGGACCTGGACTGAAACTCACATGAAGTACAACTTTGCCCGGTAAATTGGTTATTGACGCGTGACGGCCAGCGTATGGACCACTTTCGACGATCGACACTCAATTACTTCTCGGCCGGTGGCCTCGACCGGGCGACGTTGTTGCGCCCCAGGGACGAGTGGTTGCACGAACGCCTGGCGGATCCGGCGACGCGCATTATTCCGGTGTGGCAGTCGCGCAATCTGTTCGAAGGTGACAACGTGCCGCGTCCGGTGCTGCTGTCGCCGGCGCAGCTGCGCGCCGGTGGCTTCGATTGCGCTGAGGCCATTCTCCTCGGCACCTACGCCGAGGTCGCCTACTTCGCGCTGGATCTGGTCGGCGACGAGGCGTCGCTGTCGCCGTTGATTCCCTCCGGGGCCGGTTTCAGGGAGCTGCGCGACGCAGGGCCGTTGCTGGAGGCCAACGCCGGCTCGATGCTCGCCTACGCCCGCGCCATCACCTACTGGCACGTCCGGCACAGGTATTGCGGCGATTGCGGGGCTGCAACCCGGGCCGCCGAGGGTGGCCACTTGCGCGTGTGCAGTGACGCGGCGTGCGCACAAAAGCACTTTCCGCGCACCGATCCCGCCATCATTGTGCTGGTCCTGCACCAGGCTGCCAATGGCGGCGAAGAGCGTTGCCTTCTCGGCCGTCAGGTGGGGTGGCCCGAAACCCTGTATTCTGCCGTCGCCGGCTTCGTCGAGCCGGGCGAGAGTCTCGAAGACGCCGTGGTGCGCGAGGTGGCGGAAGAGACTGGTATCGCGGTGACGGCGGCGCATTATTGTTCGTCTCAGCCCTGGCCGTTTCCCAGCGCCATCATGCTCGGATTTACCGCCATCGCCGGTAATGACGTTATCGCGCGTCACGACCAGGAGCTTGCCGACGCGCGTTGGTTTACCCGCGGAGAAATCGTGGCGGGACTGGGTAGCCGGCAGCTACGGGTGGCGCGCCGGGTTTCGATTGCCTACCGGTTGTTGGAGGATTGGTTCGACGCCGGCAACCTGGGCCCGCTCCTCCGCTACCTGCCCGACTAAGAAAAGCAGCGCATCAATGCGCTCCGCGGCCGTATCAGACCGGGCCCCCTCCCCCTCGCCTCGAGGGGGAGGGACGCGACTGCAGGGATGCAGGAGTTAGAGCAACGCAGGGAGCGGTTGCCGAGGGAGGGGGTGTAGACAAGGCGCGCCCTGGCGAAAGCGATTCGGCTAGGGCAATCTCTCCCCTTCCAGACGGAGGGTTAACCGAATACGTCGAAGAGCACCATCGCCCAGACGACGCTGCAGTTCACCAGGGTGATGAATACTGCAGCGCTGCCCGTATCCTTGGCGCGCTTGGACAGTGCATGGTGATCGCCGGAGATCCGATCAACTATCGCCTCGATAGCCGAATTCAGCAGCTCTGTCAGCAGTACCAGGAGCACACTGCCGATAAGCAACGCGCATTGTGTCCCCGTGAGTGGTGACCACAGGGCCAGCGCGAAAGCCAGCGGTATCAACGCCGCCGCCAGCATCAGCTCTTGACGAAAAGCCGCTTCGTGATGGTAAGTGGCGCGTAATCCTTGCAGTGAGTAGCTCGTGGCGGTCCAGATACGCCCAAGTCGCAGCGCGCTGCTGCGCGGGTCGGTGTTGTTCACGGCTACTCGCCGAGGCCGATGGTGGTGGTGCCCAGCAGGCCGTGGCGGGCGAGTCGGTGCTTTAAATTGATCATGGCGGCGGCCGCGTCCCGGCAGGTGGGGGACACGAGTATGCGCGTGCCGCCGCCGGTGAACAACACATCGGGGGAACGCAGGTAAAGTCGACCCGGGTCGCTTTCGTCGATGTCTATCAAGGGAGAGGAGATAGGCAGGTTGGCCACCAGCCGCGCTTCCTGCTCCTGGCGTCGTTCCTGGTACTGGTAAAGGTGCAGCACTTCGCTGACGATAACCCGCACCAGTTCGTAAATTGCTTCGGGCTCGGCGGTCTTGTCGCTGACGACGCCGATAGCGGCCAGCGGGTCGCGCAGTCGCGTCAAGGTCTCGCGCACCTCCGCATCCTCGTATTTGACCCGGTAGAGCGTGCCGTCGGCGCGGCCCTGGTCGAGTAGCGGCCCGGGTAGAATCGGTCGGCGCACGGGGCCCAGAGATTTGGAGCTGGCGCGGCGCTGATCGAATGCCGACAGGGCTGCGGCGATCTGCACGGGATTGTCCCCTTCGGCGCTTGCGCGGGTTGCTGCCGGGCCGTCGGCGGCCAGGCTGAAGCTTGCCAGGTACACGCCATAGTTGCTCTCGGGGCCGACGGCGGTCGGGGTATCACTGAGAAATGAACTGAGCAACAGGGCGTCGTCGTCATCGAGTTCTGTGAGCCTGCGCCCTTCCCAGGCATCTGTGCAGTAGGTCACGTTGTAAAGGCGTACGTGATTGGCCATGGGCGTGTCGCCGTCATGGGGCAGAATCGACTCCAGCATGTTCCAGGGGGCACAGTACACGGCGCCGCCGGGCGCCGACTCCACAATGTGATCGTTCTTGATTGCCCGCACCGCCGCCGTCAGATTGTCAAACGCGGTGGCGAGAGCGCCCCGTTGGGACGTGTCGATAATCGATCGCGCTTTCAAGCGCGCGAGGGTGCCGGCGATGAGTGCGTGGCGGTGTCCGGCCTCGGTCGCCCGCGTTATCCATGCCTCGAACTCTTCCTCGTCGGCATTGACGCCTAACCCGATTCGGCGGCGCGCCGCATCCAGGCAAAATAGTGATCCGGATCCCTGGCCGTGCCGATGCCGTCCTCGTAGCAGAGCGCCGCGTTGAACATGGCCATCGGCTCGCCGTCCTCCGCCGCCGACAGCAACCATTGCAGGTACTTGCCGGTATCCGCCTCCACGCCTTTACCTACTTCGTAGGCCAGCGCCAGATTGAACTTCGCCCGTGTATCCCCGGCGCCTGCTGCCTTGCGCGTCCACTCGAAATAGCGGGCCGCGTCGGCGTCGAGGCCGGTGCCGCTCCAGTAGGCCAGGGCCAGGTTGAACATGGCGCGGGACTCGCCTGCCTCCGCCGCGCGCCGCGTCCAGGCGAGAAACTTGCCCGCGTCCTGGCGGGTGCCTTTGCCTTCGTCGTAGGCGAGCGCCAGGCTCATCATCGCTTGCCGGTCGCCGGCCTCGGCAGCCTTGCGGATCCAGGTGAAAAAGTTGCCGGGGTCGCTCGGGGTACCCTCGCCTTTCTCGTAGGCGAGCGCCAGGTTCGTCATGGCGGGAGTGTGCCCGGCTTCGGCCGCTTTGCGGGTCCATCGGAAGTAACGGCCAAGGTCCCTGCGGGTGCCTTCGCCCTTTTCATAGGCCAGCGCCAGATTGAACATGGCGCCGGCGTGTCCGGCCTCGGCCGCCTTACGGGTCCACTCGAAGTAGCGGGCCGTGTCCAGGTGGGTGCCGACGCCCTCTTCGTAAGCGAGCGCCAGATTGAACATGGCCCGGGCGTGGCCGGCGCGGGCGGCCAGCTGGGTCCAGTCGAAATAAGCCTGTTCGTCGGGCACTGTTCCGGTGCCGTTGCGATAGGCGAGGGACAAATTGAACATGGCACCCATGTGCCCCGCCTGCGCGGCCTTCTCGGTCCACTCCAGGTAAGCGGGCAGGTCCGAGTAGGTGCCACGTCCGTGATAGAAGGCCTGGCCGAGGTTGAACATGGCCCCGGCGTGCCCGGCCTGAGCCGCCTTCAGCGTCCACTCGAAATACTCAGCGTCGTCGCGGTTTTGCTCGCCGCCCTCGGCATAGCTCAAAGCGAGATTGAATATGGCATCCGGATCGCCGGTCTCGGCGGCGCGCCGGGTCCACTTTGCATACGCTTTCGGGTTCGGCGCCGTACCTTTGCCTTTGCTGTAGGCGAGGGCCAGGTTGAACATGGCGCCGGCGTGGCCGGCCTTGGCCGCCTTGCGGGTCCATTCGAAATACTGACCCAGGTCGGGTTCGGTGCCCGTACCCCGGTCGTAGGCGAGCGCCAGGTTGAACATGGCCGTCGTGTCTCCGGCCTTGGCGCCGGCCAGAGTCCACTCGAAGAATTTGCCGGTATCGGGTTGGGTACCGGTGCCGTTGAAATAGGCCAGCGCCAGGTTGAACATGGCGCCGGTGTCGCCGGCCTCGGCGGCCTGGCGGGTCCACTCGAAGAAGCGCGCCGCGTCGCTGTAGTCACCCTGGTAGTAGACCCGTGCGAGCCTGAGCATGGCGTCGGTATCGCCTTGCTCGGCCTTGTGGGTCAAGGACGTGAGGTCTTCGGCACGGTTCATCAAGCACCTTAACTGGCGGCTGATCGGTGGCTCGGCGGGGCCCCGCCATCGTCATCCCTCTTTATATACGTCAGATCGGGATGGCCATCCGTGTTCCGGGTCACTGTTGGCTCTATTGACCCTTTTTTGCATTGGCCGCTTGCCGGTGATCACAACGGGCCGGTGGCTCCGGCAGGGGGGGGGGGGAGGGGGTGGCGGGGGGAGCCCGC
>JAACFO010000042.1 GCA_009937425.1 Gammaproteobacteria bacterium
GCCTGGCGGGCCGTGAGCTGCCCGCTCCCCAGGTGACACCCTACTCCACCGAACCCGGTACCACCGCCGTGATGTTCCTGGTGGATGTCAGCGATGCCGAGTTACCGGTGGCGCCGGTGGCCGCCAGGGATCACGTGCGGGACCTGCTGCGGGCAGCGCCCGCCCATCAGCATTACGGTCTCGCAAGCTTCGCCAGCGAAGTCGAGATCCACGCGCCCGTGGCGCCGGGTAGCGATCGAATCCGCAACGTGCTCGGCGAACTCACCCCGGGCGGCGAGCAGGCGGAGCTGTACCGAAGTGTTCTGGAAGCGGTTCGGCTTCTGGGCCATTACCCGGCACAGCGGCGCGCACTATTCCTGTTGTCCGACGGGCTGGCTGATGACTCCGCCTATTTCCACGACGACGTGGTGGACGCGGCGCGCCAGTACGAAGTCACTATTTTTGGCATCGGCTACGTCAAGAGTCCGGCCCTGTCGACGACCCTGGAGCGGCTTCGCCGGCTCGCCGAAGAGACCGGGGGAGTGTATGTGACGGCGGAGCCGGGAGTTCCATTGGCGCAGAATTTTGCTTCCCGCGCCTTTGCTCAGCTTGCCAGTGGTGGTCGCTTGGTGGTGGACCTGTCGGCGGCGCTGGCCGACTCGGTGCCGCTGCCGTCAGAGGCGGTTCTGGAGCTGTCCTGGCGAGGCTCGGTGGGTAGTGCCACGGCCCACCTGCCATTGCAGCTTGCTGCTGCCGCCACCCGAGCCGGTAGCGCCCCCACGGCAAATCCCGGGGCGCCGCAGGCGGCGCCGACACCGGCTACCCGGCGACCGCGGCCGAAATCCGTGGGACAGCAACAGAGTTGGTTCAGCAGGAATGTTCTCTGGATCGGCGTCGGTGTTGTCGTGCTGCTGGTGGGCGGACTGCTCGGCTGGTTCCTGAGGCGCCTGCCTGGGAATAAGCGGCGAGAACCGGCCTGGGCGAATACCCTGGAGCTCAATGCGCGCTCCTTCGCGTATCTGGAAATACAGGATGAGCTGCACACGCGCCATCCGGTATCCGGCGAGATCTTTCGTATCGGGCGTCACGCCGACAACGAGCTGATGGTGGCGGATGCATCGCTTTCGCGCTTTCACGCGGAAATCAAACACGAGCTGAACAGCCGCTACGTCATCCGGGATCTGGAATCATTGAACGGGGTTTATGTAAACGGCCGCAAGGCGCGCACCGCCATTCTCAGCAATGGGGATCTCATCGAGTTGGGCGATGTAACCCTCAAGTTCACGGTGTTCGCCGCCCATGATCGCCCGGAAATCGACGCCAACTCGGACAGCACCGTGACGCCATTCCGCCTGCCGGACAAGAAAAAGGGACTGCGCCCGATCTAAGCGCTCCGCCGTTCGGCCCCAGTCCGTCAATAACAGGGCGGAAACACGCAGCGTTCGCCAAGTTTGATTATCTGCGCCATGAACTGGGCGAAGACGATGAGCGCGGTGATCAGCGTCACGATGAGCACGCCGTAGCGCATACCGCGGGTCACCATCCGCCTGCTGCCAGGCAGGCGATCCACACCCAACGCCTCTCTATCCAGCACACCCCTGCGGGACAGTCGCTCCACCAGACGCGCGAAGTGGCGCGCCCACACCGGCACCACGTCTTTGAACATGTAGGCGGCAAAGACGGGCTCCATGGCGCCCTCGTCGGCCGGCCCGCCATGCCAACGATCGTAGGCGAGATTAAAAAAATCCCACTCGGTGACGTCGAGCAGTGCCGTTGCGTTGAGCACCGATTCCACGTCGGGGGCGAGATTTTCGTCGAATGCCATAGTTGTTTGACCCGATCCCGGCGAAAAAGGTTTCAGGCTGCCGTTCCTGACAGCTCGGTCCAACTTACCAGCCAACCCCAACCCTGGTCATCGACCGCGTATGCCGCAGCCACCCACAGTCCGGCGACCGCCGCGAGCTCACCATCCACGTAGATCAAGGGAATACCATCCCGCGACCACGGCGGTACGGCACTGGTTTGCAGTAGCTTCTTCAACGACGTCGAGTGCCGGCGACCGTCGGGCCGAAAGCGCTCTCCACCCTGGCGGAAGCGCACATCCACATGGGCGTTGGCACAGCGATCCAGACTCAGTCCCCGGCCCTGGGCGCGAATGCCCTCGAGCCGGCCGTGGGGCAGCCCGAGCACGGTTCCGGGATCCCAGACAATGACCCGGCTGGCATCGTGGGCCGGCATGGGAACTCGAGCATATAGTGCGTCCCGGTAGCGGCGCACCTCGGCTCCCGGCCAGGTCACCAACGGCATGGCGTCGCGGCGCGCGTTCACCAGCTGATCGAGAATTTCCCGCAAATGCGCGGCGCCGGCAACCGGCAGGCCACGCTCGGCGAGCCAACTGCGCAGCAGATTACGCGCACGCGCCGCGGGCAACCGCGCCACAGCCGCTCCCGAGAGCGTGGCGGGCTGCGGCCCGCGGGCTTGGGCCAGATCCACATCGGCCAGCGCCCGCGCTATCGCTGCGCTGTCGGCTTGATGTGCTGCCGCCCGCGCCAAAGTGCGCTGCACTCCCGGCCACCGGTCCTCGAGATGCGGAAGAATCTCATGGCGAATAAAGTTTCGATCGAAACGCTGCTCGGTGTTGCCTGGATCCTCGGTCCACGACAGGCCGTAGCGTTCCAGGTAGTCACGCAGATCCTCTGGCGGCGTATCCAGCAGCGGTCGCGCCAGCCAGCCCCTGCCCAGGGTTGCCAACGCCGGCATGCCGGCCAGACCGGCAGGGCCCGCGCCGCGTACCAGCTGTAACAGCAGAGTTTCCGCCTGGTCGCGCTGATGATGCGCGGTGCATACGGCTTCACCGGTACCGACCAGGTTTGCCAAAGCATCGTAGCGTGCCCGCCTGGCCGCTGCCTCAGGGCTTTCTCCGGGGCCAGCGCGCCCATCGACCCGCAGCACGTCCAGTGCCACCCCCAGATCCGCACAAATTCGGCGACAGTCGCTCTCCCAGGTGTCGGCGTCGGCATGCAGCCCATGATGGACGTGCACGGCGCGGATTTCCGCCGGTGCCAGTGCATCGCGCAACTGGCACAGAGCGTGCAGCAGTGCGGCGGAATCCGCGCCACCACTGAACGCTACCCGGTAGCATTGCATTGACGGCATCCGCGCCAACGCCTCGGCAAGGCACCGGGGCGAAAACGCGCCGCCTGAGAAGTCCGCGGTCCGGCCTGTGGTTGTCATCACTGCACTCACCGGGACACTCAGAAGGAGCGCCGCGTGAGACCGGTGCGCTGAAGAATTTGCGACGCGATCTCCTCGATGGAACTGCCGCTCGTATCGATGAACTGAATACCCTCGCCCCTGAAGATGGCTTCTGCGTCGACGACTTCCTTGCGGCAGCGACCCAGGGAGGCGTAGCGGCTGTTCGGGCGCCGCTCGCTGCGAATTTGGCGCAGGCGGTCAGGGACGATGGTCAAACCGAACAGCCGCTCCTTGTGGGGTGCCAGCAACGCGGGCAGATTTCCGGCGTCCAGATCGTCCTCCGTCATCGGATAGTTGGCGGCACGAATACCGAACTGTAAGGCGAGGTAAACGCAGGTAGGCGTCTTTCCCGAGCGTGACACGCCGACCAGAATAACATCGGCATCGCGATAGTGGCGGGCACCGCTACCGTCATCGTGATCCAGAGCGTAATCCATGGCATCGATTCTGCCGTCATAGGATGCGCGATTGACCAGGCCGTGAAAACGACCCGCCGCGTGGGATGAGCCACGATTCAACTCGATCTCCAGCGGGTGAATAAAGGCGCTGAAAAAATCCAGAATCAGGGCGTCACTCTCGCGCAAAATCTCGTTCAGCCGCGGACTGGTGAGCGTGCTGAATACAATGGGTCGCTGGCCGTCGCTGGCACCGGCGGCATCGATTCGCTGCACCGCCGCGCGGATCTGGTCCTCGTCGCCGACGAAGGGGATCGTCGCCTGATCGAACTCCAGTGTCTCGAACTGGCTGAGAAGCGCGTGGCCGAAGGTCTCGGCGGTGATGCCGGTGCTGTCAGAGACGAAAAAGACGCTGCATTTCATGGGCAATCGCGTTCCTGGATGGGCCACCGTGCCCCGCTCAGGAGGCAGTATCCATCGATGGCCGCGAATGGCGGCCCGACCTGCCTGAAGCCTACCTTCTGAGTCCCATCGAGGTCGATAGCACACCCCCGAGGCCCCCTGATTGCGCCGCAAACTGCCCCAGGGACCCGTCTCGGCGCCCCAGTGCGGGAGTGGGTCACAGTCCGGAAGATAGGCCCCTGACAGGGGGGTGATTTGCACGCCATAATCTGACTCATCCTATTGAACTTGAGGCCAACGGACCAGGCGACTACCGGCTTACGGGCGGCCGCGCGGGGCTGCACGCCCTGGCTGCGGCCGATTCGGGGGCGGAGTTCGAGGCCTGTTGCCTGTGCACTGCCCAATGCCGGGCTCGACACGGGGCCCATTCCCGGCGCCTTGCCTGGAGCAACGATTTCAGAATGACCGAGACAGCATTAAGTGAACCGGACCAGCAAGGGCGGCTCGAGGCGTTGCGCGAGGAGAATCTCGTCCTCGAGCAGGAAGCCGAGCAGCTGAGACAGTTCATGGAATCCATGGCCGCACTCATCGAGGCGGTAGAGAGACCGAAGCGCGAGTCCGAAGCGCTCAATCTTCTCAGCCAGGTGCTCGACAGCGCAATTCGCGCTATCGGCGCCGAGGACGGCTCGTTGCTGGTACCCGACGAAGAGACCGGCGAGTTGGTCTTCGTGCTGGTGCAGGGAGCCTCAAGCAAAGCGAATCTCGTTGGCCGTCGACTACCCGCGGGCCGTGGCATTGCGGGCTGGGTTGCCGAGCACCGTGCCGGTACGACCGTTAACAACGTACCCGCCGACGAGCGATTCTATCCGGAGTTGGATGTCGAGCTCGACTACCGCACCAGCTCGTTGCTGGCCGCGCCCCTTCTTGGCGGCAACCGTCTGCTGGGGGTGGTAGAGGTGATCAACAAGCAAAATGGCAAGCTGTTCAGCACCGGCAATCTTACCTTGTTGACCCTCATGTGCCGATTCGCCGGAGAGTTGCTGCACAGTCTCATTTCCGAGGTCGAACTGACGCAAAGCATGCGGCGGGCGGAACAGGCATAATCAACCTCGACCCGAGTAGATTAAATGAGCGAATCGGACGAACAGGTTCACGACGAGATTGCGCAGCTCGACTCCGAGAACGCGGCATTACGCGAGGAAATTCTGTCTCTGCGCCAATTCATCGACTCCATGCAGAATCTCATGGAAGCCGTGGAGCAACCGCTTCCTGAAGCCGAACTCATGGAGTTACTTTCCGACGTTCTGGGTAACGCGCTGCAAACAATCAGCGCCAGTGATGGCTCACTGCTAGTGCTCGATGAGGACAGTAACGAGCTGGTGTTTGTCATCACCCAGGGCGACTCCGCGAAGGAGCAGCTCACTTGGCAGCGGCTGCCGCCTGGCGAAGGTATCGCCGGGTGGGTGGCAAATAATCGTCGCGCGACAATCGTCAACGATGCCCAGGCCGATGACCGGTTCTACCCCGCCATGGATCGCGAGTTGGGATTCAAGACGCAGTCCGTGCTGGCAGCTCCGATAATCGGCGGCGGGCGCGTTCTCGGCGTCATCGAGATGCTCAACAAGAAGGACGAGAAGCTCTTCAGCGTGGGCGACCAGACATTGCTCACGCTCATGTGTCGATTTTCCGGGGAGCTGCTGTACACCGTCATTCAGCAGAATCAGGAGAACAAATAGATGTATTGTCCCTGGTCGTCTCGTCCCTAATCGTCCAACAGCTCTGAGATGGGGCGGCGGCCGGAATAACCGGAATCGGGATCGTGCCAGAACCCCACCTCTTTTTCCCCCAGCTTCCAACAAAGCAGAACATCGCATCCGCCCTTGCTGGCGCGCCAATCAACAATGCCCTCGTCGATATCCTTGATCAAACATCCAGCATTCTTGAGCGCATTTACATCCACTTTGAGTGCGTCGATTAGCGTCTTGAGGGTCGTCAGACAGTTGATAACGTCGTCGCTCGCTCCATCGGGAGCAATATCGAATTCATCCCCGCCAGGTGCGAAACCCTCCTCCTCCAAGCGTGCATAGACGGTGCGCACCTGTGCCTTCATTTGCAGCATACGCCCGAAAGTCAACTCGAGATCCTTGATCATCGCATTTGCTTCGGCAACGCTGAAATAACGCCTGTCGGTATCGTCATTCACGGAATTCACCGAATCCCTGCAAGCGCTTGTAGCGCATTTCAATCAACTTCTGCGGCTCGATGTCCTCGAGAGCAACCAGCTCTTCCTGCAACACCAGCTTGAAACGCGCGATCGTGTCCTGCGGATCCCGGTGGGCACCACCAAGGGGCTCTTCGATGACCCTGTCTATGAGATCCAACGCGCTCAGGCGACGGGAGGTAATTCCCATGGCTTCCGCTGCGTCGGCGGCCTTGTCAGCGCTTTTCCAGAGAATCGACGCGCATCCCTCCGGCGAAATGACGGAATAGGTGCTGTATTGAAGCATCAACACCCGATCCCCGATACCAATGGCCAACGCTCCGCCGGAGCCGCCTTCACCGATTACCGAACAGATTATCGGCACTGACAGCCGAGACATGACGTAAAGATTGCGCGCAATGGCTTCGCTTTGACCGCGCTCTTCGGCGCCCACGCCGGGATAGGCACCGGGTGTGTCGATGAATGTCAGAACAGGTAATCGAAATTTCTCCGCCATGCCCATCAACCGGAGCGCTTTACGATAACCTTCCGGACGAGGCATACCGAAATGCCGGTCCAGTTTCTCTTTGGTAGTACGTCCCTTCTGGTGACCGATCACCATGACCGGCCGGCCATCCAGGCGGCCGATGCCACCAATGAGCGCCGGGTCATCGGCAAAGCTGCGGTCTCCGTGCAGCTCCTCGAAATCCGTCAGCAATCCGCCCAGATAGTCCAGCGTGTAGGGTCTTTGAGGATGGCGGGCAAGCTGTGCAATCTGCCAGGCACTGAGATTGGAAAAAATCGACTTGGTCAGCTCCCGGCTCTTCGCCTGTAAGCGGTCGATCTCCTCATCGATGTTGATCTCGGAATCGGTATCCACATGGCGCAATTCCTCGATCTTCGCTTCGAGGTCGGCAATGGGTTGCTCAAAATCGAGAAAGTTGAGGTTCATAGACTTCAAAGTGGCCTGATATCAGCAAAACTTAGCGGCAAAAACAACGGGTTACAAGCTCGCGTGATCGCCGGCGCCATCTAATACTCCACCTCGACGCTTTCCGCGCCCACCAGTTCACTCAGTCGCTTCAGCAACTCCTGCGTCGGATGCACGCGCCAGTCATCCCCCAAGGGCAGACGCACACTGGCATCGGGGCGCAAATAATCGATACACAACCCGGTTCTGCCATGGCGATGTACAGTAATGGCGTCCCGTATCTCATCGAGCAACCCGTTACCGACACGGTCTTCCCCGAGCCGAATGACCACGTTCTTGGCAAATGCCTCCCGGGCAGTGTCCAGGTCACTGAGCTTCTTGACAGTCATGGAACACCCGCCGGTGAAGTCATCGTCTCCCACCTCACCCTCGAGCACCAGAAGCTTGTCCTTTACCAGTAATTCGCGGTGCGCGCTGAATAAGTCAGAATAAACGACGGCATCCATTCGTGCGGTCCGGTCATCCAGAGTAATTACCGCCATGCGCCCGGCACGACTGTTGAGAGTGCGCAAACTCACCACCAGCCCCGCCACGATCTGAGTTTCTCCCGGCTTCGCCCGAAGCTCGGAAAGCCGCACGCTGGTAAACCGACCAAGTTCAGTCTCGAAGCGCGTAATCGGGTGTCCCGATAGATACAATCCGAGAGTATCTTTCTCGCCGGCCAAACGCTCTTCGTCGGCCCATTCCGGCGCGTGGTTGAATTGATCCTGCACCTCGCTGGCAGCGACTGCACCGCCGAACAGATCATTCTGGCCGGTTGTCTGGTCCCGGTCGTGCTGCTCCGCCGTCTGCAACGCGACCGTCAATGACGCCATCATCGATGCTCGGCCGGGACCAAGCTCATCCAGGGCACCTGAGCGGACCAGCGATTCGATAACCCGCCGGTTCGCCTTGCGGGTATCGACCCGCCGGCAGAAATCGAACAAATCCTCGAATACGCCGCCTGCATCCCGTTCCGCAATAATGGACTCGATGGCCGCCTCGCCGGCCCCTTTAACTGCGCCAAGCCCATAGCGGATCGCGTCTTCGCCTTCCACCGTAAATGCGAACGCGCATCGATTGATATCGGGCGGCTCGACGCGCAGGCCCAGTGCCCGGCTTTCTTCGATAAAAATGACGACCTTGTCGGTATTGTCCATGTCAGCCGATAGGACAGCCGCCATGAAGTCTGCTGGATAGTGGGCCTTCAACCAGGCAGTCTGGTAGGCAATCAGCGCATAGGCGGTGGAATGTGCTTTGTTAAATCCGTAGCCAGCAAACTTCTCCATGAGATCGAAAATGAAAGTGGCATTCGCTTTGTCCACCCCTCGCGCGGTTGCGCCGTCGACAAACACCTGGCGCTGCTTAGCCATCTCCTCGGGCTTTTTCTTCCCCATGGCACTTCGCAGAATATCGGCGCCACCTAAGGTGTAGCCTGCCAGCACCTGGGCGATCTGCATGACTTGTTCCTGGTAAAGAATCACGCCGTAAGTGGGCTCGAGAATCTGGGTCAGATCCGGGTGCAGGTATTCCACCGGCGCCCGACCTTGCTTGCGATCGATGAAGTCATCCACCATGCCCGACTGCAGCGGACCCGGGCGAAACAGCGCGACAAGCGCGACAACATCCCCAAAGCGATCCGGCTGCAACCGGCGGATCAAATCCTTCATGCCCCGTGATTCGAGCTGGAAGACAGCGGTAGTCGCACCGGACTTGATAAGCTCATATGTGGCGGCGTCGTCGGTGGGGATTGCGCTGATATTCAAGAGATCCTCGCCCGCCGTCCGGCGCCGTTCGTTGATGGTCCGAAGCGCCGTGTCAATAATGGTCAACGTGCGCAGCCCGAGAAAGTCGAACTTGACCAAACCCATGGCTTCCACGTCATTCTTATCGAGTTGGGTAACCAGCGTGCTCGAATTCTGCTCGCAATACAGCGGCGTGAAATCCGTCAACGCGTCCGGAGCGATGACGACACCACCTGCGTGCCGCCCGGCATTGCGGGCCAGGCCCTCGAGCTTGCGCGCCAGATCCATCAAGGTGCGCACTTCATCCTCTTCCTTGTACCGGGTGCGCAACGGCTCTTCGGCAAGTGCGCGGTCCAGCGTTATTCCCAGTTCGAAAGGGATAAGCTTGGCGAGTTGGTCCACGAACCCATAAGGATGGCCGAGCACCCTGCCAACATCACGTACGACCGCCTTTGCCGCCATCGTGCCGAAGGTAATGATCTGCGCGACCCGTTCACCGTACTGACCGTCGCGATCGTAGCGCTGCACCACGTAGTCAATTACCTTGTCGCGGCCATTCATACAGAAATCGATATCGAAGTCCGGCAAGGAAATGCGTTCGGGATTCAGGAATCGCTCAAAGAGCAGGTCATACTCGATGGGATCCAGATCGGTTATTCCGAGAGCGTACGCAACCAGGGACCCGGTGCCGGAG
This sequence comes from Gammaproteobacteria bacterium, assembly GCA_009937425.1. Classification (GTDB taxonomy): domain Bacteria; phylum Pseudomonadota; class Gammaproteobacteria; order HK1; family HK1; genus JAABYT01. The sequence continues at coordinate 9,641 of JAACFO010000042.1, forward strand.
CCTCTTCCAGGTCCAACGGGGATCTCGTGCTCCCGAGACCAACGAATAAAATCCGCCACAATGAGAAAGTAGCCGGCGAATCCCATCTTCGTGATCACAGCGAGCTCGCGCTCGAGGCGTTGGTCGTAAACGCTTTGACTGTCTGGAGGGAGTTCCTTGCGCGCCCCCGCGCCGGAATCGAATCGCTTCGCCAATCCAGTTCGCGATTGTTCGATTAAGTACTCATCGAGATCGGTGCCATCGGGCAGTGGAAACTCTGGAAGAAAATCCTTGCCGAGCTCGAGTTCCACATTACAGCGGCGCGCAATCTCTACACTGTTTTCGAGGGCCTCGGGAAGATCATTGAATAATTCCGACATCTCCTCCGATGTTCGCAAATACTGTTGCGGGCTGTGGGTTCTCGGCCGGCGCGGGTCGACGAGCGTGCGCCCCTCGTGAATACAAACCCGCGCTTCGTGTGCTTCGAAGTCATCAGGGACGATGAAGCGAACGTCATTGGTGGCTACGACCGGAACGCTCGCTTTCGATGCAAGGGCCACTGCAGTGTGAATATAGAATTCTTCGGATTCACGACCGATTCTCTGCAATTCTAAATAGTAGCGATCGGGAAACAGCGCAAGCCATCGTCTCAGCCGTTGCTCGGCGTCGCCGGCACGATCGGCGACAATCATCTGCCCCACATCTCCGGAAATGCCCGCCGACAGCGCAATCAGCCCGTCAACATTTCCTTCGAGCCAGTCGTGGCGCAACATCGGCACACCTCGCACCTGACCTTCGGAATAGCTTCGCGTTATCAGGCGGCTGAGCGAACGAAAACCGACGCCCGTCTGGCAAAGCAATACGATACGGGATGGCTGTTCGAGTCCCTCGTCACCGCACATCCACGCGTCTACACCGATGATTGGCTTGATTCCAGCCGCCTGGGCGCCCCGGTAGAACTTGACCAGGGAGAAAAGGTTGCTTTGTTCGGTAACCGCGCAAGCCGGCATGCCCGCGGCGGCCACCGCCTCTACCAGGGCAGGAACGCGAACGATGCCGTCGACGAGGGAGTGCTCGGAGTGCAAATGAAGATGGACGAACGGCCGGCTCACGGGTCAGACCTTCCGCCAGGCGCCTGGGAAGCCGATTCGATCAGGTCGCGCACGGGAGCAAAACTGCGCCGGTGAAACGGGCAAGGGCCGTGTCGGCGCAACGCTTCGCGATGCTCAGCCGTCGGGTAGCCTTTATGGCGTTTGAATCCGTACTGTGGATAACGGCAATCCAGCTCCACCATCTCCGCATCGCGGCTGACTTTTGCGAGTATCGACGCGGCGCTGATGGATGCAAAGCGTCTGTCCCCACCGACCACCGCCTCTACCGTGCATGCCAACCGAGGACAGTGCAGTCCGTCTACCAGCACGTGGTGGGGACTCGTTGGAAGGCCCTCGACGGCACGCGCCATCGCCAGCAAGGTGGCTTGCAAAATATTGATGCGGTCGATGTCAGCGGCGTCAGCCCGGCCCAAACTCCATGCATATGCTCGCTCGCGGATGATTTCCGCAAGCCGCTCCCTGGCCAGCGCGGTCAGTTGTTTCGAATCACGCAGGCCATCGATGGGAGTACTTGGGTCGAGCACTACGGCGGCGGCCACCACCGGACCCGCCAGGGGCCCCCGCCCGGCTTCGTCAACGCCCGCGACCAATTCGTACTCAACCATACTGTCCACATCTCTGCCCGCTATTGACCATCCACGGGCACTCCCATGACTTCCAGCACCGCGTCCGCCGCGCGTTCGTCGGCATGATTCCTCAGCACAGTGTGAATTCGCCGAAATTCTTCCTTGAGGGCATCGGCCTGCTCTGGATTTTCCAAATACTGGAGCAACGCGCCGCCGAGCTTTTCCGGCGTCGCATCATCCTGCAGCAACTCGGGCACCACGGCCTTGCCGGCGAGAAGGTTCGGCAAGCCGGCGAAGGGTACGTTTACCACTTTGCTTGCGAGCCACCAACTGAAACGACCCAGTCGATAGGTGATAACCATCGGGCGCTTGAGCAGCAGGGCCTCCAACGTAGCGGTGCCCGAGGCCAACAGAACCGCGTCAGCAGCCGCCATCGCGCTACGCGCGTCGCCTTCGAGCAACTGCATCCCGGCACAGCCTCCGTGCGCGGACAAGGCTGCTTCAAATCGCTCGCGGACCTGCTCGTTGACTAATGGTACGACGAATCGAACCCCGGGGCGGTGCCCGCTCAGCCAGCGTGCGGCGCCCACCATGGGTTCAGCCAGCAAGGACACTTCGCTCAACCTGCTGCCCGGCAAAATAGCGACTACTTCCCCGTCAGGCGCGAGCCCGAGTTCGGCACGTGCGCCACCCTGGTCAGTGGATTCTGGAATGATGTCGGCGAGCGGGTGGCCGACGAATCGCGCCTTGATGCCGTAGTCGAGGAAGAATTTCTCTTCGAACGGGAACAACGTCAGCATCATGTCCACCGCACGGCGAATCTTGGGTAAGCGGTATTTCCTCCACGCCCAAACCTGGGGGCTCGCATAGTGAACAGTCGAGATACCGGCTTGTCGAAGCGCAAGCTCGAGGGACAGGTTGAAATCGGGCGCATCGACGCCCACGAACAAATCCGGGGGGTCGGCGATGAAACGCTTGATAAGCCGATCGCGCACCCCGCGCAGCTCCCGGTAGCGGCGAAATGTTTCCAGCAGCCCGATAACCGCCAGTCTTTCCATAGGATACAGGGCCTCACAACCGGCCGCTGTCATTCGCGGCCCGGCGATCCCTTCGAAACGCGCAAGCGGGTAACGGTCAGTAACGGCGCGGATCAGCCCGGCACCCAGCAGGTCGCCCGAAGCCTCTCCGGCAATAATGGCAATGCGCAATGTCGGGCGCCTACCTGACAATGCCTCTCGTAGAAGTTCTTATGAACTCCGCCATAGCCTGGATCTCCGGCGAATGTGCACCCAGGCAATTGAGTTGCTCGATCGCTTCCTCGGCCTTGAGCCCACTCCTGTAAACGGTCTTGTAGGCTTTGCGTAACAATTCAAGTGTGTCGCTATCGAAGCCGTGTCGTTTGAGTCCTTCGCTGTTCAAACCACGGGGACTCGCCGGTTGGCCCGCCACCAGGACGTAAGGCGGGACATCCTTTCCAATCGCCGTTCCCATGGCGGAGAAGCAGTGCGTACCAACATCGCAGAATTGATGCACGAGCGTAAATCCGCCCAGAATTGCGTGGTCTCCGATGGTGACATGGCCGGCCAGCGTTGCATTGTTTGCCATGATGATATCGTTCCCGACCTGACAGTCATGGGCGATGTGGACGTAGGCCATGATCCAGTTGTCACTACCCACACGGGTGATTCCACCGCCGTGCTTGGTACCGCGATTCAAGGTGCAATATTCCCGTATGGTGTTGCGATCACCTATCACGAGCGACGACACCTCACCTTCGTACTTCTTATCCTGGGGAACATCACCGATGGAATTGAACTGAAAGATCTTGTTGTCTCGCCCAATCCGCGTCGGCCCGTTAATGACCACGTGGGGACCGATCCACGTACCCTCCCCTATTTCGACATCACCGCCAATGACCGTATATGGTCCAATGCATGCGCCGGTCGCGACTGTCGCCGACTCATCGATAATTGCCGTGGGGTGAATCAAGCCTCGATTTCCCTCATGGCACCCATCAAATCTCCACTCGCCACAGTATCGCCGTCCACTGTTGCATCTGAACGCAGCTTCCAGATTCCCCTGGAAGAGCGAAGCAGTTTGACTTCGATACGTAACTGGTCGCCCGGCACAACCGGTCGCCGGAATCTCGCACCGTCTATGCCCACGAAATAGTAGATGGATTTTTCGCTGGGTATTTTATCCATGCTTCGCAATACCAGTATGCCTGTCGCCTGGGCCATTGCTTCCAGAATAATCACTGCCGGCATCACCGGTCGATTGGGAAAATGACCCTGAAAATAGGGCTCGTTGTACGAAACATTCTTGATCGCAACCAACGATTCACCGTGATTAAATTCCACGACCCTGTCGATGAGCAGCATTGGATACCGGTGCGGCAAGTATTTCATGATCTCGCCGATTTCCATTTCCGCCATGCTAAATTCCCCTTCGCTCACTTTTCATCGAGCTTTTTCTCCAGTTTCCTGAGGCGCTTTGCCATTTCGTCGAGTTGGCGCATGCGAATAACATTTTTACGCCAAGTGCGATTGTCTTGAATTGGCATTCCGGACGAGTAAAGACCCGGCTCGGATATTGTGTTGGGCACCGCCGACGTCGCCGTCAAGTGCACATCGTCGGCAATTTCCAAATGACCAGCGACAGACGCGGCGCCACCGATAGTACAGCGCTTTCCGATTATTGCGCTGCCGCCAATCGCCACGCCCGCGGCGATGGCAGTATGGGCCCCGATGCGCACGTTGTGACCGATCTGGATGAGGTTGTCGAGCTTGACGCCGTCCTCGATGACCGTATCCGCGAGTGCCCCGCGATCAATGGTGGTATTGGCGCCGATTTCCACGTCGTCGGCGATGATCACCGTGCCGAGCTGGGGGACCTTGACCCAAACGCCACCGTCATTGGCGATGCCGAAACCGTCGGCGCCGATGACAACCCCGGGATGCAGCAGGGCACGGTCCCCGATGACGACGTCATGGCAGATGGTGACGTTAGCCTTCAGGGTGCAACTCTCGCCGATCGATACACCGCGATCGACCAGGCAACCCGGGCCGATGTAGCTGCCGGCACCGACGCTCGCCTGGTCCTCCACCACCGCCTGGGGGCCGATACAGGCACTGGGATGCAACCTGGCCTTGTCGCTGACGTAGGCCGTGGGGTGAACACCCTGGGGCACCGGTTGCCGGGGGCCGAGCAGCGCAGCGACCCGTGCATAGCCGAGATAAGGGTTCGCCACGACCAGCGCCGCGACCGGACAGGCCGACAGAAACTCCGCCTCCAGTATGACGGCAGACGCGCGGGTACTGAGAAGTTGCGGCCTGTAACGACGATTTGCCAGGAAGCTGATGCTGCCCTGGCCCGCATCGGCGAGGGTGGCAACGCGGTCGATGCGACAATTCTCGTCGCCATGCACCTGCGCACCGAGTTCCTCGGCGATGTCCCGCAGCGAATAGCCCAACCCGCGGCCCTCTGTCTGACCTTGGCTGTCCGGACTCAAGCGGGCAGCCAGACTGTACGCGCTACCATCACTGACTGCTTTTCTTGAAATCCGCACGCAGGCGCTCGAGGACCTTGTCGGTGATTTCCACGCGTTTCCCGGCAAAAATCACTCCATCGGAAATGATGAGATCGTATTCTTCCGCCTTGGCGAGCACCTGAATGACTTCCGTAACCTTCTGCTGCAACTTGCTGAGTTCCTGACTGCGGCGCAGATTGAGATCTTCGCGAAATTCGTCCTGGGCGCGCCGAAGCTCCCGCTTCGCGGCGCGTATTTCCGTCTCATTGCGCTGTCGCTCGGATTCGGACAACACCGCCGCGTTCTTCACCAGGCGGTCTTCGAGGCTGCGGACGTCCTTCTGCTGCTGCAACAGCTCCCTGTCCTTGGGGGCAAATTCCTTCTCTATGCGATTTCTAGCCGCCTCGGCCTGGGGCGCAAGCTCCAGTACCTTTGCCACGTTAACGAACCCGACCTTGACCTCAGCGGATGCCGCCTGTGCGGCGAACACAGCCACGCTCAGCACCAGCGCGGCCCGGCCAAGTCGTCCCAGTTTTAATTGATTCGCATTTAGCATCTCTAAAAAGCTGTTCCCAGGGTAAATTGAAAGTTTTGAATGTCATCCCCCGGCTGGTCGTTGAACGGCCACCCGAGGCTGATGGTCAACGGCCCGAATGGCGACAGCCAGATGGCGGAAACGCCGGCCGATGCACGGAACGCCTCGAATTCGATGTCCTGCCCAGGCCCGAACACGTTGCCCGCGTCCACGAAGGTGGTAATTCTAAAGGCTTTCGAGTCACGAATAAATGGCAGCGGCAGAATGAGTTCCACGGTTCCCGTCACTTTCCGGTCGCCGCCAATGGGCTCCCCCTTCGAATCACGGGGACCGAGGGTATTGGCCTCGTAGGCACGCACGGACCGAATCCCGCCGGCGAAGTAGTTTTCCGTCAGGGGGAGTCCCACCGTGTCACCGTAACCATCACCATAACCAAGTTCCGTGTCGAATCGAATCGCAAATAATCTGGTGAGATCGATCAGTTGCTGATATCGGAACGTGAGCTTGTAGTAACTCAGATCTCCACCCGGAACTGCCACGTCGGTAACGAAGGAGGTCCGCGATCCCTTTGACGGCAGCAGAAAACTGTCGCGGGTATCGTTCGCCCAACCAGCCGACAGCGTGTAAGTGATGTACTCACCGCCGGTTTCCTCCTCGAACGCCAGAACTTCGTCAGATGGGTCGGTACCTGGATTGAAGTTCGTACGCTTCGGCGTAATTGCCAGGTCCAGCGTGTTGAACTCCGAAATAGGAATGCCGGTACCAATTCTGAAACCCAACTCTTCGAGATCGTAATCCGCAAGATTCGCATTTCCTGCATTGGTTTTTCGCGAAAACACATCCACGGAAAGACTGACGCCGTCCTTCGTAATGTATGGATTCATCCAGCCGACGGCGAACGTCCGATTGATGCTACTAGTGTTGAAAGTGGCGCTTACTCGGTTCCCCGTGCCGAAAAAATTCTCTTGAGTCAACCCGAGGTTAATCGAGAGCCCCGCAACCTGTGAAAAACCCGCACCGATTATCAGGCTGCCTGATGATTTCTCGGTGACGGAAAAGTTGACATCAACCTGATCGGTTGTACCGGGTACAGCCGGTGTCTCAACGTTGACACCTTCGAAAAATCCCAGCCGCTCCAGTCGCTCCTTGGATCGTTCTATGGCTCCGGTGGAAATCCAGCCACCTTCCAGCTGTCGCATTTCGCGGCGCAGCACCTTGTCCTCCGTCGTCGTATTTCCCTTGAAGTTTATGCGCCGAACGTATACGCGTTTCCCGGGATCGAGAAAGAACGTCAAATCGACCTGTTTGTTCTCCTCATCGATTTCGGGCACTGAATTTATATTGGCAAATGCATAGCCCTCATTGCCCAACCAATCACTGATATTGGAACTGGTTTCGGTGATCTTCTGTCGAGAAAAAATGTCTCCATGCGCAATCGCGACAAGACCGAACAACTCCTCTTGCGGCACCAGAATCTCACCTGCCATGCGAATTTCGTCAACCGTGAACTGATTTCCTTCGGTTATATTGATCGTTATGTAGACATCTTTCTTATCTGGTGTTATGGACACCTGAGTCGAATCGATATTGAAATTGATATAGCCATTGTCGAGATAGAAAGAGCGAAGAGTCTCCAGATCGGCGGAAAGTTTCTGCTTGGAATACTGATCACTGCTGGATATCCATGACCAGAACCCTGTCGTCTCGAGCGTAAATAAATCAACCAAGTCATCATCGTCGTATACGGTATTACCGACAATATTGATCTGCTTGATTGTTGCTACTGCCCCTTCGGAAATATCGAAGGAAACGCCCACGCGATTTCGTTCAAGAGGTGTAATGGTGCTCTCGATCTTGACGCCATACTTGCCGACAGCAAAATAGGTGCGCCGAAGCTCTTGTTCGACCATATCAAAGGTTGAACGATTGAATACGCGGCCCTGGGCAAATCCTTCTTGCGCCAATGATGCTTCAAGGTCCTCCGTGCTGAGTTCCTTATTACCCGAGAACTCGATGCTGGCAATGGAGGGTCGCTCGTGCAGGGATACGACCAGCGCGTCACCTTCTCTTTCAATGCGCACGTCGCGAAAAAAACCGGTCTTGTAGAGCGCACGTAACGCCTCGCCGGTGCGCTTGGAATCGACGCGGTCACCGACCTTTATGGGCAGGTAGTTGAAAATTGTGCCGGCGGAAATACGCTGTAGCCCCTCCAGTCTGATGTCCTGGACGACGAAGGGCTCGGCGGCATTAGATGCGGAAATAAAACAGACGGCGAATAAGAACAGACAGGTGCGTGCGAATCGATTTGCATGCATTGTGGTTGTTTTTCGTATAAATGCAGCTCTGGGTACAGGCGTGAGCAATCACCCCAACCACTCACACAAAACCCAGTATCTCAGCCGGGCATCATCCGAAGATGCGCGCCAGATCATTATAAAATGCCAGCCCCATCAAACCGACGAGCATGGCAATCCCCAGGCGCTGGCCCAAAAACTGCGCCTCCTCAGAAACCGGCCGTCCGATGACGGATTCTATCAGGTAATACAGAAGGTGGCCTCCGTCGAGAATCGGAATCGGAAGAAGATTCAATATTCCGAGACTGATGCTGACGATGGCGAGAAAATCCAGGAATCGGGTGACACCGATCTCCGCCGAAAATCCGGCGTATTGGGCAATACTGATGGGGCCACTGAGATGCTTGACGGAAATCTCCAGTGTCACCATCTTCCACAGCATGCGCAGGGTCAGAATCGACATGTCCCAGGTTTTGAGCGCCGCCTTGGACAAAGCGGTCCATGGGGCATAGCGTACTGTGGCGTAGTAGTCCCCCTGTTCGGTCTCCGGGGGCGTCACTCCTGCGCCGATGCGCCCATGGCTGGCGCCCTCGGTGCCTTCATTCGACGATACCGCCGCCGGGCGCACGACCAGACTCAGCTTAGCGCCGCCCCGCTGCACCTGCATCTCCACGGATTGCTCCGGGTGAGCGCGAATATAGTTAACGAACTCCCGCCATGAATCGAGGGCTTTACCGTCCAGCGCCAGCACCCGATCGCCACTCTGCAATCCCCCCCGATGGGCGGGTCCATTGGCTTCCACCTCGCCGATAACCGGCGCAATAACCGGGCGTTTCGGCGCCAGACCCAGGGATTCGAAAAGTCGGCCGCGGCTGAATTCGTCAACACCCAATCCCTGTAGATCCAGCATTACGGTGCGCCGCGCGGCACCGGGCGCCTCGACTTCCAGCATCAAGGTGCCGTCCTTGAGCGTCGCGCCGATGATCGACTCCACCACGCTTTGCCAGGTGCGCGTGCTACGCCCGTCCACGGCCACGATTTGTTGCTCGGCGGCCAGGCCCGAAGCGGCGGCGATACCGTCCGCATCCACCTCTCCGATGATCGGCTTGAGCCCGCCAATTCCGATGATGAAGGTCAGCCAGTAGGCGAAGATAGCGAACAGGAAGTTGAATGCCGGGCCGGCCACGACGATGGCGATGCGTTTCGACAGGGGTTGGTTATTGAAGGCCCGGTGGCGCTCGTGCTCGGCCACCTCGCCCTCGTTCTCGTCGAGCATCTTGACGTAGCCGCCCAGCGGAATTACCGCGATCACGTACTCGGTCTGATCGGCACCGACCTTGCGGCGCCAAAGGGAGCGCCCGAATCCCAGGGAGAATCTGAGTACTTTGACACCCAGGCGGCGCGCAACCCAGAAGTGGCCAAACTCGTGCACGGCCACCAGCACGCCGATGGCGACGATAAACCAGAGAATGGACGAAACAACGGACATCAGAACTCCTGGTGCTTGGTTACGCTATGCGCAAATGCGCTATCGGGGGGCCTTCGCGGCGCCGCGTTGCCGCTTTCGACTCGCCGGGGCCGGTAAAATTCCCTTGCTCATGCCGCCAGGCGCGCCACCTGCTCGCAGGCTGCACGGCGCGCGCTGGCATCGATGGCCAACACCTCATCGAGGCTCCGGGGCTCGCCACCCGGGTGCTTGTCGAGAGCGGATTCCACCAGTGTGGCAATGTCGGTGAAGCGAATCTGTCCATCCAGGAACGCCGCCACGGCTATCTCGTTGGCGGCATTCAGGGTGGTGCTGGCGGCACCGCCGGCAGCGGCGGCCTCGAAGCCGAGGCGCAGGCAGGGGAATCGTTGCATGTCCGCGCTTTCGAAGCTGAGCCCGCCGATGGCGGCCAAATCCAGGCTGTCGACGCCGGATCCCATGCGCTCGGGCCAACTGAGTGCGTGGGCGATGGGTGTACGCATATCGGGATTACCAAGCTGCGCCAATACCGAACCATCGTCGTATTCGACCATCGAATGCACGATGCTCTGCGGATGTATCACCACCTGGAGACAATCCGGCGTTGTTTCGAACAACCAGCAGGCCTCGATGACTTCCAGGCCCTTGTTCATCATGGTAGCCGAGTCCACGGATATTTTGCGGCCCATAACCCAGTTGGGATGCGCGCAGGCCTGCTCCGGTGTGACCTTGGCCAGCTCCGCCGGGGAGGATTCGCGGAACGGCCCGCCGGAGGCCGTCAGCAGAATGCGCCGGATACCCGCGACTTCCAATCCGCCATGATGATTCGGCGGCATACACTGAAAGATGGCGTTGTGCTCGCTGTCGATAGGTAGTAGTTCGGCACCGTTGTCACGCACGGCATCAATAAACAACCGCCCGGACATGACCAGCGCTTCCTTGTTCGCCAACAGCACGCGCTTGCCGGCCCGCGCAGCCGCCAGCGATGGCAGCAGGCCTGCGGCTCCAACGATGCCGGCCATGACAAAATCGACTTCCGGGCTGCCCGCAACCAGCTCCAGGCTTGGTACACCCTCGAGAACCTCGGTATTTTTGCACTGCCCCCCCAGGCGCTCGCGCAGACGCTGCGCGCCCTGGCTATCGGCCATGACGGCGAATCGCGGCTGCCAATCGATGCATTGCTGCGCGAGCCCCTCGTCGTTGGTGTTCGCGGTCAACGCGAACACTTCGAAGCGATCGGGATTGCGCGCCACCACGTCCAGCGTATTCAATCCGATGGTGCCCGTGGCACCGAGAATCGTGAGCTTTTTCACAATACGCCGCCCTGCCAGAGGCAGCCGAGCACGAAAATCGGCGCGGCCGCTGTAATACTGTCAATCCTATCGAGTATACCTCCGTGGCCAGGGACAATGCTGCCACTGTCCTTCAATCCAGCACGGCGTTTGACGACACTCTCGGTGAGATCTCCCAGTATGGACACCAACGCGGTGATTAGACTGAGAACGACGAAGCCCAACGGGCGGACGAAATCCGCGACCAGAGCCACGACGATAGCGAGGCTGGCCACCGCCAGGAGACCGCCGGCAAGGCCTTCCAACGACTTTCCCGGACTGACATTCGAGGCGAGCCGGCGGCTTCCAAAGCGTTTGCCGACGAAATAGGCGGCACTGTCCGCGGTCGAGTTCATGAACACGAGATACAACACCAACCACGGCCCCGACTCGGCCACCCCGTGCAGGTACACGACGGCACCCCAGGCGGGGGCAAGAACCAACCAACCGGCCAGCAGGCGGACCAGCGGATGGTTCAGGGCATCCACCGGCAGCCCCTGCTGAAAACGTACCACCCAGGCGAGCGCCACCAGCCACCACACGAGCCCCGCCAACAGCACGGCCCAGACGCCGGCCTCGCTGGCCACCAGCCAGGCCGTTGCCAGGAGCACGAGCACGCTGGCCCCACCGTAGGCGAGACGCTGGCCTGTGGACGGCCAACCGGCCAGCCCCGCCCATTCCCAGGCTCCCACGAGGGAGAATGCAGCGATGAGCAGGGCAAACCAGAGGCTGGGCAAGATCAACGTGGCGGTGGCGACTACCGCCGCGAGGATGACGCCGGTCAGGACGCGTTTAGCGAGGCTGGACGTCATGGGCCGCCTTTCCGGCGTGGTCGTCGTCGTATTGACGGCTGCGGGCGGCATTCAGCCTGGATTCGGCGACCGGCTCGCGGGCCCTGCACTCAGATGCTTTGGGCCGTGGCGACCTGGTCGCCGGTACGGCCGAAGCGGCGCTGCCGCGTAGCGAAGGAGGCCAGAGCACCCTCGAAAGCCTGGCGATCGAAATCCGGCCACAAGGTGTCGGTGAAATACAATTCCGTGTAAGCGAGATGCCAGAGTAGAAAATTGCTGACGCGTTTTTCGCCACCGGTGCGAATGAAAAGATCCGGCTCGGGAAGGTCGCTGAGGGAAAGCAGCGATTGCAGCAGCTCCGGGGTGATCTCATCGGGTGTGAGTTCGCCGGCAAGCACGCGGCTGGCAATGGTACGGGTGGCTTGGATCACGTCCCAGCGCCCTCCGTAATTGGCTGCGATGACGAGACTCAGGCCGGAATTGTTTTCGGTAAGAGACTCCGCCGCCTCGATGCGTTCCTGCAGCGTCCGGCTGAAGGCGCTTCGGTCGCCGATGATGCGCAGCCGGATGTTGTGCTCGTGGAGCTTTCGGACCTGCTGGTCCAGGGCCGTCATGAACAAACCCATGAGCAGCCCGACCTCCTCCTGGGGGCGGCGCCAATTCTCGCTGCTGAATGCAAACAGCGTCAGCACCTCGATGCCTTTCTCGCCGCAGGTGCGGACTACCTCCTTGACGGTTTCGACCCCCGCCTTGTGGCCGGTAAAGCGCGGCAGGCGGCGACGGCTCGCCCAACGGCCATTGCCATCCATGATGATCGCCACATGGCGTGGGCACTTCGCGTCATCTTGCGCAGATTCGACGCCACCGTTCATATATATCGTCTACCGAAGTCCATCGCTGCTTGACCGTTAGAACTCCATCAGATCCTGTTCCTTGGCCTTGAGTAGTTCCTCCACCTTGGCGATAAACTGATCGGTGAGCTTTTGCACCTCCTCCTCGGCGCGGTGCTCCTCGTCCTTCGCCAGGTGCTCGTCCTTGATCAGCCCCTTCAGGTGCTGGTTCGCGTCACGCCGAATGTTGCGGATGGCTACTCGGGCGTTCTCCGCCTCATGGCGCACGACCTTGGTCATTTCTTTTCGCCGCTCCTCGGTCAATACCGGCAGAGGCACGCGGATGACGTCTCCCGCACTGACCGGGTTGAGGCCCAAATCCGAGTTGAGGATTGCTTTCTCCACATCCGGAACAGTCTTCTTCTCCCACGGTGTCACCGTCAGCGTGCGGGCATCGGATACCACGACGCTTGCTACCTGACTAATGGGCGTCTCGGTACCGTAATAAGGCACCATGACATGATCGAGAAGGCTGGTTTGCGCGCGCCCGGTTCTGAGCTTGCTGAATTCGTGCTTGAGGGATTCGACGCTCTTGCTCATGCGCGCCATGGTGTCTTTTTTGATCTCTTCAATCATGTGGCTATCCACCCCTGCAACGACAGAATCATACCCGATTCCGCGCTCGAGTTACTCGTGCGCGCTGTCCGCTACCAGCGTCCCCTCGTCCTCACCCATGACGGTGCGCTTGAGAGCACCTTTCTTGTTCATATCGATGACCCGCAGCGGCATGCCCTGCTCTCGGCACAGTACGATAGCCGTGGCATCCATGACGGCCAACCGGCCATCCAGCACCTCGTCGTAATTGAGTCGCGAGTAGCGCTCGGCGGTCGGGTCCTTCATGGGATCGGCGGAGTAGACGCCATCGACCTTGGTCGCCTTGATGAGCAAATCCGCACCGATCTCTATGGCGCGGAGCGCAGCGGCGGAATCGGTGGTGAAAAACGGATTACCCGTGCCGGCGGCAAAGATGACAATGCGGCCCTTTTCCAAGTGTCGGATGGCGCGGCGGCGCAGGTAGTCTTCGCACAACTCGTTGATGCGAATGGCGGACATGACCCGCGCGTAGGCGCCCTGGCTCTCGAGAGTATCCTGAAGCGCCAGTGCATTCATGATGGTAGCCAGCATGCCAATGTGATCGGCGGTAACACGCTCCATACCACTGGCCGCCAGGCCGGCGCCGCGGAAAATATTACCGCCGCCAATAACCAGGGCCACCTGAACTGAAATGTCGGTCAACTCGGCGACACTCCTGGCAACGGTCTCCAGCATGCCCACGCCGATGCCATAGCCGTCCTCCCCGAGGAGCGATTCACCGCTCATCTTCAGCAGGACACGTCCGTATTTGGGTTTCATACCACCCATTTCACTGCCCCAATGTACCGGCCAAATGCACCGGCGCGCCGAGGATGATTCGTCGAAGACGAAGGCAGCGGCTCAGTCGCCCTGCACCTGTGCCATGACTTCCTCGGCAAAATTTTCCGTGCGTTTGTCGATGCCTTCACCAACCTCGAAGCGCGAGAACGCGCTCACCGATGCACCGGCACCCTCGAGATACTTCTCGACGGTCTGATCTGGATCCTTGACGAAGGGCTGACCAAGAAGAGTGACCCCTGCCAGGTATTTTTTCATGCGTCCGGCGATCATCTTCTCCTGAATCTCCGGCGGCTTGCCGCTGTCGGCGACCTGGGCAAGCAGAATATCCCGTTCTTTCCCTAGATCATCCGCTGACATGTCGCCTTCGCTGATGGCCAACGGCCCACTTGCCGCCACGTGCATGGCAATGTCCTTGCCGACGCTCTCGTCAGCGCCAGCCAGATCCACCAGTACGCCGATACGGCCGCCGTGTATGTAGGCCGCCACACTGCCGTCAGCGCTTTGCACGACTTGAAATCGACGCAAGCTGATATTCTCGCCGATGCGCATGACCATGTCGCGAATGCCTTCCTCGATCGTCCGGCTGCCGCCCTGCTCCATTGGCGCGGCCAACAATGCGCCGACGTCGGCCGGACACTCATCGAGGGCACGCTGGGCGACGCTATTGGCGAAGCTCTGAAACTCGTCCTGCTTGGCGACGAAATCGGTCTCGGAATTGATTTCCACCAGTGCGCCGCTGCGGGTATCCGCCGCCAGCGCCATGCCAATGTAGCCTTCCGCGGCGATACGCCCGGCCCTCTTGTCGGCTTTGGCCTGGCCCTTCTTGCGGAGATTGGCCACCGCCGCCTCCATGCCACCACTTTCGTCCACCAGTGCCTGCTTGCATTCCATCATGCCGGCGCCGGTACGTTCGCGGAGCTCTTTCACCATTGCTGCGGTAATCTGCATAGTCGTTCCTGTCTCTTGTTGAGCCGGTCCCTTGTCTAGCCTGTCCCTTGTCAAAAATACCGAACTCAGTCGCCGGTCGCTTTCTTGGCGGTGGTTTTCTTCGCTTTGGTGGTCTTGCCCGCGGGGCTCTTCTTGGTGGTGGTGGCCTTCTTTGCAACCTTTTTGGCGGCCGCTTTCTTCTTCACGGTCGGCTTCTTCTTGGTCACCGCTACTTTCTCGGGTTTGGCCTGCGCCGCCTTGGCTTCGGCTTTGGCTTCGGCTTTGGCTTCGGCTTCGGCTTCGGCTTCGGCTTCGGCTTCGGCTTCGGCTTCGGCTTCGGCTTCCGGCTCGAGTGATTGCGCTGGCTCCGCCGGTGCCGGGGCTGGCGCTGCCATTGCGGGCTCATCGGCCGCCGACGCCGGCGACACAGCGCTTGCATCCTCATCCGCCTCGGCCGGGGCCGGCGCGCTTTTCGCCGCTGCCGCCCTGGCGGGGGTGGGCGCGGGCTCTTCGTCGGCACCTTCCATTTGCAGTTGCGCCGCCTGGCGCCCCTCCAGAATCGCGTCAGCCGCTCCACGCACGTAAAGCTCGATAGCACGAATGGAATCATCGTTTCCGGGGATCACGTAGTCGACGCCATCCGGATCGTTATTCGTGTCGACTACACCCACCACGGGGATACCCAGCTTGACGGCCTCGCGCACGGCAATCTTCTCGTGTCCCACGTCGATGATGAACATGACGTCGGGCAATCCGCCCATATTCTTGATGCCGCCCAGACTGCGCTCGAGCTTAGCCAGCTCGCGCTGCATCGACAGCCCCTCTTTCTTACTGACGCGGTCGAGGCCGCCACCGTCGATCAGCTCTTCCAGCTCTTTCAGTCTCTTGATGGATTCCTTGACGGTACCGAAATTCGTGAGCATACCGCCCAGCCAGCGGCGGTCCACGAAGGGCATGCCGCAGCGTTGCGCCTCTCGAGCCACCACTTCTTCGGCCGCGCGCTTGGTGCCCACGAACAAAACGGTGCCCCGGTTGGCGGCCATGCGTCCCAGAAAATTACTGGCGTCGCTGTAGAGCGGCAGCGATTTCTCGAGATTGACGATATGAATCTTGTTGCGTTCGCCGAAGATAAAAGGTGCCATCTTCGGGTTCCAGAAGCGCGTCTGGTGGCCGAAATGAACACCGGCCTCCAGCATTTCGCGCATGGTCACTGTGGACATGTCACGTCTCCAAAATTAGGGTTGGGCCTCCATGCGCCCCGTACACCAACCCCGGCAGACCCGGGCGTTCCCCAAGGGGGAAGCGCGGGTCTCGCAAGGGCACCCTGATGCAAGTGCCGACGCATGTGTGTATTGTGGACAGCGGGTCTCACGACCTACCGTCCCGTTGCGGTCTTCCCGGCACCATTGCCGGAACTGACCGTTTTCAAACACGCTAAGTGCTTGAAGATGTTTGGAAACCGAGAAGGCCGAAGCCTCAGTTTCGCGTTCTAGACAAACGAAACTTCCGTTCGAGCGCTCCCGTGTCGGCGGCCGGCGGCCTCGAGAATCCGGGTCCGGACGGGAATTTGCACCCAAAAGGCCGGCTTTTATACCATAGAAGTTTGCCGACAACAATCGCAAAAGCGGCGGTAAGTATCGGTATCAGAAGAGAAAAGTTCGCTCATGGGTGACCACACCCTGCGTCTGCATATGTGACCATGGCCATTACCATCAAGACCAAAGACGAAATCGCGAAAATGCGCATAGCAGGACGCCTGGCTGCGGATGTACTGCACATGATTCGCCCCCACGTGCAGCCGGGCATCACCACCGGTGAGCTCGACAGGATTTGCCACGACTACATCGTCAACGTGCAGAAGGCGATACCGGCACCGCTCAACTATCGCGGCTTTCCCAAATCCATCTGTACCTCGGTGAACCATCAAGTCTGCCACGGTATCCCCGGTGAGCGAATGCTCAAGGCCGGTGACATCCTGAATATCGATATCACCGTCATCAAAGACGACTATCACGGCGACACCAGCAAGATGATGTTCGTTGGCGAGCCCTCCGTCCTCGCACGACGGGTAGCGCAGGTCGCCCATGATGCACTGTGTCTGGGCATAGAAATGGTTCGCCCGGACATTCATCTGGGCGATATTGGTCACGCAATTCAGCAGCACGTGGAGAAGAACCGTTGCTCGGTGGTGCGTGAGTACTGCGGGCACGGCATCGGCCGAGGGTTCCATGAGGATCCTCAGGTGCTGCACTACGGCAAGCCCGGTACCCGCGAGAGACTGGTTCCAGGCATGACCTTCACTATCGAACCCATGGTCAATGCCGGCAAGCGCCAGGTGAAACTCTTAAAGGACGGCTGGACCGTGGTTACCAGGGATCGCAGTCTGTCCGCCCAGTGGGAGCACACGATGCTGGTCACCGATTCCGGCGTCGAGGTACTGACGCAGCGCGAAGGCGACGGCTTGTAGCCACCGGCGGCGCTGTCGTGAGTAGCAATTACGATTTGCCCGACGCCGAATCCCTGGCCAGGCTGGCATCGGCGCCGGCACCGCACCTGGACGGGCGCCAGACACTGGAAAGCTACCGGGAAGCGCTGAGGTCTGCACGTGACTCCCTCGCCAGCCGATTTCGCGATGGCGTCCCGGCGAGTGAACTGGTTCACCAGAGCGCCGCATTTTTGGACGCGCTGCTGTCGAAGGCCTGGAGCGCCCACGATCTGCCCGTCGACAAAGGGCTCGCGCTGGTCGCCGTGGGCGGTTATGGCCGTGGCGAGCTGCATCCCGGCTCCGATGTCGATTTGCTGATACTGGTGGACAAGGGATCCGACCACGCGGCGGCTATCCAAGCATTCATTACCTTTCTCTGGGATATCGGTCTGGAAGTCGGACAGAGCGTGCGAAGCATAAAGGATTGCGTGCGGGAGTCGAAAAAGGACATCACGGTTGCAACCAATCTCATGGAGGCACGCCTGATCGCCGGAGACGCGGCGCTTTTCGAGCGCATGCGTCAAGCCACCGGCGCCGGCAAGTTGTGGCCCAGTCGAAAATTCTTCGAAGCCAAATGGACCGAACAGCGCACCCGCCACCACAAGTTTCACGATACAGCCTACAACCTGGAACCAAACGTCAAAGAGGGGCCGGGGGGACTGCGCGACATCCAGATGATCGGCTGGGTTGCGAAACGTCACTTCGGCGCAGACACGCTGCACGAGCTGGTCACCCACGAATTCCTCACCGAATCCGAGTACGAGTCACTGACGGCAGGTCAGAGCTTTCTCTGGCAGGTGCGATTCGCGCTGCACCTGTTGGCGCAGCGGCGCGAGGACCGCCTGCTATTCGATTACCAGCGCACGCTTGCAGAGCAGTTCGGGTACAGCGACGACGACGCCAATCTTGCAGTCGAGAAATTCATGAAACGCTACTACCGCACGATCATGGATCTCAGTCGCCTCAACGAGATGCTGCTGGAACTTTTTCAGGAAGCCATTCTGCACGCCGACGCGCCACGCACCGTGAAGCCCATCAACCGGCGCTTCCAGGCGGTAAACGGCTTCGTCGAAGTGACGAATGACAACGTCTTCAAACGCTATCCCTTCGCGCTGCTGGAAGTTTTCCTCATCGTTCAGCAACACGACGAGCTCAAGGGGGTACGTGCATCGACGATCCGGTTGATCCGCGCTCACCGCCAGCTGATAGACGAGAAGTTTCGCGCCGATCTGCGTGCGCGCAGTCTTTTCATGGAGATCCTCAAGCAACCGAACCGCATCACCCGGGAGCTCCGCCGCATGCACCGCTACGGTGTTCTGGAAGAATATCTACCGGTGTTCGGGGCCATAGTCGGTCAGATGCAATACGATCTCTTTCATACCTATACCGTCGACGAGCACAGCCTGTTCGTGCTGCAGAATATCCGCGCATTTGCCTCGCCGCAGCGACCCGAGGGCATGCCTCGCTGCCCGGAAATTTTTGCGCGATTGCCGAAACCCCATCTGCTCTACATCGCCGGCCTCTTTCATGACATCGCCAAAGGCAGAGGCGGGGATCACTCGGAGCTGGGAATGCAGCTGGCCATGGATTTCTGTCTCGATCATGGCCTCGGTCAATACGATGCGCGGCTCGTCGCCTGGCTGGTCCGCCACCATCTGACCATGTCCTTGACCGCTCAACGCCGCGACATTACCGATCCTGACGTGATCAAGGATTTCGCTCAAACCGTGGGCGACCAGAATCATCTGGACTATCTGCTTCTGCTCACGGTAGCCGACGTTCGCGGCACCAATCCGGCCTTGTGGAACGATTGGAAAGCGACGCTGCTCGGTGACTTGTACGATGCCACCAGCCGAGCACTGCGCCGCGGGCTGGAAAACCCCATCGACCGGGCGGACTTGATCGCCGAAACACAGCAGGAGGCACGCCGTTTGCTGGAAGATTCAAACGGCATCAGCAACCTGGCCGCCGACCTTTGGTCGAGCCTGGGCGACGATTATTTTCTGCGATCAACCGCCGACGAGGTCGCCTGGCACACGCGCGCCATCGTCGAAGCCATGGTGGAAGCGGACACGGACGCTCTGCCCGTGGCGCTGGTTCGCCCGGGCCGCGGCGGCACCGAAGTGTTCGTGTACGCCGCCGATCAGGAGTTTCTGTTCGCCGCATCCACGTCGGTGCTTGGTCGCCTGGGGCTCAACATCGTCGATTCGCGCATCATTACCGCGGATAACGGCATGACACTGAACAGCTACGTGGTCTTCGAGTTGGACGGCACGCCGGTATCCGGCGCGGCCCGGGAGCGGGAAATCAGGCAGGCGCTGCACGCAGCGCTGGCGGATCCCGGCAGTGTGCGGCGCGACAACCGTCGATTGGCGAAGCGCCAGCTGCGCCATTTTGAAACACCAACACAGGTTAGTTTCAGCGATGACTCGGGCAGCTCCCGTACCATCATGGAGGTCATCGCCGGCGACCGTCCGGGGCTTCTATCGGTCATCGGCTGGACACTCGCCGATTGCGAGGTGCGCCTGCAGAACGCCAAAATCGCCACCTTCGGGGAGCGTGCCGAGGATGTCTTCTTCCTCACCGACTCCGGCAACCGGCCCCTGGCACCGGAAAGCTTCGACGCCATAAGAGAACGGGTAAGCGCCGCCCTCGACGGGCTCAGCGGCCCTCAGCCGCCGGTCACCGGCGGGAAGAAAGCCACCTCGTCGCCATCCTCCACCGGATGATCGGCGGCCACATACTCCAGGTTTACGGCCATCAACACATTCTCCGGCAATGCCGCGCCGTTGCTCGCCCGGGCCCAGATGTCGGCCACTGTCGCGCCTTTCCCCGGCGCCACCAGCTCCCGGTCGGCGCCGTGATGCTCGCGCAGGCTGGCGAAGTATTTGACAGTTACCGGCATATGCAATCTTTAAGGGGATTCAGCCCGACAGGCACGTGTATCATAGTTGCGCACCGCCATACGTATAACAAGGCATTCGAACGAGGAAGCCCGTGTCCCGATTGACGCATTTTAACACCGCTGGTGATGCCCACATGGTGGATGTGGGGGGCAAGCCGGAAACCCGGCGCATCGCAATCGCCGAGGGTCGCATCCACATGCGCGAGGACACCTTGAAGCTGGTGGTGGAAGGCCGCCACGAGAAGGGCGATGTTCTGGCCGTCGCCCGGGTGGCAGGCATCATGGCGGCCAAGCGCACCGCCGAGCTGATACCCCTGTGCCACCCCTTACCCCTGAGCCGTATCGACATCGCGCTGACGCCGCTCACCGATTCACCGGCCATCCAGTGCCGGGCGAGCGCCGAAACGGTGGCCCGCACCGGCGTAGAAATGGAAGCGCTGACGGCGGTGCAGATCGCCCTGCTGACCGTTTATGACATGTGTAAAGCAGTGGACCGCGGTATGACCATCGATCAGGTGCGCCTGGTGGAAAAATCCGGGGGGAAATCCGGTCACTGGCGACGCGGGGACGACTAGTTCGCGACACCAGCCTCTACGGTCACGGACAAACCACCGGAATACGCTCCACCAGGGCAACCGCTTGCGGGTCTAGCTTTGCCCGATAGGCGATTACCTCGACGCCGGCGTCCAGAGCCTCGCGCAGGGTGCGCCCGTATACCGGATCGATGTCGTCGGCCGGGCGCACTTCTCGAACGTCGGAGCGTTGCACGCAATAGCACAGTAGCGCGCGCTGGCCGGCGTGGCCCAGGACGCCGATTAGCTCGCGCAAATGCCTGGCGGCGCGGGTACTGACGGCATCGGGAAACAATGCGATGCCTTCCCGCACCGCCGCCGTGACGTTCTTCACCTCCACGTAACAGGCGCCGTTGGTGCCTGTGAGCAAAAAGTCCACCCGGCTGTTTTCGTCCCCGTAACGTACTTCCGGTCGAATTTCATCGTAACCGCCAAGTTCGCCCATGAGCCCTGATTCAATGGCTTCGCGCACCAGCGCATTGCTGCGTCCCGTATTGATACCCACCAAAGCCCCGCCGTCGAGCTCGACCAACTCCCAGGTATGGGCGTACTTGCGCTTCGGATTGTCCGACAGACTCAACCACACCCGGGACCCCGGCGTCTGGCAGCCGAGCATGGAGCCGGTGTTCGGACAGTGAGCCGTCAGGGCAGTGCCGTCCTCGAGAACCACATCGGCGAGAAAACGCTTGTAGCGCCTGACCAGCGTCCCAGCGATCAACGGCTCAGAAAAATCCACGGCCAGTGCCCCCCCGATGAGCGCTATCGAACTACGGTGCCGAACTATGGTGTCGGAGTTGACCTAATTGCCCTAGCTAGGGCAATTA
>JAACFO010000304.1 GCA_009937425.1 Gammaproteobacteria bacterium
CCGCTGGCGAGCGCGAGGCACGACCACAGCACCCAAACCGGGGGCGCCGGGGCGGTTAGTCGACTGGATGGCGCCTTCCGCATCGGCGGCTACCCGGGGATGTAGACGCCGGCGCTGCGAATTGCGCGCACCAGCTCCTTGGTGGATTGCTCCAGGGTCGCCACCGCTTTTGCGAAATCACCGGCGCCCGCCTGCCCCTCGGCCTCGGTGCGCAGCGCCTCGGCCCGCTGCACGTATTGCGTGACCATCTGATCGACACCGGCGCTGGCGCGCTTCTCCGCCACCAACACCGTGATGAGCATCTGGTGGGTGTCGTTGCGATCGAGCTCATAGTCGTACTCCTCCTCCTTGCTGGCGAACTCCAGGGTGCGCACCAGGGTGTCGCCGCCGCGCAACTCCTCGATAGCGCCCTTGGCCATCTCGTAAGCCGCGTTCAGGCCGCGTCGACCCTCCTCGAGTTTGCCGGCCTCCTCGAGCTCCCGCGCTTTAGCCACCAACAGATTTACGTCCGCCTCCACCCGTGCCGCCATGTCCGCGACGCCCTTCTCCGCTCCGATGCGTTGCAGGGCCCCCAGCAAGGCAGCGATGCTTTCGGCCCGGGCCTCGAAATCTTCCCGCTTCCTGTCGTCCAGCGCAGCCGGCCGGCCCGCCAGACGCACGGCGCTCATCATCTCCCTGGTGGCCTCGTCCAGCAGGCCGCCACAGCCGATCAGATCCCCTGCCCGGCAACGCTCGCGGGCCTCGGCGTGCAGCGCCAGCGCGCGCCCACGGTGGCTCCGGGCCTCGGGCACCTCGCTCGCCTGGACCCGCCTGGCGCCGGAAGAGTGCTCGATGAGGCGTTCGACATTTGCGAGACGCGCGTCGAGGGCCTCGGCACTCGGCGGCGCGCCCTGCGCTGGGGCAGCCGTCTGTGCCGCGTCCGGCGCGACCCAGGGCAGGAATAGCGCCAGGCCCAGACAGCAGGCCGAAGCCCATCGGTGAATCGGGTTAAACCACATGCTTCGTCCTCTCCTTATTCATTGCTCATTGGGGCACGAACAAGCCGGCCAGCTGCAAGGCCCTGGCGAGATGCGCTACCGCGGCCTCCTGGATGCGAATCGCAGCGACGTAGTCGCCGCTGCCGGTCATCGCCCGGGCGCGATCGTCCAACGCCATGGCCTGCTCCACCTCACCGTGGATACGGTCGAGGGTGTCGGCTGCCGGCGCGCGCTGCGCCACCATCAGCTTGATCAGCAGCTCGTGGCTCTTGTAGCGTTCCTGTTCGTAGCGGTACTCCTCGGCGGGGCTGGCGAACACCAGCCGATGCTCCAGGGTCTCGTTGGCGCGCGCCTCACTGAGCGCCAGCGACAGCATCTCGTAGGCCTCGGCAAGCTGCTCGACGCCCTCGGCGTAGCGCTGCTCGCGCGCCGCCTGCTCGGCGCCGGCCACCAGCGCATCCAGGCGCGCGTCGTCGAGCACCGCGGCGCTCGCTGCACCCTTCTCCGCCACCACCTGGGCGAAGGCGACACGAAACGCGCGCACCCCCACCAGCAGCTGCCGGTACCTGTCCCGGACGTGGGAACGCGCCGGGCCGGGCCGCGCCCGCCGCGAGATGGCGGTCACCTGGCGCAGGGCCTCGTCGAGGGCCATTTCCGCCTCTTCCACCGAGCCCGACGCGAGGTCACCCCGGGCGCTGGCCACCATCACCCCGACACCTTCCAGCTCGCCGCGGGCGGCAGCGTCCTGAGCGTGCCGCTCGTGCGCCGACTCCAGTAGCCGCTCCACCAGGCGCAGCTTCTGTTCGAGAAGCGGCACGCGCGTGTCGGCGTCGCCGGCGGTGAGCGTCACCGCCAGCAGCATCAAGGCGACGCCGAGCAGCCACTCCGCGCAGGCCTTACACAACATGGCACCGGGCACGGCGCGCACCTCTGGACCAGGCGCCGCGCACACGCCGCGACACGTCCCATGCGCGACCCCGCGCTGGCCTCATGGCGCGGCGGCGCTCTTGGGTTTTTTGCGGGAGTGGCACTTGCGGCACTCACCCACCGGGAACGCGACCTTGCCGTGGCACACACCGCACTGCTTGCCCAACAGAATGTTGGCCATGCTCATGGCGTTCGCTCCCTTCTGGGGCTTGAAGATCGCCGGGTGGCAGTTGGAGCAGTCGAGCCACTCGGTGTGCTGCTTGTGCGGGTAAACCACGTCCGGCATCGATCCCTTGACCTCGCGAACGATGTTGAGATCCATGATCACCGGCTGCTTATCGGGATCCACCAGATCGAAGCGCGGCGCGATCATGCCCTTCTCCAGCGCCTTGACCCAGTCGACGCGATTTCCCGACTTACTCCGGGGCAGACCGGTGAAGGACTCCCGCGGGGCCTGCAGGATCTGTGTTCCCTGGCTGGCGGGATCGTGGATGCCATCCTCGGTGGGCGGCGGGTTGCGTTTCGAGGGCGGTTTCATCAGTCGGTTGAAGGCGTTCACGCCGGCGGGGCGCACCGGAGCGGCAGGTGCGGCGGCGGGTGCGGCAGCGGGCGCCGCCGGGATGTTCGTTGGCTTCGCCGGTGGCGTGCTCGCGGCCACCGTGGTTGCTACCGCTGTGGTAGCTGTCGTCGTGGTTGCAGTGCCAGGGGGCGACGCGGCGACGGTTGCAGGCTCGGGTAGCACCGCGGCGGCAGGCCCGGCCAACGCGGGATCGTCCAGGGACACGTTCACGCCGGCCAG
>JAACFO010000132.1 GCA_009937425.1 Gammaproteobacteria bacterium
AGCGTGCCTTTGTTCTCGATCACTTCCATGCCGCGAAAGACCTCCGTAAAGCGAAAGTCGTCGGTTTCGATGGTGACCGGGCCTGTAACCTCGATGAGCTGTTGTTGAAGCGGGGCTGCCGCCGTCAGATGCTCCGCCACAAACGCCGGATCC
This sequence comes from Gammaproteobacteria bacterium, assembly GCA_009937425.1. GTDB lineage: Bacteria > Pseudomonadota > Gammaproteobacteria > HK1 > HK1 > JAABYT01. Next base: position 154 of record JAACFO010000132.1, read on the forward strand.
ACAACCTCGTAGCGCGCCAGAAAGCGCAGCGATATCTCCTTTGCCACATGGACGCTGGGGGGTTCCCAGTGTTGTCCGCACTCCACCAGTAGCGCGTTTCGCGCACTGGACGCATCGCTGAAGGCTTCGTAGTCACGCATGCGCCGCCCCGCCGAATGACCCGCATCGCTCACCACGTGCCGGGGTGATGTGAGATCCCGCGCCAGCTGCCTGCCCTTTTCCAGGGGACCGCACATCATCAGCGGCACGGTGGTGTGCTGCATGGAATGAATATCCAGCAGATAGTCCACCGTATCCACTATCGGTCGCACGGCCCTGGCACGGCGAAGCTCGACACTGTCCCGGTCACCGTCCAACACCTCACGGGTCCAGAGCCGGTTGAAATCTTCGTCAACGAAGCGGGACGTGGTTGGATTGGCTGCATCGAAAGTATCGAAGGCAGCCACGTTCATGAATGCGAGGGTCAACTTTCCCGCCACCGGGCGCACCTCGTGGCGCATGAGATAATCGAGTGCGATGGCGCCGCACAGCTCGTTTCCGTGCACGACGGCGCTCAACATGACATGGGGCCCGGACTTACCGCTATCCAGAGTCGTAACGTACTCAATCCCGGTATTGCCCTTGCGGTACGGGGAGATATCCGGTGCCTGGATGTTGACCGGATAATGTTCTTGCGACATGGCGACCTCTCGAATCACGCTGACCGGACCCTAGCATAACCACCGCCGTCTCCGGCGGCCAGAATCCCGTCCAACCCCGAACCCCGGCAAGGGAGTTTCAAGGCCGGGGATTATTACCAAAATGTCATTAACAAGACACCGTGGTGTCATCGACGCCGGCGTATTTTCGAGTTCGTCAGCCATTGCCGTGATGGCTCAACGTCTTTTCAACATCACGAGGAGTCTCGCTACCATGAACGGACAACGAATCAAAAGCGTCAATCGACGCGTAACCGGCAAACAGACCATGTTTGCCACCACCGCGGTCGCCGCGGCCGTGATCGCCGTGCTGCACTTCGGTATGCCGTCACAGAATGCCAACGCGGCGGTTGCGCCGGTGGACAAGAACATACCGTCGGCGTCCGTGCAGATCGCACCGCCGAGCTTTTCCAAGCTGATCGAGGCAGTACAACCGGCGGTAGTGAGTATCGCCAGCAGCCATCCCCAGACCCGAGGCGGCATGATGCAGAGACCGGATTTCGAGTTCCCGGAAGGCTCTCCGTTCAAGAAATTCTTCGAAGAGCACTCGCAAAGACAGGTCCCCGAAGGAAGGCCGAACGGCGAAATGCAGGCCATGGGTTCCGGTTTCATCGTCGATCCTGACGGCTACATCGTGACCAACAATCACGTGGTCGAGGGCGCCGGGGAGATTACGGTGATACTGCACGATGGCACACGTCACACGGCGAAGGTCAAAGGACGGGATCCGAAAACGGATCTGGCCCTTCTGAAGATCGAGACTTCAGAGGAGCTCCCGTATGTGCGTTTCGGAGACTCGGAAAAAGCCAAGGTGGGCGATTGGGTAGTTGCCGTGGGTAATCCCTTCGGCCTCGGCGGCTCGGTAAGCGCTGGAATCATCTCGGCCCGTGGCCGGGACATCCAGTCGGGCCCCTACGACGACTACCTGCAGATCGATGCACCCATTAACCGTGGTAACTCGGGTGGCCCGCTGTTCGACGCGAGCGGCAAAGTGGTCGGCGTCAATACGGCCATCTTCTCGCCCAGCGGCGGCAACATCGGGATCGGTTTTGCCATTCCATCGACACTCGCCGAGCCTGTGATCGCCGAACTCAAGAGCGACGGTCGCGTTGCCCGCGGCTGGCTCGGTGTGCACATCCAGAGCATCGACGAAGCCCTTGCCGAGACCATGAATCTCGACCAGGAAGAGGGTGCATTGGTGTCCTCGGTCGAGCCCGGCAGCCCGGCTCAGCGTTCCGGTGTGAAGGTTGGCGACGTCATCCTCGAATTCGGTGGCGAGGAAGTCGAGGATGCCCGATCGCTGCCGCGGATGGTGGCGGATACCGACAAGGGCGACACAGTGAGCGTAACCGTCTGGCGTGACGGCAAGCGCGAGTCCCTGCAGGTGATACTCGGAAGCCTGCCCGGCGAGGAAACGGTTGCGATAACCGAATCCCGGGACGTCGACGACGGTGCTCCGAAGCTGGGCGTGAGCTTGAGTGCTTTGTCGGCGGAGGCGAAAAAGCACTTGAAGTTATCCGACGACGAAGTCGGTGTGCTGATCGTGGATGTGCTTGCTGACAGCCCGGCGGCCAGGCATGGATTGCAGCGCGGAGACATTATTTCGCGCATCGGCCAAACGACGGTAACCAAGCCCGACGAAGTCGTGACCGCAGTCAAGCAGGCCGCGAAAGAGAAGCACAAGACGGTGCTGCTCTTAATCAAGCGCGACGGCATGAGCCGCTTTGTGGCAGTACCGCTGGAGCAGGCTTGATGGTCTCGGGCCGGGGGGACTTTCCCCCGGCCCGGGAATTAAATGGTCCAGCAGTGGTCTCATCTATCAACGAATAGAAGGATACCGAGCCATGCGCATACTTGTCATAGAGGACGACCGGGAAACCCTTGATTATCTGGTCAAAGGTCTGAGCGAGAGCGGCCACGCCACGGATGGCGCCGGCGACGGCAAGGATGGCCTGTTTCTCGCCCTGGAGGGCGATTACGACGTGCTGGTGGTGGACCGCATGTTGCCGGCCCTGGACGGGCTGTCGGTGATTCAGGCCTTGCGGTCCTCGGGAAAGACGATGCCGGTGCTGATTCTCAGTGCGCTGGGAGAAGTGGATGACCGCGTCGACGGTTTACACGCCGGCGGCGATGACTACCTGGTCAAGCCATTTGCATTCAGTGAGCTACTGGCACGCCTGGAAGCATTGACACGACGCCGCGAGCCCGGCACGCCGGATACCTCGCTCAAGGTTGGGGATCTGGAGTTGGATCTACTCTCCAGGGTCGTCAGGCGCGCCGGTCAGATGATCCGCTTGCAGCCTCGCGAGTTCAGCTTGCTGGAGTTTCTCATGCGGCATGTGGATCAGGTGGTCACGCGAACCATGTTGCTGGAAGGGGTTTGGAATTATCACTTCGATCCGCAGACAAACGTCATCGACGTACACGTAAGCCGGCTTCGCGGCAAGATAGACCGTGGCTTCGAACGCCCGCTGCTGCACACCGTAAGAGGAGCCGGATACATGCTCAGTGGAGAGACGTGATAAGTGAGGATTGCCCGGCTTCTGCGTAGCTCGACATTTCGACTCGCGGTACTCTACATGGCGCTCTTCGGGGCATCGGTGGCGGTGTTGCTGACCTTTATCTACTGGTCCACCGCCGGCTACATGGCGCTGCAAACCGACGACACCATCGAGGCGGAAGTTACCGGTCTCGCGGAACGTTACGGCGTTTCCGGCCTCGATGGACTGATTCGCTCTATAGACGAGCGGATTTCTCGCAAACCCAACGGCGACGCCGTCTACCTGCTAACCGATGATCAGCTGACGCCGCTGATCGGCAACCTGGATCGCTGGCCGCGAGTCAGCAGAGACAGCGACGGCTGGTTCAACTTCAATCTCGAGCAAACCACCAGCGCAGGTGAAGTCACACACCGTGCTCGCGCCCGCCCATTCACCCTTCGGGGCGGTTACCGTCTTCTCGTCGGCCGCGATATGCACGCGCTCGACGCCACTCGCGGCCTGATCGTGCGGGCGATTGCCTGGGGGCTGGCAATCACAGTGATGATGGCGCTGGCCGGCGGCATCATGCTGTCGCGGCGCACCATGCGGCGCCTTGAAGCCATAAACGAAACCAGCCGCCGAATCATGCACGGCGATCTTTCCCGAAGAATCCCCACCCGCAGTACCGACGACGATTTCGATCAGCTGGCGGACAACCTCAACGGTATGCTCGATACTATCGAACAGTTGATGGAGGATGTGCGCCGGGTTACCGACAATGTCGCCCACGATCTTCGCACACCGCTCACGCGACTGCGCAACCGCCTGGAGGATCTAAAGAGTGATAACGTCGACAACGTCGACAAGAGTAGGGTCGAAGCGGCGCTGGCGGATGCTGATGGATTGCTGACCACGTTCAACGCGCTGCTGCGCATCGCCAATATCGAATCCGGCCGGCGCCGGGCGGCCTTCACGAACATCCCCCTCGACGAGGTCGTGCGCGACGTTACCGAGCTTTACGAGCCCCTCGCCGAGCACAAGAATCAGAAGTTGGATATTTCCGTATTGGAAAATGTGCAGGTGCGCGGGGACCGGGATCTGCTTTTCCAGGCCTTGGCCAATCTGCTCGACAACGCCATCAAATACACGCCACGAGGCGGCGACATTCATGTCAGTTTGGAAGACAATCCCTCCGGGCCTCGGATCCGCATCACAGACAGTGGACCTGGTATTCCCGAAAAATCCAGAGAGCAAGTGTTCAAGCGCTTCTTCCGTCTCGAGGAGAGCCGTAATACGCCGGGCAACGGACTGGGTCTGAGCCTGGTGGAGGCGGTGGCCCGGCTTCACAAAGCCAATATCAAGCTCGCTGGCGACCCCGGCCTGAACGTGTCATTAGCCTTCCCCAAAGCCGCCTGATCCACTCCCTCTCCCCAAAGAGGGGAGAGGGGACCCTTCGTTCAACACCATGAACAAAGCCGCCTCGTCCTCTCCCTCTCCCGCTTGCGGGAGAGGGCCGGGGTGAGGGAAATTACGCGATCCCTCCATCAAATCTGCCTCGCGCCAACCCGTGCGCGCGCGTAGTTGCAGATAGCTTCCACTAATCGTCCAATATCGGTTTTCAGCGTGGCGAAGCCATCGTTCCTGGTGATGCTCGCCTCATCCATGTAGAGGCCGCGATTAATTTCTACCTGCAGGCTGTGGCGGCCGTGTATAGGATCGGAGTAGCGTCGTACCAGCTCCACTCCTTTATAGGGGTCATCGATACTCACCGCATAACCCATATCCACGAGAGAACCTCGGACGGTCTCCACGAACTCACTGTCGCAGGTGGTGCCGTCGCGGGTACCAAGACAAAAGTCGGGGCGCGGCACGCCAGGACCCTCGGGCGAAACAACGGTGCTGACCGCGGGCATGGAGTGGCAGTTGACATGCCAGAAGGCGCCCGCGAATCGCTGCGCACGGTCCAGCGCCTGTTCCAACTCACGGTGATACGGCCAGTAATAGTTGTCGATTCGGCGGCTGGCTTCCTCGACGCTCAGCAACCGATCATAAACCGCCCCGCCCGGCTCCCTGGAAGGAATCAAACCGATACCGAGTTTCGCTTTTTCGCCCGGGTTGGCCGCATATGGCCACGCCCCGTGAAGCATGGACGGCTCGATATCGTCCGGCGCTCTGTTGGGGTCCACATAGCTGCGCGGAAACAATGCGCACAACAATGTTGCTCCCTTTCCGGGAGCATCGGCAAACAAGTCATCGATGAATGCGTCCTCTGTGCGACGCAGATGAATCCGATCGATGCAATGCCCGAAGTCGTCGGGATAGATATTTCCGCTGTGGGGAGAATCGAAAACTACCGGCGCATGGTGTCCTTCCGCGTCCAGGCGTTCGAGAACATCAGCAACGAGATAGCGCATGGAAATACAAGAATTCAATCATTCAGATGGCACGCCGACCGCCAACCCGACTGAATCTCTTTCAGCACCGGCGCCTCGGTGCGACAGCGAGGCATTGCATGGGGACAGCGGGGGTGAAAATGACAACCGCTCGGTGGATCCAACGGTGATGGGATCTCTCCCTCGATAGGCAGAAACTCCGAATGCCGGCTCTCGAGGCGCGGCACCTCGCGCAATAACGCCTGGGTGTAAGGATGATTCGGCTGCTCGAACAGCGCATCGGTAGTGGTGCTCTCCACTACCCGTCCAAGGTACATGATCACGACGCGGTCGCTCAGGTGCTCCACCACGCCCAGATCGTGGCTGATAAATAAATAGGTGAGGTCCAGGCTCTCGCGCAGATCCATGAACAGATTGAGAATCTGCGCCTGAATAGAAACGTCCAGAGCCGCCACGGATTCGTCGCAGACGATGAATTCCGGTTTGACCGCGAGGGCTCGGGCGATGCCGATGCGCTGGCGCTGACCACCGGAGAATTGATGCGGGTAGCGACGCTTGAAGCCGGCATCCAGGCCGCAGCGATCCAGCACGTCGTCTACATAGTCGCTGAATTCCGCCCGCGAGATGATTCCATGGATGAGTGGCGCTTCCCCGATGATATCGGCAACGCGCATACGCGGGTTCAGCGACGCAAAAGGATCTTGAAAAATCATCTGCACCTTGAGCGCGGCTTCCCGCTTCTGGGAGTCTCCGGCCCCCAGGATGCTGCTGCCACGATACAGAATGTCACCTTTGGTGGGCTCGAGAATACCGGCAACCATCCGGCCCAGTGTGGACTTACCGCAACCGGATTCACCAACCAGTCCAACCACCTCGCCCTTGCTGACGGTCAAGTCAACGCTGTCGACTGCCTGTACGACCTCCTCGTTAATGTCGGCGCCGAGACGGCGGACAATTTTCGCCGCGAGATCCAAATGCTTGACGAAACGTTTCGTCACCGACCGAAGGTCCAACATGGGCGCGGAATCCGGATCTCCGTTCATAGGGAATCCCTGGGATACGGATGGAAGCAGCGCACCCGGCGGGTGTCACCGTGCTCCACCACCGGCGGCTCGCGATGACACGCGTCGGTCTGACGGTCGCAGCGTGCCCGGAATGCGCATCCGGGGGGCAGGTTCAACAGTGACGGCGTCATTCCGGGAATTTGATGCAGGAGCTTGCCCCGCCGGTTACGGCTCGGCACCGATCCGATCAGCCCGTAGGTATAGGGGTGCAAAGGATGATCCAGCACGTCATCCACATCACCCTGCTCTACGTCCCTGCCGGCGTACATGACACAGATGCGGTCCGCGAGTCCGGCTACAACCGTCAGATCGTGAGTGATCCATATGAGCGCCGTACCCGTCTCCCGGCACAGCTTCTGCGCTTCGTAAAGGATCTGGGCCTGAATGGTGACATCCAGGGCCGTGGTGGGCTCGTCGGCGATGATCAAATCCGGCTCGTTCAATAACGCGATGGCAATAGCCACCCGCTGACGCATGCCGCCGGAGAACTGATGCGGGTAAGACTTGAGCCGCTCGTCGGGAGCGGCGATCCCCACCTTCAGCAGCACCTCCCGGGCACGTGCATAAGCCGCAGCACGGCTCACGCGAGCATGCGCCTGAATGGCCTCGATCATCTGCGTGTCGATGCGCAGCACGGGATTGAGTGTCATCATCGGATCCTGAAAGATCATGGCAATCCGCGAACCACGGATCTCGCGCATGGCGATGTCATCCAGCCCGACCAACTCCCGACCCTGAAAGCGGATGCTGCCCCCCGCGATCTCCCCCGGTGGATCCACCAACCCGAGTATCGAAAAACCAGTAACGGACTTCCCCGATCCCGATTCCCCCACCAGACCCAGAACCTCGCCTTTGCTCACGCTGAAGCTCACGCCGTTGACGGCTTTGACCACACCTGCCTTGGTATAGAAAAAGGTTTGCAGATCTTCCACGGCCAGAGTATGGCCGGCGTGTTGCACGCCGGTGACAGACGAATCGGCGGCTTGCGTTTGCAAGCCTGAATTGTCCTGATTCACCGCTCGAGCCTCGGATTGAGCACGTCGCGCAGCTGGTCGCCCACCAGATTGATGGAGACGATAGTGACCAGAAGCGCGACCCCGGGGAAGAAGCTGATCCAGTACTTGCCGCTCAACATGTACTCGAATCCATTGGATATCAGCAGACCCAGAGACGGCTCAGTCTGGGGAAGGCCAACGCCCAGGAAGCTCAGCGTTGCTTCCAACGAAATAGCATGGGCCGTCTGCAGCGTTCCGACGACGATGAGCGGCGGCAATACATTGGGCAGCAGGTGACGAAATACGATACGCCGATGACTGAGAGCGAGGCAGGTAGCCGCTTCGATGTACTCTTTGCGTCTTTCCACCAAAGCGCTGGCGCGTACCGTACGCGCATAATAGGCCCACTGAGCGATGACCAGGGCAATGATTATCTTGTCCACGCCCTTACCGACGATGGACAGAAGAATGAGGGCGATGAGTATGGCGGGAAAGCTGAGCTGCAGATCGACGATACGCATGATGAGTGAATCAGTGCGTCCGCCGAAGTATGCCGCGGCCAATCCGACCGCCATACCAATACACAATGCAATAACGGCGCTCATGACTCCAACGCCGAGGCTCGTGCGCAATCCGTAAAAGATCGCGCTCAACATGTCGCGACCGGCGCCGTCACTTCCAAGCAGGAAGGTCATTCCGTCCAATGACTTCTCCCCCGGCGACATACGGCTGTTCATTACATCCACGACCATCAAGTCATAGGGATTCTGAGGGGAAATCCAGGGAGCGAAAAGCGCGACGAAAAGAATCAGCCCGAATACCACAATCGCAGTGGTCGCAACCCTGCTTTCGAAGAAGTCCGAAAGAAATCGCCGAAACGGCGTCTGCTCGCGTACCGGGCGAACAATTGTCGCAGCCTGTGTGGCATGCTCGCTGGTCGTGCTCATGACTTCACGTCCTTCAAGCGCACCCGTGGATCCAGAATTGAGTAAAGAATATCCACCACAAGATTGATTACGATGAACATCAGTACGGTGATCATCAAATAGGCCACTACCACCGGGCGATCCAGGAGCTGTATGGAGTCAATCAGAAGTTTCCCCATTCCCGGCCAGGCAAATACCGTCTCGGTTACCACCGCGAAGGCGATCACCCCGCCCAGCTCCAAGCCCAATACGGTCACCACCGGAATCAGAATGTTCTTCATGATGTGAACCATCACTACCCGCGTCGAGCTCAATCCCTTTGCCCGGGCAAACTTGATGTAGTCCTGAAGCGCAACCTCACGGGTGCCTGCGCGCGCGAGGCGGATGACGAGGGAAATTTTAAAAAGCGCCAAATTCAACGCTGGCAGCAGCAGATGCCTGAGGCCGTCCCAGCTGAGAAAACTCACCTGAATCCCGAGCAACGATGTGGTTTCGCCGCGTCCCGTGGACGGAAGCCAACCAAGCATCACGGCGAAAATCATGATGAACATCAGACCAACCCAGAAGGTCGGCAAACTGAAGCCCAGAATCGAGCCGGCCATGATAGTTTTGCTGACCTTGGAGTGCGGCCGCAGCCCGGCAAAAACACCGAGCGGAATGCCGAGGAAGATTGCCATGATCATGGCGGTGAAGGCGAGCTCCAGGGTCGCCGGCATACGCTGCAAAATGAGCTTCAGGGCGGGCTCGGCGAAGATGAAGGATTTTCCCAGATCGCCTTTCAGCGCGTTGACCAGAAAATACCAATACTGCTCGTGAATCGGGCGGTCGAGACCCAAGGCACGGATGGCGGCCTCGATATCTTCCTGATCCGCCTCGGGATTGATGAGCATGTCGATGGGATCGCCGACGATATTGACCCCGAAAAAAACCAACAGCGACATCACGAAGATGACGACGAGACTCTGCAACACGCGGCGGGTGATGAAGACAGACACGCTGGCTCAACCTGTCAAGTGGCGGCAATCCCCTTCAGCGTCAGAGATTCGGGCGACGCCCATGCGCCGCCCGAATCACACACCGTTACTCGCTGATTACGTCAGTAGCAACGGTCGCTTCGTCGGTGCGCGCCCGGTACTTGATACCCTTGCGCGCTGCCCAGGTATTAACCTGGTAGTGGAGAGGAATGATAGCGCCATCGTTGATGGCGATTTCCGTTGCCTCGGCCAACAAATCCTGGCGTTTGGCGTCATCCACCGTCGCCAACGCATCTTCGATCAGCTTGTCGACTTTGGCATTGGAATAACGCCCGCGATTCGAGGCGCCGAAGCCGCGTGATTTGTCGTAGGTGTGAATCAACGACTTCAGCGGCGACGATGCTTCACCGGTACCGGAACCCCATCCCACCAGGATGAAGCTGAACTCCGGCGTACCGTCAGGACCGCCCCGGGACGCGCGTTTGAAATATACGCTTCTCGGCATGGTGACGACGTCGGTTTGAATTCCGACTCGCGTGAGCATCTGAGCAACCGCCTCGGCGATTTTCGCATCGTTGATGTAGCGGTCATTGGGTCCGTGAATGGTCAACTTAAAACCATCGCCGTAGCCCGCTTCGGAAAGATTTCTCTTCGCTAGCTTGGGGTCGTAAGCGACGGGCTGCAGGTTCGGGCTTCTACCGAAAAAACCCTCGGGAAGAAGCTGCCCGGCCTTGATGGCAATATCTTCCATTACCCGGGAAACAACGGCGTCGCGATTAATAGCCTGAGAGATGGCCATGCGCACACGTTGATCCTTCAGGGGATTCTTGATGTCGCTACCGTCTTTCCCCTTCACAAACGGTGAGGCGTCCCGATCGTGATCCAGATGCAAATAGATGACGCGATTGGATATGCCCTGGCTGAGAGTCAGGTTCGGATCTTTTTTGAGGCGCTCTATATCGGCGGTGGGTGTTTGCTCGATGAGATCCACGTCGCCGGCAAGCAACGCTGCGACCCGTGACGGCCCGGACTTGATGGCCTTCATGGTCACTTTGGTCCA
>JAACFO010000043.1 GCA_009937425.1 Gammaproteobacteria bacterium
GGTCATTCCATGGGTGGTCATGGTGCGTTGACCATCGCGCTCAAGAACCCCGGGCGTTATCGATCGGTGTCGGCGTTCGCCCCGATCTGCGCTCCCACTCAATGCCCCTGGGGTGAGAAGGCATTTCGTGGATATCTCGGTGAGGACACCGGTGCATGGCAAGACCACGATGCGACCTGTTTGGTTGCCGGCGCAACATTCGATGGCGAGATTCTCATCGACCAGGGGACGGAGGATCAGTTTCTCCATGAGCAGCTGCATCCCGAAAAATTTTCCGACGCCTGCGCGCGAGCCGGCCAGCGGCTGACACTGCGCATGCAGCAGGGTTATGATCACAGTTATTATTTTATTCAGTCTTTCGTCGGCGATCACATCGCCCACCACGCAGCAACTTTGAACGACCGCTGATGCCGGATAAAAACGTAGCGTGTCCGTAGATACCACTTTTCGCCAGGTCGTCTCACCCGTATCGCCGGAGGAATTCTTTGGTACGATCTGGGAGCAACGGCCTGCGTATATTCCCGGCTCGGCGGAAAAGTTCGATCAGATTTTTTCCTGGGAGGAATTCAATCGGCTTCTGAACATGTCAAAATCGTGGTCGGACCGTACCATGAAGATCATTCTCGACGGTCAAAATCTGGACTTGGCCGAACACGGACGCGTTCGTCTGACCCGCGAAGGCCACCAGGCCATAATGCCGGACCCGGAGCAAGTCATCGTGTTGTTGCGCCGCGGTGCGACGGTAGTTCTGGACCTCATCGAGTCTTTGTCACCGGGAGTCGCAACCGTATCTGCCGCGCTGCAGACGGCAACGGGCGGCGTGACCGTATGTAACTCTTATTGCTCGTGGCGCGCCCATCAGGGATTCATGGCGCATTTCGACAATACTGACGTCTTTGCCCTGCACATCGAGGGCAGCAAGATCTGGCGTATGTACGAAGGGCGTGCCGACAACGCCATCGACGTAGAGGGGCACAACTACGGTACCTTCGGGCCGGAACACCATGAGCGTGCCAAGGGAAATCTTCTCCAGGAGGTCGAGATGACGCCGGGCGACGTCCTCTACCTGCCCAGGGGTCAGTATCACGAGGCATTGGCCTCCAGCGATGCCAGCCTGCATTTGAGCTTCGGCATCGGACAACCCACCGGTATCGATGTGATTTCGCGGCTTCTGCGCTCGTTGCCCGACGAGTCGCTGTTCCGAGAAAATCTTCCTCACTTCGATCGCCCGCAAGCCCACCGCGAGCACCTGCGTGCCATCGCCGACCGGATCCACGGAATTCTCACCCAGGCGGATCTCTCGGACCAGATCCGCGATTGGCAGCGGGATCGCGCGCTGAGCGAGCGTTACGGCCGCTTCAATCTGCCATTTCGGGATCACGTAACGCAATATCGGGTGCGGTCTCTGGGCGTGCGGGCAGATTTCAGTACGGGTGATCCGGTTCTGAGACTTCCTGGCGGGGAGGTCCCGCTCAAGCCGGAAGAGGAGGGCGCCGTAGTCTGGATCATCGAGCGTGACTATGTCGAGGCGACAGAGCTGGCGGATCGATTCGCTACGCTCGGCCCGGACGCCTTACAAGATTTGCTCGACCGGCTGGAGGCATCCAGCGTGCTGGACAAGATCTAAAGCGGTTATGCAGCCTCGAGAAGGCCGATGGTGCGCGCGCCGTTCTTGACCGCGTAGCCCTTTTCGTCGTTGTCAAAGAACAAAAAGACCTCCTTCGACCTGCGATTCCACCCATGGGCGCGATCTACCCAGGTTCGCAACTTTGGTGCCCGGTAGTTGCCCGGGCGCGTGATGCCGGGTCCGCGCAGCCGAATGTAAACCAGTTTTCCGTTCGCAATCAGCGGTGTTGTGAATCCGTCGCTGTCGAATATGCAGAACGTAACGGATCGGGACTTCAACAGTTCGTAGATCGCGTTGTTGTGCCAACTCGGATCGCGAAATTCGAAAGCCAGTTGTAAATCTCGGGGCACATGGGTGAGAAAATTTTCCAGCCGGCGCAGGTTACACCGCCACCGGGCGGGTAATCGAAATAACACCGGCCCCAGACGATTGCCGAAGCCGTCCAGTTGCCGTAAGAATTCGTTCAGTTCGTTATCGCAGTTTTTCAGTTTTTTGAAATGCGTTATGCGTCGGGGCGCGATTACCGAAAACGTAAAACCCGACGGGACACATCCGCACCATCTGGCAATAGCATCGGTCGTGGGCATTCCATAAAAGCTGCTGTCTACTTCCACGCAGTCGAAGTGTTGCGCGTAGTAGCTCAACCAATCCCGGGTCTTCAAGTCATCCGGGTAAAATAAACCTTTCCAATGCTTGTGCTGCCAGCCGGATGTACCGATGTGGGTAGTGGCTCGCATGGGTCTTTACCTCAGAATAACGTGAGCTTGGATTCGTTTTCGACCGGTGGACGGAAGCACGTCGCATGCGGCGCGATTCATGGCACCGTTCGTCACTGTGCGCTAATGGATTTGCAGCGTTTCCACGCCGGAGTCACGACCAACCAGCAGTACGTCCGCCGGCCGTCGGGCAAACAATCCGTTGCAGACCACCCCGGTGATTTGATTGAGCTCCGATTCGATCTTTGCAGGTTCGAGAATGTCGAGATTGTGGACATCCAGAATGACATTGCCGTTGTCGGTGGTAAATCCCTGGCGCAATTCCGGCTGCCCTCCCATGCGTACGATGCGCCGCGCGACATAGCTGCGCGCCATGGGAATCACTTCCACCGGCAGAGGGAATACGCCCAGGCGATCCACCAGCTTCGTGTCATCAACCACGCAGACGAACTTATCTGCCACTGCGGCGACGATTTTCTCCCGGGTGAGCGCACCGCCGCCGCCCTTGATGAGACACAGATGCTTGGTGCTTTCATCGGCGCCATCCACGTACACGGCCATCTCGCTGACGCTGTTCAAATCCATCACCCGAATGCCGTGGGCCTGGAGGCGCCGGGCGCTTTCCTCGGAGCTCGCTATGGTGCCGTCGACCTTGTGTTTGATCTCGGCCAAGGCGTCGATGAAGTAGTTCGCCGTACTGCCGGTTCCCACGCCGACGATGGTTCCGGCCTCGACGAATTCCAGCGCGGCCCGCGCCACCGCCTGCTTTTTTTCGTCCTGGGTCATCCTTTTCTCCTTGAGGGGTGGGTTGCCCGTGTGGATTTTCTGGTTCGTCCGAGTGCTCGCACGCTATTATATACAGCTTGCCCGGCGCTCCGGGCGAACAGGCTCGAGGGGGCCAGGCCACGACCGGCAGGTAAGAATAATCATGCCCAGAGATTACGTTGAACGGATTCTGAAAGCACGGGTCTACGACATTGCCCGCGAGTCGCCTCTGGATCCTGCGCCGCGCTTGTCCCGCCGCCTGGACAACAATGTGCTCTTGAAGCGTGAGGACCTGCAGCAAGTGTTCTCGTTCAAGGTGCGGGGTGCATACAACAAGATTTGCAGCCTCAGCGCCGAGGATCGGGCGCGGGGCGTGATCGCGTCGTCTGCCGGCAATCACGCTCAGGGCGTGGCCCTGGCAGCCAGGCAGCTCGGCGTGACGGCGCTCATCGTTATGCCCAAGACCACGCCGAGAATAAAGGTCGATGCGGTAAGGGACCTGGGCGCCGAGGTCGTCCTGCACGGCAGTTCCTACGATGATGCACGGGAACATGCCGATGAATTGGCCGGTGAGCGTGGCATGGTCGTCGTGCCGCCCTTCGACGACAGGGAGGTCATCGCCGGGCAGGGCACCGTAGCCCTGGAAATTCTCCGCCAGCACGGGCCGGATATACACGCCATATTCGTCGCGGTGGGTGGTGGCGGCCTCATCGCAGGCATCTCGGCCTATGTGAAATCCCTGTGGCCGCACATTCGCATCATCGGCGTCGAACCCGAGGATGCACCCTCCATGCATCACTCCCTGGAGGCTGGTGAGCGGGTTGTGCTCGAGCATGTGGGGATCTTTGCCGACGGCGTCGCCGTCAAGCAGGTGGGCGCGGAGCCGTTTCGTATTGCCCGTCAGTGTGTGGACGAAGTGCTGCTGGTGAGCACCGATGAAATATGTGCCGCCATCAAAGACATTTTCGAGGATACGCGCTCAATCGCCGAGCCCGCCGGCGCCCTCGGGGTCGCGGGGCTGAAGCGCTATGTGGAGCGCGAGGCTACCGTGGGCGCGACCCTGGTGGCCGTGGACGGTGGCGCCAATGTCAACTTCGACCGCCTGCGCCATATCGCGGAACGCGCCGAACTGGGTGAGCGCAGGGAGGCCCTGCTGGCGGTTACCATCCCTGAGCGTCCCGGCAGTTTGCAGGAGTTCTGCCACGCCATTGGCGCTCGTTCCATCACGGAATTCAACTACCGTTACGCGGGCGTGGGGGATGCACACATATTCGTCGGGGTGGAGCTGCGCGACGTGGAAAGCGACAGGGACGCGCTCATCACGGGCCTCGCGGATCGCGGCTATCCGGTGGTCGACATGACCGACAACGAGATGGCGAAAATTCACATTCGTTACATGGTGGGTGGGCGCTCAGGCAGCGTCGGCGAGGAACTTCTCTACCGACTGAACTTCCCCGAACGGCCCGGGGCCCTGCTGCGATTCCTCACGCACATGGGTGAGCACTGGAACATCAGTTTGTTCCACTACCGCAATCACGGAGCGGACTTCGGACGTGTTCTCATTGGCGTGCAGGTGCCGAGCAACGAGACAGCCGCCTTTCAGACATTTCTTTCCGATATGGGCTACGACTATGTGGAGGAATCGGCGAATCCGGCCTACGAGCTGTTCCTGAGCTGAGACGGCTCACTCGAGGGCGAGAATATACTTCCAATCGCTTTCACTGACCGGCATTACCGATAATCGATTCCCCCGCCTGACCAGCACCATCTCGGCGAGCGCGTCGTGCTCTTTCAGTTCCGTCAAACTGATGGTGCGTTTAAGCTTGCGCACGAATTTGACATCCACGAGGAACCATCGGGGGTTGTCCCGGTCACTCTTGGGGTCAAAGTGCTTGTCCTCCGGGTCGAAAGCGGTCGGATCCGGGTAGGGTTTGCCGGCAATTTTCATAACCCCGACGATGCCTGGTTCCTCACAGGCGGAGTGATAGAAAAACACCTGATCCCCCGGCTTCATTTCGTCACGCATCATGTTGCGCGCCTGATAGTTACGCACACCATCCCACGGCTCGGTCTTGGATGGACGAGCCTTCAAGTCATCAATGCTGAACTCACCGGGTTCGGACTTCATCAACCAATAATTCGCCATTCCAACAAATACCCCCAACAACCAGACCACCTTTGTAGCGCATTCCCAAACAACGAATCAAATAAGCAATAAGTCAAGACCCACCAAACAGGTACCGGGCACCTATTGGGGGATCTCTTGACTATTTGTGGGGTGTAGGGATTTTTCGGTGGCGATGGCTTGTAGGGGGACGTCCCAGGGGCTTGGGGTGAGGGAATCCAGGCGTTGGAATTCGTAGGCGATGCCGATGAGTAGGGGTTTGGTCCAGAATTTGCGGTTTCGAAGGTAGGAGAAAGTGCGGTCGTAGAATCCCCCGCCCATGCCCAGTCGGTTGCCGCTGGGGTCGAAAGCCACCAGGGGCATGAGGACCAGATCCAGATTTCGGGCCGGGCAACGAGTGTGTGCCGGTGCGTCGGGTTCGGGAATTCCGAAGCGATTGGGTGCCAGCGGCGTATCCCGATCGTAGGGAAAAAACCAGAGGCCGGTGCCGTGTAGTGCGGGAAGCAGCACCTGCCTGCCGGCGGCGCGCAAAAAATCCATGACGGGCCCCAGATCCATCTCGCCGTCGTTCGGGAGATAGCAGGCGATGCGCCGTGCGCGGCGCACACGCAGCGACGCACCCAGATGTCGGGCCAATGCCTCGGCCATGCGGGCACGCTCGGGCTTGGAAACGCCACGGCGCCTGGCGCGCATCTCTACTCGCAACGCGCGACGGGACATCATTGAGATTTCAGGAAAAAGGAACCCATGGAAGCGCGCGCTGCAACGGATGAGCGGAAAACGAGTGACGCCCTCCGCATTTGCCGCTGCGCGCCATGACCCTTGAACCAGGTTGGTTCAGTAGGGAGCTTATCGCGGCGTATCAGGCTTTCCGCTGCCAGGACGGACATGCACAACAACGCCGACGGTCGGCTCCCAAGGGTGGACGATTAGGCTCAAGCGATTACTAGGCCGCTCGCAAACACCGCAGAGGGCATCGCGGTCAGTCTATCGCTTCAATCTCCTCGCGTCGACTGATGGCTCCGTCGAGCTTGCCACGCAGCCGTTCCAGCATGCCGTCGACTTGCGATTGAGCCTTTTGCAGGAGGGTGTATTCGTGTATGACGTTGAGCGCCGTCATTACCGCCATGCGCTCGGTTCCCAGAACCTTGCCGCCGCCGCGCACCTCTTTCAGTCGATCATTGAGTATCCTGGCGGACTCGAGCAGGTCCTGTTTCTCCTCGGGCGGACAGGTAACTGTGTACTGCTTGTCGAGTATTTCTATGGTGATTGCTTCGGCCTGTTTACTCATGTACCGATTTCCATTGCCTTGAGTCGCGCGATCATCGCTTCCACACGGGAGCGCGCGAGTTCGGATTTTTCGATGAGGCTGGCGCGCTCTGCAACCAGGCTGGATTGCTGGTCGCGCAGCGCGCGATTTTCGTCGGTGAGCTGGTCACAGGTCTGGATTAGGTCGTCGACCTGCGCCTCCAGTCCCTGTAGATCCACACCATCGAGGCTTGAAGAGTTCTGGTCTCGTTCCATAGGAGTCAAGTGCTTGCAGCGAGCAGTTGGCTTTATTTCTAGCTCCAGTCTTCCCAATATAGGGTGCGGAATCTGGCCGGTCAACGTTGCCCCGGCCGGACGCCGACAGGCGGTTTCGAGGAATAGACCGACGGTGTTAGCATACCCACGGCCGACGGGCGTCTTCGCGTCGGTTGTTGGCGATGCCGGGGGGCTTCGCCGGGAGTGCATTGAGAATCACGTGAGATGAGCGCAATGACCACATCCTACACCGTTTGCTCGCAAGCACTGGCGCGGGCGAGAGCAGAATTGGGCGCGGCGGAATGCCATGGACTACTTTGCGGCATGCTGTGCGGCGTCGACGAGCAGGCCCCGCGGCGGTGGCTCGAGGAGGTGCTCGGTCCTGAAGAACGAGTGCACAAATCCACCGATGACTGCCGCAATGAACTACTGCGCGTACTCACCGATACCGTGAGGACGCTCTGTTCCGGGCAGTGTAATTTTGTTCCTTTACTTCCTGACGACAACCAAGGCCTCGGCGTACGCAGCGAGGCCCTGGCGAACTGGTGCAGCGGTTTTTTGTACGGAATCGGAAGTGCCGGGGGAGATCTCGCGGCGCGGCTGTCCAGGGACGCCCAGGAAGTGTTATCGGATTTCTCCGAGGTAACGCGCCTGAAAAGCGATACCGAGGAATCGGAATCCCTGGAAGCAGACTACAGCGAGATCGTCGAGTACATGCGGGTCGGCGTTATGCTGATTTTCGAAGAGATGCAGGGCGGGCCCGAGTCCGGCGATACCGCCCAGCGTCTTCACTGATACAGGCCGCGGAGACCGTTCCAGTCTTGGACAAGAAAGAGTTCGCCCGGCGGCGACGCGCGATCATGGAGGATATGGGGGAGGGGAGCATCGCCATCCTGCCCGCGGCGCCGGTCAGGGCGCGCAACCGGGATGTGGAATACCCCTATCGGCAGGACAGCGATTTCCATTATGTCACCGGCTTCGATGAGCCCGAGGCGGTGGCGGTGCTGGTGCCAAAGCGCAAGCGCGGCGAATACATTCTGTTTTGCCGTGAACGCGATGCTGAAATGGAGATCTGGAATGGTGCGCGCAGCGGCCTGGAGGGCGCATGCGCGGATTACGGCGCCGATGATGCCTTTCCCATCGGGGATATAGACGACATTCTCCCCGGCCTGCTGGAAAACCAATCCCGCGTTTACTACGCGATGGGTTACGACTCGGATTTCGACCAACACATGATAGGTTGGGTGAACCGGGTGCGCACACGCTCGAAAGTCGGCGTGCGCTCACCAGCGGAGTTCGTTGCCCTGGATAACGTGCTGCACGAGATGCGCCTCGTGAAGAGCAAGGCCGAGGTGCGTGCAATGACCCGCGCCATGGAGATAAGCAGTGATGCCCACATTCGCGCCATGGGTGCATGCCACCCGGGCATGGCCGAATACGAAATCGAAGCCGAGCTCAATTACGCGTTCACTTGCGCCGGCAGCCGGCGCACCGCGTATCCGTCCATTGTTGCCGGCGGCGCGAATGCCTGTGTTCTGCACTACATCGAAAACCGCGATAACTTGCGAGACGGTGATTTGTTGCTCATCGACGCGGGCGCCGAGTACGATTACTACGCCGCCGACATTACGCGTACCTTTCCCGTCAACGGGCGATTCTCCAAGGCACAAAAGGCGCTCTACGAGCTGGTATTGGAGGCTCAGGAGGCCGCCATCGAGCAAATTCAGCCGGGTAACCACTGGAATGAGCCCCATGAAGCAGCTGTCGAGGTATTGGCGCAAGGACTGGTGGCGTTGGGCCTCATCAAAGGCCGTGCTGCCACCGTCATCAAGAAGGGGCGCTACCGCAAGTTCTACGTGCATCGCACCGGTCACTGGTTGGGGATGGATGTGCACGACGTGGGTGACTATAAAATCGGCGGCGAGTGGCGGGTGTTCGAGCCCGGCATGGTCATGACCGTCGAGCCGGGACTGTACGTGGCGGCGGGAGACAAACAGGTGGCACGCAAGTGGTGGAATATCGGCATTCGCATCGAGGATGATGTTCTTGTCACCCGCAACGGCAACAAGGTTTTGACTTCCTCGGTGCCGAAATCCGTCGACGATATCGAGGCCATCGTCGGCCAGGGTTGAATTATCGTGAGTGTTCACGCCGATAACGGCACCCATGTTACGCATGCGCGTGACGGCCGTTGCGAGGTAGCGATTGCCGGCGGCGGACTGGTGGGTATGAGCCTGGCCATAGCGCTCGGTCGTGGGCGTGTTCCCGTGACCCTGGTGGAGGCAAGCAAAGCGTCGCCGGAAAGCGCTTCCGGCTACGATTCTCGCCCAATCGCGCTGTCCCAGGGTTCGCGCCGCATCCTCCACACCCTGGGTGTGTGGCAGTCACTATCCGCAGCCGTCACACCAATTACCCGCATCCACGTGTCCGATCGCGGCCATTTCGGTTTCGCCCGCCTGCGTGCCGAGGACTATTCGGTGGATGCACTGGGTTATGTCATCGCCGCGGGGGATCTGGGACAGGCGCTGGAAGCGGCGCTGGGCTCCTGCGAGGGCGTGCGCGTCCTGCGTCCGGCCACGGTGGATGCAGTGACCCGGGACGATTCCCCCGAGGCACAACTGTGCATCGCCGCAACCGGCGATAAGCCGGTCGAAGATTTGCCCTCCCGGGTGCGAGCGAAGCTCATGGTGCTTTGCGACGGCGGTCATTCGCCGTTGCGCGAGCAACTCGGCATACCGGTAAACGAACGCGACTATGGCCAGTTCGCGGTCACCGCCAGGGTCGAAGCGCGCAGTCACCACGACGGCGTCGCCTACGAGCGATTCACCGCCGCCGGCCCGCTGGCATTGCTCCCCATGCACGGCAACCATTGCGGGCTCGTCTGGAGCATGGATGCCGACAGCAGCAAGCACCTCCTGGCCCTGGATGACGACGGTTTTCTCGCCGCGCTCACCGAGCAGTTCGGTACGCGCCTGGGGGGCTTCGTGTCGGCGGGTCCACGCAATGCATTTCCCTTGCGCCTGGTCACCGCCACAGAGGTGGTGGGCAGGCGCCTCGCGATCATCGGCAACGCGGCAAACAGTCTTCACCCGGTGGCCGGCCAGGGCCTCAATCTGGGTTTGCGCGACGTTGCGGCGCTGGCAGAGATCATCAGTGGAAGTCTCCGCGAGGGTGGCGATCCCGGGGATGCGTCACTACTGGCACACTATGCCCAGTGCCGGCGTCACGATCAGAAGCGCGTGTCCCTGGCCACCGACGCTCTGGTGCGCCTGTTCTCGAACCGCCTCACGCCGCTGGTGCTGGCCCGCGGCCTGGGGTTGCTGGCTTTCGATCTATTTCCTCCCATCAAGCGCCATTTCGGCAATCACGCCATGGGACTCGGCGGGCATCACAGCCGGCTCGCCCGGGGCCTTTCCTTGTGAACTACGACGTGGCGGTGGTGGGTGCCGGCATGACGGGGGCGACGCTGGCCTGTGCGTTGGCCAAGGCCGGCCTGCGAGTAGCCGTCATCGAGGCGAGCGATCCACCGCCACCGCCGGGAGACGAGCGGCAACTTCGCGTCAGCGCCATCAGTCGCGCGTCGGAGTGCGTGCTGCGGGCCATCGACGTGTGGGATGCCTTGCCCCTGGAGCGCGCCGGTGTATTTCGCGAGATGTGCGTCTGGGACGCCACGGGCAGTGGCAGCGTGCATTTCGACAGTGCCGATATCGGCAGCGACGCCCTCGGTCACGTCGTCGAGAACGATGTCATTCAGCGAGGCCTGAATACACGCATGGCTTCCCTCGATACGCTCAAGCTCTATCGCCCCGAGGAGCTGCAGGACATGCAGGTAGAGAAAAGCCGGGTGACGCTGCGCTTGGGCGGAACCCGACTGCATGCCCGCCTGGTGGTGGCCGCCGACGGCAGCCGGTCCCGGGTCCGGGAGCTTGCCGGCATTCAGTGCGATGTCGGTGACTACGGGCAGCAGGCCGTCGTGGCGACGGTGCGTACCGAGTTGTGGCATCGGGAAACCGCCTGGCAGCGGTTCCTGCCCGACGGACCGCTCGCCTTTCTGCCCCTGCCGGGAAATCTGTGCTCCATCGTCTGGTCGACCCTGCCCGAGCATGCGCAGGCCTTGCTGACTGCAACCGATGAAAGCTTCGCGGCGGCCGTGGAGGAGGCTTTCGAATCCCGTCTCGGCGGGCTCGAGGCCGTGGCAGGGCGCGGCGTGTTCCCCCTTCGCCATCTGCACGCCCGGGCGTACATCGCGGATCGTGTCGCGCTGGTAGGCGACGCGGCGCACACCGTGCATCCGTTGGCGGGCCAGGGTGCCAATCTGGGCCTTCAGGACGCGGCCGCGCTGGCGGAGATTCTCTACGCCAACTGGTCACGGGATCGCGACTTGGGCCGGCGCATGAACCTGCGGCCCTACGAACGCTGGCGCAAGGGCCGTAATCTTCTCATGCAGCGGGGAATGAGTGGTTTCCAATGGCTGTTCGGCAGCCGCCTGGAACCGGTGCGCGTGGCGCGCAACCTCGGCCTGTCCATGGTCGATGGATCGCCGCCGCTGAAACGCATGTTCATGCGCTACGCGTCCGGCTACGGCGGCGAGCGCCCGCGCATGGCCCAAGCCCGCCCCTGGCCGGAATAAACCCGGAGTTATTCCTGACCCGGATTTATTGACGTAGAATGCACGCCTGTTTATTCCGCAACAACAGGACACCAATGCGATGGCGGCAATAGCCGAGCCAGTATTTCACAGCGATCTCCAGAGTCTGGAGCTCATAAACCGCGGCAAAGTACGCGACATTTACGCAGTGGACGACGGCCACATGCTCATCGTCGCGACGGACAGGTTGTCCGCCTTCGATGTGGTGCTTCCCAATCCGATCCCGGGGAAGGGGGCAGTGCTCACGGAGCTGTCCAATTTCTGGTTCGAGCGCACGGCGAAACTGGTAGCCAATCATTGCTCCACGTTGCGCCTCGAAGATGTGCTCAGCGACGCGGACGAACGTGACACGGTGGCTGCTCAAGCCGTCATCGTCAGGCGGCTCGACCCGCTGCCGGTGGAAGCCATCGTGCGTGGCTACTTGATCGGCTCTGGCTGGAAAGACTACCAGGCCAGCGGTCAGGTGAGCGGTGTCCAGCTGCCCGAGGGGTTGCGTCAGGCCGACCGGCTGCCGAATGTCATCTTCACCCCGTCCACCAAGGCCGACGTCGGCGATCACGACGAGAACATCGGCTTCGACGAGATGGTGGCACTGGTGGGCGGCGACACGGCGGCTCGGGTGCGCGATGTGAGTCTGCAGCTGTACGAACAGGCCGTGGTGTACGCGGCCGCTCGTGGAATCATCATCGCCGATACCAAGTTCGAATTCGGTTTGGACGGCAACGGCGACGTGGTGCTCATCGACGAAGTGCTGACCCCGGATTCGTCGCGTTTCTGGCCCGCCGACGAATACGCGCCCGATAGCAGTCCGCCCAGTTTCGACAAGCAGTACGTGCGGGACTATCTGGAGACCACGGGCTGGGACAAGAAACCCCCGGCGCCATCACTGCCCGACGACGTCATCGCGCGTACGGCGGCAAAGTATCAGGAAGCCAGGAACCGTCTTATTGGCTGAAGCGCAGCCACTCGTAACGATCACCGGCGGTGACCTTCACTTCGTGCATCTGCGCACCTTCGAGGAGGGTAAGAGCTACCTTGTCCCCCGGTTCACCTTCGGCCCACAGCTTGCGGTAGAAGTCCGCCATGGACGTCACCGGCTGACCGGCGACGCCGAGGACTATGTCACCGAGCTGCAATCCCGCCCGGGCGGCGGGGCCGTCCTCTGCCAGCCGTTGCACCATCAACAAGCCGTCGACTTCGCTCAGGTAGAGGCCGAGCCATGGCCGCGATACGGCCCTGGAGCGGCCGGCGGTCAGCAGATCACCGAGTACGTCTTTCAGCCGGTCCACGGGCAAGAACATATTTCCGGCCAGGGGTTGATGGCCACGATACGCATCGGCGACCATTAGAGAACCGACCCCCACCAGCTCCCCTCGCCCGTTAACCAGGGCGGCGCCTCCGAACAGGGGGTAGGGAGGCGCGGTAAAGATCGCGTTTTCCAGCAGGTACTCCCAATAGCCGGCGAAATCCCTGCGTGACACGAGCACCACCGGCCTGGCCGCCTGGCGTCCGCCAAAACCCGCCACCAGAAGTTGATCGCCCTGCCCGAGATCCGAGGAATCACCGAGGTGCATGGGAACCACGTCCATGGACGCGCTGGTGCGCAACAAACCGAATCCCGTTTCGTGGTCGTAGGCGAGGATCTCGGCTTCCAGCAGTTTGTTGTCCGTGACCGCCACCTGCACGCGGCTGGCTTCAAGAATCAGATAGCCGATGGTGACGATGAGGCCGTTGCCGTCGATCACAATTCCGGATCCAACCCGCTGTGTTCCCAGGGCCTGCGCGGTTCGCGCATGTTCGGGCACTTGGGCCTGCACGCCGACGACGGCCGCCAGCAGCTGATCGACACCGGGCGCCGTCGCCTGCTCCTGGCCGAGACTGGTGAGGGGCGCCAACAACATGAGCGCCAGAGAGGTCCTCCACAGGAGTCCGCCAGGTTTGCGCGGGTCGGCGGCGAGACTGTCTTTATTCATGGTGGCACGCTCGTTTTCTCGAGGCCTGAGACTTAGAAGAAATTCGCCGCTGGGGAGTTCCCGGGGCACAGGAACTTATTCTCCCGGCGCGGGAATTGGCCCCCTGGATATGGTCACGGGAGGACCCGCTTTGTTCCTAGACGCTCTCGGATCATTGTGGTAGAAACTCAGTGGCTGCCCAAGATTATTAAATGACAAGTCCGACTCCGGGAAGTGGCGTTCAGGCGCCCTTGTCAGAGGCCGACCGCAGGCAGAATGCGAAAGCCAGAATAGTAAAAGTGCTCGTTTGCAGGCACAGGGACGGGCTGCTATCGGGCACCATCGTCGCCCAGGGGGGAACTGTGCATACCATCATGCTGCTCAATCCGAAAGGTGGGTCCGGCAAGACCACCATCGCGACCAATCTCGCCGCTTATTACGCCGGCCAGGGATTCCTGACGGCGCTCTTCGACCACGATGCCCAAGGCTCCAGTACCCGCTGGCTGCAGGCGCGCCCCGAGTCCCGCGCCATCATCCACGGCGTCGCCGCATTTCAAAACCCCATCGGTGTGACCCGCAGCTACCAGTTGCGCGTGCCGTTGAATGCCGAGCGGGTTATCGTCGACACACCCGCTGGACTGACGGATCCCTTTCTTCCCAACCTGGTGCGAACCGCCGATACCATTATCGTGCCGGTGCTACCGTCGCCCATCGACATCGACGCAATGTTTTCGTTGGTGGAAGTTTTGCGCCGTGTGGAACCGGTTTGCAAGAGCGATGTGCGCATCGCTGCGGTGGTCAATCGCACGCCCGCTCATCGCAGCGGGCTCAAGCCTCTGGAAAAGGCGCTGCAAAGCGTTGGTCTCAATGTCGCCACCCGATTGCGGGAAACACGCCGCTACCCGCGGGCGAGCGCCAGGGGTATCGGTGTGAACGAGCTCGGCGGCATCGGCAAGGATCGCTGTCTGGACGACTGGCGCCCCCTGTGGGCGTGGCTGGAGAACAGTCAGGACAGCAAGTCCTTCACCCTGGAGCAGAGCTCACGGCCACGGCTGTTTCCCGAACGCGAGGCCGTCCCGGCTTGACCTTCAGCTAACGTCCGAACGTAATGTTCAAACGGTGGCTCAAGCGGCGGCCGTCTCCATACTCTCCTTGTAGTGCCCCAGGGATGCGGCGCTGTTGAGTTGTGCGCGGTGCCGCAGCGCCGCCTGGGCTGCCTTGCCGTTTGCGGGATCGCCGTTCCACGCCGCGAGCGCCGGCGCTTGCAGCGCGCGGGAGTAGGAGAAGCTGAGCTTCCATGGCAGCTCGCCGGCCATGGCATTCATGGCGTTCAAGTGAGCCGTTGCTTCCACCGGTGTTTGACCGCCGGATAGAAACACGATGCCCGGCAGCGCGGCGGGCACTGAGTTCTTCAAGCATCGCAGGGTGCGTTCGGCAACTTCCTCTACGCCGGCGCGCTTGGCGCACTTGTTGCCGGTCAGCACCATGCTGGCTTTCAGGATGGTGCCTTCGAGCACCACGCGTTGATCATAGAGAGCGGCGAACAGCGCGCGCAGCGTTTCTTCGCACACGTCGTAACAGCGTTCGATGCTGTGATCGCCGTCGAGCATGACTTCCGGCTCGACCATGGGAACGATGCCGGCTTCCTGGCACAGGGCCGCGTAGCGGGCCAGCGCCTCGCAGTTTGCCGTGATGCAGCCGCGACTCGGTAAGCCGTCGCCGATGGTGATTACCGCGCGCCATTTGGCGAAGGGCGCGCCGAGCTCGCGGTACTCGGCGAGACGATCCCGCAGACCGTCAAGACCCTCGGTAACCTTCTCGCCCGGGTGACCCGCCAGATCCTTTGCGCCGCCGTCGACCTTGATGCCGGGCATGATTCCCCGCGACGCGAGCAGCTTCGGGAAGGGCGTGCCATCGCCAGTCGCCTGCCGGATGGTTTCGTCATAGAGGATCATGCCACTGATAAATTCGTTGATGTCGTCACCGGCTATCAGCAGCTCGCGGTAGGCGCGGCGGTTCTCCTCGGTGCATTCCGCGCCGATGGAATCGAACCGTTTCTTGATCGTCGGGCTGCTCTCGTCGATGGCGAGAATGCCCTTGCCTTCGGCAACCATGGCAGCGGCGATGGTTTCGATGGACTGTGAACTCATGACTGTGATCCTTCGTGATAGGTGTATTAATGTTGTCCGCGGCGCCGAAAAATCAGGGCGCGTTCACCAGCGCCAGCGTCGTGTCCAGCATGCGGTTGGAGAAGCCCCATTCGTTGTCGTACCAGGACACGACCTTGACCAGCTTTCCGTTGATTACCTTTGTGAGTGCCGACTCGTAGGTGGAGGAAGCCGGATCGTGATTGAAGTCCACCGACACCAGGGGCTTGTCGTTGTAATTCAGTATGCCCTTCAACTCCTGCTCCGAAGCCGAGCGAAGAATCGCATCAATTTCGTCCTTATCCGTGTTACGTGCGGCGGTAAAAGTCAGATCCACCATGGACACGTTGATGGTGGGGACGCGAACGGCGAAGCCGTCGAGCTTGCCGTTGAGCTCCGGCAACACCAGTCCAACCGCCTTGGCGGCACCGGTGGTGGTGGGAATCATCGACTGAGTGGCGGAGCGGGCGCGGCGAAGATCCGAATGGTAAACATCCGTGAGCACTTGATCGTTGGTGTAGGCGTGGATGGTGGTCATGAGCCCGCACTCGACGCCGATACGATCGTGCAGCGGTTTCACCAGCGGTGCCAGGCAGTTGGTGGTGCACGACGCGTTGGAGATGACGGTGTCCGAGGACTTCAGGGTTTGGTGGTTGACCCCATAGACCACTGTGGCATCCACGTCTGCGCCGCCGGGGGCGGAGATCACGACTTTTTTAGCGCCTGCTTTCAGATGTGCGCTGGCCTTCTCCTTGGTGGTGAAAAGCCCGGTGGACTCGTGCACCACGTCCACGCCCAGCTTCTTCCAGGGTAGATTGGCGGGATCGCGTTCGGCACACACGAGAATGCGTTGTCCGTTGACCACCAGATAGTCACCGTCGACGCTCACCTCGCCGGGAAAGCGGCCATGGGCCGTGTCGTATTTGGTCAAATGCGCATTGGTGTTGGCATCGCCAAGATCATTGACCGCGACGATCTCGAATTCATCCGTGCGCCCGCTCTCGAAAACAGCGCGCAAAATGTTTCGGCCAATGCGTCCGTAACCGTTGATGGCAATTCTTATGGGCATTTGGGGTCCTCGTTAACGTGCTTACTCTGCCGCCACGCCGGCTGTTTCGCTGGCAATGCTGGCGATGGATTCCTCGACGGCGCTGGCCACGCTCTGCGCGGTCAGGCCGAAGTGTTCGTAGACTATTTCGTAGGGCGCCGATACTCCGAAGCTGTCGACGCCGACTGCGCGGCCGTAGCTGCCTATGTACTTGTACCAGTAGTCCGTAACCCCGGCCTCCACCGATACCCGCGCCTTGATGGCGGCGGGCAAAACCGATTCCTTGAACGACGCGCTCTGGGCATCGAAGACATCGGTGCTGGGCATGGACACGACGCGTGCAGCAATGCCTTCTTGCTCCAGGAGCTTGCTGGCCTCCACGGCCATGCCGACTTCCGAGCCGGTGGCGATGATCAGCGCCTGCGGGGTACCTGCACAGTCGCGCAATACGTAGCCGCCGCGGGCTGCATCGGCCAGCTGCTCCGGTGAGCGTTGCTGGTGGGGAAGTCCCTGGCGCGAAAAAAGCAGGCACGCGGGACCGTCGCTGCGCTCGATGGCATGGCGCCAGGCGATGGCGGATTCCACCCCATCGCAGGGCCGCCACACGGACATGTTCGGCATGAGCCGCAGGGTTGCCGTCTGCTCGACCGCCTGATGGGTCGGTCCGTCTTCTCCCAGTCCGATAGAGTCATGGGTGTAAACGAAGACACTGCGTATTCCCATCAACGCCGCCATGCGCAACGCATTGCGGGCGTACTCTGAAAAGACCAGGAAGGTCGCCCCGTAGGGAATGAATCCACCGTGCAGAGCGAGCCCGTTGAGAATTGCCGACATGGCAAACTCGCGCACACCGAAATAGAGGTAGTTGCCGTCCGCACCGGCGGCTGATACCGGACGTGAGCCCGAGTGAAGGGTCAGGTTCGAGCCGGCCAGGTCGGCGGAACCACCAATGAGTTCGGGCAGCACCGGTGCGTAGCCTTCGAGGGCGTTTTGAGAGGCCTTCCGCGACGCGATGCTCTCGCCGGCCTGCTGGACTTCATCGATGAAGGCATCGGCATGGGCGCTCCAACCACGGGGAAGCGCGCCGCGCATACGCCGTTCGAACTCAGCCGCCAGCTGCGGGTGCGCGCCACGGTAGGCGTCGAATTGCTGCGTCCACGCGGTCTCGAGGTCCTGACCGCGGCTGCTCGCGTCCCAGGCCGTCCTGATGTCGTCGGGGATATGAAATGGCGCGTGGGGCCAGCCGATGGTCTCGCGCACCAGCGCGACCTCGTCGGCGCCGAGTGCCGCGCCGTGGGAGGACGCCTTGCCCTGCTTGTTGGGTGAACCCCAGCCGATGATGGTCTTGCAGCAAATAAGAGTGGGCGCGTCGGCGTTTTCGCGAGCCGCCTCGATAGCGCTCTTGACCGCTTCGGAATCGTGTCCGTCCACGTTGGCGAGGACCTGCCAACCGTATGCCCGGAAGCGCGCCGGCGTGTCGTCGGTGTACCAGTTTTTCACATCGCCATCGATGGAGATGCCGTTATCGTCGTAGAAGACGATGAGCTTGCCCAGTCCCAGAGTGCCGGCCAGGGAGCACGCTTCGTGGGAAATACCCTCCATCAGACAACCGTCGCCGACGAACACATACGTGTGATGGTCGACGATGGGGTGATCGTCGCGGTTGAAGTGCGCGGCCAGCGCCTTCTCTGCGATGGCCATGCCGACGGCATTGGCGAGGCCCTGACCCAGGGGACCGGTGGTGGTCTCGACGCCGGGCGTGTCACTGTACTCCGGGTGCCCGGGGGTCATGGAGTGCAGCTGCCGGAAATTCTCAATCTCCTGCATGGGCAGCGCATAGCCCGACAAGTGCAGCAGCGAGTAGAGGAGCATCGAGCCGTGGCCGTTGGACAGCACGAAGCGATCCCGGTTGGCCCATCGCGGGTTGCCGGGGTTGTGGCGCAGGAAGTCGTTCCACAGAACTTCGGCGATGTCCGCCATTCCCATGGGCATGCCCGGATGTCCGGACTTGGCACGTTGAACGGCATCCATGCTCAGCGCCCGGATGGCATTGGCAACATCTCTACGCGATGACATGTAACTCCCCGGAGATCAGGAATGGCCGCCCAGGTTGGCCTGAGTCAGCCTGGGGCGCCCCGATAGCCCTGATAGCGTATGTGACTGTCGCATTCCGCGGCTCAAGCGAGGCCGAAAGTGGCCCGCTGATGGAGGAAAACGACGTACATCAACAGCCAATCTGTCGGCAAACGACCCAAGCGAATTTTGACGCACTGGCCGGTAATGCGCAACGCATTCGGGATTGTTTACAGTGGCGTCTATTATCTCCGAATCGAAGAGGCTTTCATGGTGGGTTCCGGGTTAGTGGCTTTGCGATTTCAGATCATTCTGTCGCCACTCGGCGGTGCTGTGGGCAGCGTATTGTTCCTGGTGCTTGCCCTGTGTCTGTCACCCGCCCTGCGCGCCGAGCAGTTCAACCTGATTATTCGCTCGGAAGTCCACGGGTCCGACTCCCGCGCGGCCTTTGCGCCCCTGGCCGCATATCTGTCCGAGGCGAGCGGCCACGATCTGACCCTGAGGGTGCCCGACAGCACCCTCGAGCACTGGCAGGCCATGGGCAAAGGCGATGAATATCATCTGGTTCTCGATGAAGGTCATTTCACCGATTACCGCGTGCGGAATCTGGACTACCGGGTGCTGGCGAAGGTTTCCGGGGTGGCGGGATTCAGCGTCGTCACCGGGCCGGCGACGGTGTTCGTCGAGCCCGACGAGTTGTACGGAGAACCGGTGGCCTCACCGGCACCGCCCAGCCTCGCGGCCCTGCGCCTCGCGGAATTGTTTCCCGATCCCATCCGCGCGCCGATTCTGGTGGAGGTCGGGTCCTACGACGAAGGCATCCGTCGCGTCATCAACGGCGACGCCACTGCCGCGGTAATCCCGTCGAGCATGGTGCGCGCGCACCCTCAGCTGAATGTGGTCATGTCGACCCAGCAGGGACCGGGGATGGCATTGTCCGCCTCGCCGGCGGTCCCTGCCGAAGCCGGCGAAGTCATTCGGCGGGCCTTTCTCGCGGCTCGGGATATCGATGCGGGCCGCCGGGCGCTGACGAGTGCGCGCGTAGACGGCTTCGAGCCCGCCAGCGCCGCCCTCTATGAGGGCTACGCCAGGTTGTTGCGAGGCACCTGGGGCTACTGATCGACGCCATCGCGTCGCGGCCAGACTCACATTCGTCGTAACAAGACCTGCCGTGGGTATTGGGGGAATGCACTTCAATAGGTACACTTACGCTCTTTTTTGACCAGCAGGTAGAAAGCCGATGGCGCGTACCCAGTTGATAACCTCGGAATCCGTGTCCGAGGGCCATCCCGACAAAATGGCCGACCAGATTTCGGACAGCATCCTCGACGCCATCCTCGAGCAGGACCGGAACGGCCGCGTCGCCTGCGAGACCATGATCAAGACCGGCGTCGTCATCGTCGCCGGTGAGATCACGACTTCCGCGACTATCGATACCGAGCATCTGGTGCGCGAGCGCATCAACGCCATCGGTTACAACAACTCCCACTACGGATTCGACGGAAATACTTGCGGCGTATTGAACGCGGTGGGGAAGCAATCCCCGGATATCGCCCAGGGCGTGGACGAGACCAGCGACCGCGAACAGGGTGCAGGCGACCAGGGCATGATGTACGGTTATGCGACCAATGAAACCGACGTGCTGATGCCGGCGCCCATTACACTTGCCCACCGTCTGGTCAAGCGCCAGTCGGAAGTGCGCCGCAGCGGCACCCTGCCGTGGCTGCGCCCGGACGCCAAGAGTCAGGTGACGATTCGCTACGAGGCCGGGACGCCCAAGCGCGTGGATGCCGTGGTGCTGTCCACCCAGCACGATCCGGAAGTCGATCAGAAAGTGCTTCACGAGGCCGTCATGGATGAAATCATCCGGCCCATCATTCCCGCTGAGTGGCTTGGTAACGACACACGCTTTTACATCAATCCCACCGGGCGCTTCGTGATTGGTGGTCCCGTGGGTGACTGCGGCCTGACCGGGCGAAAGATCATCGTCGACACCTACGGCGGTGTGGCGCGTCATGGGGGCGGCGCCTTCTCGGGCAAGGATCCGTCGAAGGTGGATCGCTCGGCGGCCTACGCATGCCGCTACGTGGCCAAGAACATCGTCGCTGCCGGCATTGCGGATCGCTGCGAAGTACAGGTTTCCTACGCTATCGGCATTGCCGAGCCCACCTCTGTGGACGTGGAGACTTTCGGCACCGGCAAGATCGAGGAAGACCGCATCAGCGCGCTGGTCAGCGAATACTTCGACTTGAAACCCCGCGGCATCATCGAGATGCTCGATCTGCTGCATCCCATTTACACGCGCACAGCGGCCTACGGGCATTTCGGACGCGAG
The DNA here is from genome assembly GCA_009937425.1 of Gammaproteobacteria bacterium. Taxonomy (GTDB): domain Bacteria; phylum Pseudomonadota; class Gammaproteobacteria; order HK1; family HK1; genus JAABYT01. The sequence continues at coordinate 20,961 of JAACFO010000043.1, forward strand.
GACGAAGGCTTCCCCTGGGAGCGAACCGACAGGGCGTCGGCACTGCGCGACGCCGCGGGCTTATAATCCGGACTACTAAGCAGCCGTATCAAACGGCGGAGTAACATTTATGACGACCCAACCGGTTGCGAATATCGAACCCGATTACAAAGTGGCGGACATTGGTCTTGCCGAATGGGGCCGCAAGGAAGTGGCTATTGCGGAGACGGAGATGCCGGGCCTGATGGCGCTTCGTGATGAATACGGGTCGTCTAAGCCGCTGGCCGGCGCGCGCATCGCCGGTTGCCTGCACATGACCATCCAGACAGCCGTGCTCATGGAAACCCTCGTGGAGCTCGGTGCGGAGATCCGCTGGTCTTCCTGCAACATATTCTCCACCCAGGATCATGCTGCCGCAGCCATGGCAGAGGCCGGGATTCCGGTATTCGCCTGGAAGGGTGAATCCGAGGAAGAGGCCTGGTGGTGCATCGACCAGACGATTTTCGGCCCCGACGGCTGGCGCCCGAACATGATTCTCGATGACGGCGGTGACCTCACCATCGCCATGCACGAGAAGTACGGCGATCTTCTGGACGACGTGCGCGGTATTTCCGAGGAAACCACCACCGGTGTGAAGCGCCTTTACGAAATGGTGAATAACGGCACCCTCAAGTGCCCCGCCATCAACGTGAACGATTCCGTGACCAAGTCGAAGTTCGACAATTTGTACGGCTGCCGTGAGTCGCTGGTGGACGGCATCAAACGCGCCACCGATGTGATGATCGCCGGTAAGACCGCCGTGATATGCGGCTATGGAGACGTGGGCAAGGGTTGCGCCCAGTCCCTGCGCGGTTTGGGCGCCACCGTATGGGTAACCGAGATCGATCCCATTTGCGCGCTGCAGGCCGCTATGGAGGGCTATCGCGTCGTGACCATGGAGCAGGCCGCTTCCCGGGCCGACATTTTCGTCACCGCCACCGGCAACGTGGGAGTTATCACCCATGAGCACATGCGGCAGATGAAAAACGAGGCCATCGTCTGCAACATCGGTCATTTCGACTCCGAGATAGAGATTTCGGCTCTGCGCCAGCACGAGTGGATAAACATCAAGCCGCAGGTGGATCATGTGGTGTTCGAAGACGGCAAGCGCATCACCGTCCTCGCCGAGGGACGGCTCGTGAACCTGGGATGCGCCACCGGCCACCCGAGCTTCGTGATGTCGAACTCCTTCACCAACCAGGTGCTCGCCCAGATCGAGTTATGGCAGAACCCGAAGAACTACGAGCTACAGGTGTACGTGCTGCCAAAGCACCTGGACGAGAAGGTTGCCAAGTTGCACCTGGCGAGGCTGGGTGTGTCACTCACCGAGCTGTCAAAGGAGCAGTCCGATTACCTGGGCGTGCCCAAAGAGGGCCCCTTCAAGCCGGACCACTACCGTTACTGATCATTTTAAAGAGGGGCGGCCAAATGCCCCTCTTTAAAATGCAATTGGCTCGTGCACAGGCCGTCGCCGCCCACTATATTAGTAGGGTTATCAACGGCATCCGCAGGTTTTCTTCCCCATGGCCAAGGCCTCGGCGCAACCTGATACCAAGGCTGCGCAACACGGACTGATTCTCATCGACGACGATCCGCTGATCGGCGAGTCGTTGGCGTTCGTATTGCGTGACGACTTCGACGTGCATCTGGTGGCCAGCCGATCCGAGGCCAGGCGCCTGCTGGTCAAAATGGACAACATGCCGGCGCTGGCGCTGGTGGACCTGGGTCTGCCCCCCGAGCCCCATCGCCCCGACGAAGGCTTCGCCCTCATCAAGGAATTGCTCACGGTCAATCCGGTGATGAAAATTCTGGTGCTTTCCGGGCAAAGCGAGAAGCACAACGTGCAGCACGCGCTGTCCCTGGGGGCGGCGGACTTCATCGCCAAGCCCTGCGACCCGCAGCTGCTGAAGGCGCGCCTGGATCACCATCTCATGATCATGGAGGCCGAGGGCCACGGCCCCCAGGAGCGCGTCAGCGACGTCGACCTGCTGGGCGAGAGCCCGGCCATGGACGAGCTGCGAAGCCAGATCACGCGCTTCGCCGATACGCCCTTTCCGGTGCTCATTCAGGGTGAATCCGGCACCGGCAAGGAGCTGGTGGCACAGCTGCTGCACAAGCAAAGTGAGCTGGCAGCCGAGCCCTTCGTCAGCGTGAACTGTGCGGCCTTCACCCCGGAGCTCCTCGAGGCGCAGCTCTTTGGCCATGCCAAGGGCGCATTTACCGGCGCCACCAACGCCAAGGCGGGGTTCTTCGAAGACACGGGCACCGGTACGCTGTTGTTGGACGAGGTGGGTGAGTTCCCCCTGGCGCTGCAGCCCAAGCTGTTGCGGGTGCTGGAGAACGGCGAGTATTACCGTGTCGGTGAGACGCGTCCGCGCGTCGCCGAGGCGCGTGTCGTCGCCGCAACCAATCGCGATCTGCTGGAAGAGATCCGCGCCGGCAACTTTCGCCACGATCTCTACCATCGCCTCAGCGTGTTGACCATCGATGTACCGCCGTTGCGCCAGCGCGGTGGCGACAGTCTTCTTCTAATGGAGCACTTTCGCGCCCTGTACGCGGAGAAGGTAGCGCCCTTCGTCCTCGATGAGCCTGGCGCCCAGCGCTGGTCACGATATACTTTCCCCGGCAACGTGCGCGAACTGAGAAACGTCGTCATCCGCCTGGGTGCCAAATACCCGGGGGCAAGTATTGGACTGACGGAGCTGGAGGCCGAGTTCGACAGCCAATCCCAGGTCGACGGGGAGTCTATCCAGGAGCTCACCGCCGGCGGCTTCCGCCTCGACGAGATTCTGAGCAGCTGGGAGCAGCGCTACATCGAAGCGGCGTTGAAGCTCGCCGACGGCAATCTCAGTGAGGCGGCCAGATTGCTCGGCGTCAACCGTACTACTCTTTACAGCAAGATCCAGCGCCTCAAGGGCGAACCCGACAACGATGTATAACGAACACTTCGGCCTCGAGCGCTCGCCGTTTCGGATAACTCCGGACACCAAGCTGTTCTATCCCGGCGGCCACCGCGGCGAGATCCTCGAGGCTTTAATCTATGCGGTCACCAGCGGCGAAGGCATCGTCAAGGTGGTGGGCGAGGTGGGCAGCGGCAAGACCATGCTTTGCCGGATGCTGGAAGAACGCCTCGCCGACAAGGTGGACATCGTCTACCTGGCGAACCCCAGCTTGTCGCCGGAAGAGACCCTGCACGCCATCGCCCTGGAGATGAAGTTGAATGTGGATTCCACGGCGAACCGCCTGCAGGTCATGCACGCGCTGCAGGAGCGTCTCCTGGAGAAGCACGCCGACAACCGTCAGGTGGTGGTCTTCGTCGAGGAAGCCCAGAGCATGCCGATCGCAACGCTCGAGGAGATCCGGCTGCTCAGTAATCTCGAGACCAATCGCGACAAGCTGCTGCAGATTGTCCTCTTCGGCCAGCCGGAGCTCGATGAGAATCTCAGCCAGTCGGAAATCCGCCAGCTGAACGAACGCATCACCCACAGCTTTTACCTGCAGGCCTTCACCCCGGAGCAGATGCGTGAGTACGTGAACTTCCGCATGCGCGCGGTCGGCTACCGCGGCCCCGACATTTTCCGCGGCGGCGCCTACCGGCGCATGGCGAAAGCATCCGAGGGGCTCACGCGGCGTATCAACATCCTCGCCGACAAGGCTTTGCTGGCGGCCTTCGCCGAGGACACCTTCGACGTGGGCAAGCGTCACGTGAGCATCGCCATCAACGACAGCCAGTTCGTGCGTAGCCGCCGTTGGGGCCTGCCGGAACTGTCCCTGATTTCGGGCTTGGTGCTGATCGTGGCCGCCGTTTCCTGGACTTTCGTGCAGCGCTCCGATGCCCTCGGCGAGGGCCTGCAACGGTTTCTGCCCGGTGGCGCCGCCGAAGAGATAGTGCAGCCTGCGGCGAATGCACAGCCGGCGAGTCCGGGTACGCTGGCGGAAACCACGCCCGAATCGTCCCACTCCGACCTGCAGGCGCCCGCGAGCGCCGCCGCCGGGGAGCAGATGGCGTCGGCAGCGGGTGTTGCGGATTCGGGCGCGCCCGATGCAGCGGCGAGTGTCACGCAAGTACAGGGTGGTGGCGACGAGAGAGACGCGGGTATTCAGGCCCAGTCACCCCAGTCAGCTCAGTCGACTCAGTCGGCCATGACTCAGCCAGCGGTGGCGGATGGCGGCAGCCGGCTGGTGCTCTCGGATACACTCAGCAATCCGCCACAGACGGAGTCTCGAGCGGTTGCCGAGGGGCATTCCCCGGCGGCAGTTGACGAGATCGAGATGCCCTCCGACGAGGCCCCGCAGTCGTCCCCCACGCCGGCAATGCCGAACGCAGAATCGGTGGCCGTGGTGCCGCCTGAAAGTGGTGCCGCGAACGCCGATCAGGTGGCGAGCAGCATCCAGGCCCCGGCGGCCGTGGAGACTCCCGTGAAAACGGCCCAAGGGGTGGGACCACTCACCGAAGCGCGTATGGCGGCCACCCGGGATTGGCTGGAATCCGTGGATAACCGGAATTTCAGCATCCAGCTCCTGCTCACGGACTTCGCCCGCCGGGCCAATCTGGAGACCTTCCTCCGCGAGCGCCAGAGCGCCGGCGACGTGGACAATTACTACGTCTTCGAGACGCGCATACGCAGCAATATCTGGTACGGGGTCCTTTATAAGGAGTACGCCAGCTTTGGCGCCGCCAAGGCGGCCCTGGAAGAGCTGCCCGAGGAGTTCCGCTACCACCAGCCCTTCATCCGCAACGTGCGCGATATCGCCACACTGGGCTAGGCTGGCGCTGCATCCCTCGGCCGACGCCCAGGCCTCCCTCAGGCAGGCTGCGGTGATTCTGAGGCCGGCCAATTGGCCCCGGGAACCGGGCCCGGTCGGGGCCCGGGGAAGGCCGAAAATGAGACCCTGGCCCCTTGGCCTGCCCCCGTCATGTGTGCCATCCTCCCAGATCTCAGGCAGCAATCGAGCTAGTATTTATAAGTACATGTATCCTCTGAAATCTCCGCCGAAATACGTACCGCCTGGAGGCGGCCGGTAATAACAGGTTGGTCCGCGCTTACGGCCGGCGCAGGACTACCAGTCGAGCGAGGTCATCCAATTGGGGAACTGGGTCTCAGTTCTTTGCAGACGTACTATCTATATTCCTATGGTTCTCACTCACCATGAGGCCGGGGAATTGCAGGGATATGTCCTGGACAGGGTAGCCCGGCGCCTTCGAATCGGCGCTGCGTTCATGCTCGTTTCACTGTTGGCCGGATGCCAGGGCATTGCCCCTGAGCCGCGGCCGATTTCGTCTGGCCACATCAGCGAAAAGCCGCCTCCCACCCCCGCGACCAGCAGCATTCCGGCCCCGGTAAAAAGAACGCCATTCGTGCCCAAGCCCGTTGCCGCGGCGCCGGTGGAGACCTATACGGTGGTGGTCAACGACGTGCCCGTCAAAGAGCTGTTGTTCGCCCTGGCCCGGGATGCGGCCATCAACGTCGACATCCACCCGGACGTCTCCGGGCTGGCGACCCTCAATGCGGTGGATCAGTCGCTGGTGCAAATTCTGGACCGGGTCGCCCGTCAGCTGAACCTGCGTTACGAGATCAACGGCGACAACGTCAGCATCCAGCCGGACACACCCTTCGTGCGCATTTATCGCGTGGACTACGTGAACCTGAGCCGCGAGTCCACTACTACCAGCAACGTATCGACGGAGATAGCCTCCACGTCCAGCAGTGCCGGGGACAGTGGTGGTGGCGGCAACAACTCGACGACCCAGGTAACCAGCACCTCCGAGTATCCGTTCTGGGATACGCTGGTTGAGAACATACGCAATCTGGTTTCGGGAAGCGGTACCTTCGAGGGTCTCGACGAGGAAGAGACCGTGATCGCCAATGCCTCGAATGGCGTGCTCATGATACGCGCCACCGGTCGGCAGCATGAAGAGGTGCAGCGCTACCTGGACGAGGTAAGGGCCTCCTCCCGACGTCAAGTTCTCATCGAGGCGACCATCGTGGAGGTGCAACTGAGCGATGGCTATCAGGCAGGCATCGACTGGGCGAGCCTGGCCTCGGGTGCCGGTCTTTCCGTCATGCAGAACCTGGCCGGCGGGGCCGGCACCATCGCCGCCGCTGCTGCTAACCCGCCCATCTTCGCGCTGGAGTACGCGGACTCCCGGGATGCTGCCGGTAACCCGAACGGCGACCTCTCGGGCTCGGTCAACCTTTTGAAGGAATTCGGCGACACGCGGGTGCTCTCCAGCCCCAAGATCATGGCCCTCAACAACCAGACGGCGCTTCTCAAGGTGGTTCAGAATGTCGTCTACTTCGAGGTCGACAGCCAGACGATACCGAGCACCGGTCCGGGAATTCAGCCGGTCGTCACCTCCACGACCACCGCCCAGTCCGTTTCCGTGGGCGTCGTGATGTCGGTGACGCCACAGGTAAACGCCACCGATGAAGTCACACTCATCGTCAGGCCCACCATCAGCCGTGTGATTGACTTCGTCGAGGATCCAAATCCGTCCCTCAACGCCCCCGGGGCGACGCCGAACCTGGTTCCCCAGATAGCGGTGCGCGAGATGGAGTCGTTGTTGCGCATCGGCAGCGGCCAGCTGGCGATACTGGGTGGGCTGATGCAGGACGAGGTCAGGAAGAATTCCGATGGCGTCCCGTGGCTCTCGGAATCGGAGACCTTCGGCGACCTGTTCACGTCGCGCAACAACGAGTTCGTAAAAACCGAGCTGGTCATTTTTCTGCGTCCCTGGGTGATTCAGACACCGGACGTGCAGGCGGATCTGAAGTCCTTCGAGCCATTCCTGCCGGAGAATATTGACCCAGTCGCCGACCCGGTGACATCACGTTTCGCGAAAGATCTGCCATGAGTTTGTTAATGGACGCCTTGAAACGGGCCGAGAAGGCTCGCCAGGCGGAAGCTTCCAGCGACGGCGCTGAACTCGACCTTGCGTCCACCCAGGGGTTCAGCCTGGATCCCATCGACGAGTCGGGATCCGGCGAGCGCTCATCGCCCCGGGAGCCCACTCTCGATCAGCCCGTCTCGCCATCCGGTGAGGACAGCGGAATGTCGCTGGAAAATACCCAGTCGGTGCGCGGGCGTCTCGGCATCGAGGACGACGGCGGCTCGGCGTCCGTCGACGATACCGGCGGGCGTTCCCTGGACGACTCCATTTCGCTGATCGACGACGAAGAGGCCGTCGACGGATCCCATAGTATTCCCCAGGACACGTCGGCCACGCTGCCCTCCCTCAAGCAGGCCCGCCAGTCCGTGGACAACTACTTCGACGGCACGGGTTCGGCCTCGCTGACCCGCGATGATCTGCAATCGGCCATGGCCAACGAGGCCACCGCTCCCCATCAGCGCGTCGCCGGCGATACCGAGACCCAGCGCCGCGTGCGCGCGGTATTTCACGCCAAGGAAGCGAGCCGTGGCCGGCGCGGCCGTAACTGGGTGGTGGCAGGCCTGGTTCCGTTGCTGCTGCTGCTCATTGTGGGCGGACTGGTATTCGTCTACTGGGACACTCTCGCCGGGTTGGTGTCCGACAAGCCCCCCGTCGCGCGCACGCCGCCCACGACGACTCAGCCGGCAGCCGATCCGGCGCCCGCCGTCGCGGTGGCGCCAACCGTGGTTGCCAGCACTTCGCAACCCGCAACCGGCCCCCCGGGCCCTGCTTCGGCGGCAACGCCTTCCGGCACGCCGGCGTCGGTCGCGTCCACATCACCCGACGGCTCCGTAGCGCCGCCGCCGGAACCGTCCCGGGCCACACAACCTACCATGCAGGAGCTTGCGGCGGCGGCACCGAGCGCGCAGCAGGTGACCAATCCCACGGACGCGCCTTCCGGCCGGCGTCTGTCCGCCGAAGAGCAGGTGCAGCGGGGAATTCAACAGGTGGGACTGGCGCCTGCGTCCCCCACCGGCGGGACGGCATTCAAGATCAAGCGCCAATCCACACCCGACAAGCTGCACCCGCGCCTGTTGCGAGCCTACGCTGCCTGGCGGTCGGGGGATCTGGTGGCAGCCAAGCGGGACTATGAGCGCGTGCTGCGATCCCATCCCCGCAATCGCGACGCCCTGCTGGGGTTGGGCGCAATTGCCGTGCGCGAAGGTCGCTGGGATGACGCCTCGGACCGCTACACGACACTGCTGCGCCTCAACCCCAGAGACAGCATCGCGCAAGCCGGGCTCATCGCCGTTCATGAGAACGTCGATCCGTTGCGCGGGGAGAGCCAGATAAAGCTCTTGTTGCGCGCAGAGCCTGATGCTCCGCACCTGCACTTCACCCTCGGTAACATGTACGCCCAGCAAAACCGTTGGGGCGAGGCCCAGTCGGCATACTTCGATGCCTATCGTCTGCAGAGCGAAAATCCGGACTACGCATACAACCTCGCGGTCAGCCTCGATGAACTGGGCAAAGCTGCCGCCGCCGCCGGCTACTATCGCCAGGCCCTCGAGCTGGCTGCCGACAACGGTGCCGTCTTCGACCAGCCGAGCGTGCGCAACCGGCTGCTGAAAATAGCCTTCGAGAGTTCCGCTCAGTGACCGTCGATTCGCCAACCATCAATATCGAGGCGCCGGTCAAGATCCGCCGCATCGGCGAGACCCTGGTCAGCAAGGGCATCGTCAGCGAGGACCAGGTCCGCATCGCGCTCACCGAGCAGAAGTCGCGCAAGGAGCACCTGGGCAAGATTCTGGTACGCCTGGGCTTCGCCACCGAGGGAGTCATCCGCGATGTGCTCGGCGGCGCTCTCGGTTACGACAGCGTCGACCTGACCCGTGTGGTCGTCGACAGTGACGTCGTCAAGATAATCCCCAAGGATGTTGCCCGCCGCTACCATGTGCTGGCGCTCACCTTCTCCGCGGAGCAGAACTTGCTCACGGTGGCAATGGCCGATCCGTTCAACGTCATCGCTCTGGATCAAATCAAGGCGCTGCTCGACGACGACGTGCAGATCAAGGCGCTGCTCGCCGGCGAAGCGGAGCTCGACAAGGCCATCGATCAGTTCTACGGCTTCGAGTTGTCCGTCGACGGCATTCTCCAGGAGATCGAGACCGGCGAGATCGATTACCAGAGTCTCGAGGCCGAGAGCGACGAGTACAGTCAGCCGGTGGTGCGGCTGGTGAACGCGCTGCTCTCCGACGCCGTTAAGCGCGGCGCGTCGGATGTCCACTTCGAGCCGGAACACGAGTTTCTGCGCATCCGCTACCGCATCGACGGAGTTCTACGCCAGATCCGCAGCCTGCACCGGAATTACTGGTCGGCGATCGCGGTGCGCGTCAAGGTAATGTCGGGAATGAACATCGCCGAAATGCGTTCCCCCCAGGACGGCCGTATTTCCTTGTCGGTCTCGGGCCGTCCTGTGGACTTTCGTGTATCGACGCTGCCCACCAACCATGGCGAGAACATCGTGCTGCGTGTGCTCGATCGCCAGAAGGGTATCGTGCCCCTGGACGGTCTGGGTCTCGATGACAATTCCATGAGCACCCTGCGCCTGATGATGGCGCGACCCGAGGGGATCATCCTCGTTACCGGCCCCACCGGTAGCGGTAAGACCACGACCCTTTACTCCATGCTCCAACATTTGAATACCGAGCAGGTGAATATCATGACCCTGGAGGATCCGGTGGAGTACCCCATCGAGATGATCCGCCAGACATCAGTCAGCGACGCGGTGCGTCTGGATTTTGCCAACGGTGTTCGCAGCCTCATGCGCCAGGATCCGGACATCATTCTGGTTGGTGAAGTACGTGATGAAGATACTGCGACCATGGCGTTTCGCGCCGCCATGACCGGGCACCAGGTGTTCACCACCCTGCACACCAACTCCGCCATCGGCTCCATCGCGAGACTGCGCGACATCGGTATTAAAGCCGGCATCATGGCAGGCAACATCATCGGGGTTATTGCGCAGCGCCTGGTACGTA
>JAACFO010000009.1 GCA_009937425.1 Gammaproteobacteria bacterium
GCACTTTCCGTAGGCTCGCGCCCCCCAGGCGTTACCTGGCACCCTGCCCTGTGGAGCCCGGACTTTCCTCCATGCCGACGGCCTAACCGTGACACAGCGACTGTCTAGCCGACTCCCGTAACCAGTGTCGGGGTTGCCGGTGGCCAGATCAAGGCGGGCACCCTCACGGCGCGCTATTCCTCTCCGTGAGAAGACTCTTCCTTGCCTGCCCCCGAGAGCGCGATGGCCTGTTGATACAGCGCGTTGCGCTTGCCGCCGGTGAGCCCCACGGCCACCGACACCGCCTGCTTGAGGGGCAGTTCCGCGAGCAGCGCGCGCAGTAGATCCCTGGTGGAGACACTCGCCGTGTCGCCGTCTTCATCGGCGGACGGGGCGCCGGCGACGACGATGACGAACTCTCCCCGGCATTGCTCCACGTGTGTCTCCAGCCACACCTGCAACTCCGCCAATGTTCCACGCATCACCGTCTCGTGAATCTTGGTCAACTCCCGGGCCAGCACCGCGGGGCGCTCGTCGCCGAACTCCGCGGCCAGATCCGCTACCGCCTGCAGCACGCGGCGCGGTGATTCGTAGAAGACCAGCGTGCGCTGCTCCGCCGCCAGGGTTTGCAGATGGCGCCGGCGCGCACTCGCTCTGGCCGGTAGAAAACCCTCGAAACAGAAGCGGTCCGTGGCCAGTCCCGCGACGCTGAGAGCACACACGACGGCACTGGGCCCGGGGATCGGTATGACGGCGTACCCCTGCTCGCGCATCGCCGCCACCAGACGAAAACCGGGGTCGTTGATGAGCGGTGTGCCGGCATCGGAAATGAGCGCCATACGCTCACCCGCGGCGATGCGTTCGACGATGCGCGCGACCTGATGTGCCTCGTTGTGCTCGTGAAAAGAGCGGCACGCGGTTCCAATCCCATAGTGAGCAAGGAGCTTCGCGCTGTGGCGGGTGTCTTCGGCGAGGATCAGGTCCACTGAGCCGAGCACATCAATGGCACGGCTGCTGAGATCCTGAAGATTACCAATGGGCGTCGCGACGACATACAGGGCGCCGCCCGCAGTTGCTCTTCGCGACGTGGCGCTTGCTTCAATACTGGATCCGGCTCGAGCCACCATAACGATTCCGCATTGGTACCATGGGCCCATTCTACGCGCTGGCCGCAACTGCGTCGCAGGGCGGCTGATGGACTCTGACCGTGTAGGCGCGACGAGGCACGCTTGTCAGCCGATGGCGCGACCCGCTGTCCGTTGCGACGCCGGGGTGGAAGCGGGCGCGTCTTTGCAGCACAATCCACGCGCAACTTTGCCCAACTTTGCATTGAACGCAAAGCAACGCTCCAGGTCCAATCCGGCATTACATGCTCAACACGCGCACGCTCAGTACCGTAATACTCGCTACCGCCCTGATAGTGGGTTGTGAAAGCGTTCCTCAACGTTCCGAAACCGACGACCGGGAAGCGACCCGGGTCGCCCGCACCCACATGCAGACCGGTGAGTATCTGCCGGCAGCGCAGGAGTACCTGCGGCTTGCCGGTATCTCCCAGGGCGATGCCGCCCTCGCCTACCGGCTGGACGCGGCATCGGCGTTCGTTCTCGCCAAGCGGCCGGACGCCGCGGTGCAAATTCTCAATGGCATTCGCGGGCAGCAGCTGTCGAGGAATTTGCAGATCAGAAGAAACCTCGTGCGGGCACAACTGGCACTGGCCGAACAGCAACCGGAACAGGCATTGACCTTGCTCGACGCGGCGCCTGCCGACGATGCGCCAGCGCAATTGTTAGCGCGATACCACAGTGTACGTGCCGACGCACTGGAAGCGACCGGAGAGCATATGGAATCCGCCCGCGCGCGGGTTCAGCTGGAACTGCTTCTCACCGACAGCGCCGCGCTCAGCGAAAATCGCCGACGAATTTGGGAATCGCTGACGCAGCTTTCCCCCGAGGCACTGGAAGCGGCGCACATTCCACCGCCAAGCACGCTGGGTGGCTGGCTCGAGCTGGCGGCACTCGGCAACTCCGACATTACCGATCCCCACGCCCTGGGCCAGGCCATCGCATTGTGGCGTCATCGTTACCCGGGCCATCCGGCCGGCGAGAACGTCGTGCCGATGCTGGTGGAAGACAGCTACATCGCCTGGGCACCGGCACGCAGTGTAGCCCTGCTGCTGCCCTTCGATGGTCAATTCGCGAAAGCAGCGGATGCGGTACGCGATGGTTTCATGGCTGCATGGTTCAGCGACCCTGACATGGAGAATCGACCGGCGGTGTTGGTACGCGATACGTCCGCTGGCGACATCAAGGATATTTACAACCGTGCCATCGAAGAAGGTGCCGACTTCGTCGTCGGACCCCTCAGGCGCGTGAGCGTAACGCGCCTGGCCGCATCGGCGAGCATGCCGGTGCCGACGCTGACCCTCAATCATGCAGATGCCGCCAGCGGGGCAAGCACCGACACTGCGCCCGCCGGCCCCACAATCGGTTTATTTCAGTTCGCACTGTCTCCGGAATCCGAGGCGCGGCTGGTGGCGGAATACGCCTGGTTCGCCGGCCACACGAACGCGGCTGTGCTCGCCCCCGCCGGCGCCTGGGGCGAGCGTGTTGCGACTGCCTTTGGCGGCGCCTGGAAAGACCTTGGCGGCAGCGTGGTCGAGTCGCAGCGCTATTTGAACGATGGCTCCGACATGTCGTCACCCGTAAGAAAATTGCTCAATATCGACGAGAGCGACGCACGCTACCGTACACTCAAGAAAGTGCTCGGCGGCGACGTCAAACAGGAAGCCCGTCGGCGTCAGGACGTGCACTTCGTGTTCATGGCTGCCTTCCCTCGCCAGGCGCGGCAGTTGCGGCCGCAGCTGGAGTTCCATCGGGCACAGGATCTGCCCGTCTATTCCACTTCACATATTTATACCGGCATCGCGGATCCCGACTCGGATCGAGATATCGACGGTGTCGTCTTCGGTGACATGCCCTGGGTGCTCGATCCTGCCCACAGCGGCGCAGAGCTTCGCCGCGAGGTCGAGACGCTTTGGTCCGGTTCGTCGAACGCCTTCATACGCTTGTACGCTTTCGGCGCCGATGCCTATTCCCTGGTGAAGCAACTCGGCACACTGCGCGCCCAGCACTACGCGGAATTTCAGGGCGTGACCGGAAGGCTTTCTCTGAGTGAAAACAATCAAATCAATCGCCGGCTCATGTGGGCACGGTTCAAAAAGGGCACCCCGCGGATACTCGACGACGACCCCAAACCGATACAGTAGTGAACACATCTCGTGTTAGCGCAGTGGAACGCGGCGCCTGGGCCGAAGACCTGGCTTGCCGGCATTTACGCGATCAGGGCCTGCGGCTGGTGGCGCGCAACTATCGTTGCCGGCACGGCGAAATCGATCTGGTGATGCAGGACCAATCCTGCATCGCATTTATCGAAGTACGCCTGCGCAGCCGTACCGATTTCGGAAGCGGTGCGGAAAGTGTCGATGCCAGGAAACAGAAGCGCCTGTTGGCGAGCGCGGAACACTATCTTCAACGCCATGCCACACTACTGGCTGATTGCCGCTTCGACGTAGTTTCCGTACTACGCAGCGGCAAAACGCATCAGCTGGAATGGATACGAAATGCGTTCGGGGCATTCGGCGCTTGATTTGATTCGATTTTCACCCATCACGCCTTCATCGCGTCGCGGTAAATGGAGGCATCCCCCTCGCTGAAGCAACACGCAACGATCAGGGCAAATCGATCCTCGAACTCGCCCATGATGGAAGTCGCCACAACCGCGGCTTCGAGCCTCGGATACGCGTAAACACCCGTACTGATGGCCGGAAACGCAATACTGGTGAGGTCCCGCTGGAGTGCAAGCTCGAAAGAGCGCCTGTAACAGCTCTCGAGCAGAGCCGCCTCACCGCTCTGTCCTCCCTGCCATACCGGCCCGACGGTATGGATGATGAACCTGGCCGGCAAATCGAAGCCGCTCGTGAGCTTGGCATCGCCGGTCTCACAACCCCCAAGAGCCCGGCATTCGTCGAACAGCCCCGGGCCGGCCGCCCGGTGAATGGCGCCGTCCACGCCACCCCCACCCAATAGTGACGTATTGGCGGCATTGACGATGGCATCGACTTGTAGTTCAGTGATGTCTCCAACCTCGATGGTAATCATGACCGCCTGTTGAACCTTTGAATCACCGTGTGGTATCCGCAAGAGAACCTGTTGCTCGCACTCGCCATCATTGGCGGCGTGCTGATCTTCTGGCGCAATACGCTGCGCGCCCGCGAACATGCCATTCGTGCCAGTCGCGCGGCCTGCAAGACCCGGGGACACCAGTTTCTCGACGATACAGTGTCACTCTCACGCCTGGGGGTTGCCCGCGGCGCGGGGGGCTGGCCGCTTCTGCGCCGCACTTACGAGTTCGAATTCAGCGCTGACGGCTACGATCGCTTCGTGGGCTATGTCACATTGTTCGGGAGCCGGGTCGAGTCAGTATATCTGCCGGACGGCGCCCGGGAATTCTAGATTATTTTACGATCCGCAAAGCCGGCTGGGCCTTGGATTTTTCCCCGCGCTTGAGCTTGTCGTCCCCGCCGGGCCCCGGCGGCGGATCGTCTTGGTGCTCTTCCTCCCCAAAGGACATTCCCGCGCCATTTTCCTTGGCGAAAATCGCCAGCACAGCACCGGTGGGCACGCTGACCGGAAAGGACTTACCCCCGAATCGTGCATCGAACACGATCCAATCATTATCCATGGAAAGTCCGCTGACCGCGGCGGCCGAGACGTTTAACGATATCTGGCCGTCCTTTACGTATTCGGACGGGACGCGTACGCCTTCGGCATCGGCGTTCACAACAATGTGCGGCGTCAGATCGTTATCGAGAATCCATTCATGGATAGCGCGCACAAGATACGGACGGCTGGAAGTCATGAGGAAATCCGCTTTGTGGCACTCATGCGCTTTCCCATCGATCCCGCGCGCTGCGTGCGCTTACGCGTCAGCGCTCGCCCATCTCCCTCTCGGCATCGGACAGGCTGGCCTCGAATGCTTCACGCTCGAACAAGCGTTCTGCGTAATCCATGACAGGCTTCCCCTGCCGCGGCAGACTGATCTTGTAGTGCGGCAATCGCCACAGCAACGGCGCCAGATAGCAATCCGCGAGGGAATAATCATCCGACATGAAATGGGCCTTCTGCGCGAATATCGGAGCAACGGCCGTTAGATGATCCCGCAAGCTCTTGCGGGCGGTCTCGGCGGCCGCGCTGTTGCCGGTTTCGATTGTCGCAGCCAGACTGAATATGTCCCGCCTGATCCTGTATCGATAAAGTCTGTTACTTGCACGAGCCACCGGATCCACCGGCATCAGCGGTGGATGGGGAAAGCGCTCGTCCAAGTACTCCATTATGATCTGGGCCTCGTAGAGCACGAGTTCCCTGTCGACCAATGTGAGAATGGTGTTGTAGGGATTGAGGTCAATCAGATCCTCGGGCCGCTCGTCGGCGGCGACGGTGTGGATTTCCACGTTGATCGCCTTCTCGGCGAGTACGAAGCGTACGGCATGACTGGCCGCATCGGAGGCGTCGGAATACAACGTCATTACCGATCTACGATTGGCTAGCATCGCCATGAAATAGTCTCCAAGAGCACCCAGTCACCCCTTATGATTGTTTGGCCCCGGTCCAAGAATTGAGCAAACGCCCGGCTGGCGCTTGGCCTCAATGCACGTCTCTCCAATAGTCCTTGTAGAGGGCCCGTGCGACCAGGGCAAAAACACCGAGAAAGATAATTACCCAGTATCCCAACTGGAAACGCGCGAGCTTGGCGGGCTCGCCAGCATAGTCGAGGAAGTTCACCAAATCACGAACTGCCCTTCGGAACTCGGCCGGCTGCATCGAACCCGGGATAGTGACCTCCAACATGTCGGTCACATGGCTCGTTTTTCCATCCTTGGTTGTAACTGCCGTATGCAGCTTCAGACCTTTTCCGTCCGATTCGATTCCCGCGACGTGCTCGGATACCACGTCCGCAGGGCGCTCAGCCTTGATGTAGCTTTGCACACCTTGCAGAGGCCAGAGAACGTGCGGCATACCAACATCGGGAAACATGAGGTTGTTGACGCCAAACGGCCTTGCCGGGTTGGGATCCGCATAGAAGGTCGTCAGGTAAGTGTAAAGCCAATCCGTACCACGGGCGCGCGCAATCACCGACAGGTCCGGAGGCGGGACGCCGAACCAACCGGACGCGTCGTCGGCGCGCATGGCGATGGTCATCGTATCGCCGATTGTATCGGTGTTGAACATGAGATGTTCCGCGACCAGGTCATGCTCGAGCCCGATGTCGTCCGCCAACCGGCTGTAGCGCATGAATGCCATTGAATGACAACCCATGCAGTAATTGACGAATACCCTGGCACCACTTTGCAGGGATTTCTGATTGGTGATATCGGTCTTGGCACTCATTGGCGGCACACCACCGGCGCCCAGGGTCACGAGCGGCACGAGACTGAAAACAATCGCAGCAATGATCCTGTTCATCTTCACGTCACCCGCTCAGGAACCGGTTTCGGCTCATTCAACTTCGTGTACATCGATCCCAATACGAATACCACGTAGTAACCGATAACCAGGAGCGAGCTCACGAGAATCAGAGTGCCCTTCTCTGAATCGAATCTGATGGCATCGAAGAAAACAAACAGAACGGCCACAATGCCCAGGACCGTATAGTTAAAGCTCGCCGTGCGCGCTTTGCTGTAGAGCCAAAGAATCAGGAAAAAGGAAAAGTACAATTCGCCGAGACGGAAACCGAGTTCGGAACCGGCCGCCGTCGGCGCCTGGGTGCCGAGGTACCCGAGCACGAAGAACGTGATTATGAATACACCAAGCAACAGCCTGAACATCGGGCCACGATATCGAACGGACTTGATTGGGTTTCGGTCCAGCCACGGCAGGACGAAGAAAACCAGCACCGACGCAAACATGGCGATCACGCCGGTCAGCTTGTCGGGGATTGCCCGCAAGATGGCGTAGTAGGGGGTGAAATACCACACCGGCGCGATGTGTTCCGGCGTCTTGAGCGGATTGGCGGGGACGAAGTTCGGTTGCTCTATAAAATAACCGAAAAATGTCGGTGCGAAGAACATGATGGCGGCGAACAGGATCAAGCACACCGCGACCCCCCAGATATCCTTCACCGTGTAGTAAGGATGAAACGGGATGCCGTCGCGCGGGATGCCGTTCGCATCCTTGTCCTTCTTAATCTCGATACCATCGGGATTGTTGGAACCAACCTCGTGCAAAGCCATAACGTGCGCGGCCACGAGGCCGAGCAAGGCGAGTGGCACGGCAGCCACGTGCAGCGCGAAGAAACGGTTCAGGGTCGCGTCTGCGATGACATAGTCGCCGCGAATCCACAGTGTAAGCGGGTCACCCAGATCGAAGGGCAAGGCGCCGAACAGTGAAATGATCACCTGCGCACCCCAGTAGGACATCTGCCCCCACGGCAGCAGGTAACCGAAGAATCCCTCGACCATCATGCACAGATAAATGAGCATGCCGATGATCCAGAGGAGTTCGCGGGGTTTTTTGAACGAGCCGTACATCAGTCCGCGAAACATGTGCAGGTAGACAACCAGGAAGAAGAACGAGGCACCGGTCGAATGCATGTACCGGATAAGCCAGCCCATGGGCACCTCGCGCATGATGTACTCGACGGACGCGAAGGCTTCGTCGGCGCTCGGCTTGTAGAACATCGTAAGCCAGATCCCGGATACGATCTGGATCACCAGCATCAGCAGGGCCAGGGAGCCAAAGTAATACCAAAAATTAAAATTCTTGGGCGCGTAGTACTTCGCCAGATGCTCGTTCCATAACTTCGAGAGCGGAAAGCGTGCGTCGGTCCATTCCAGCAGTCCAGTCAGCATCGCTTTCATCACGTGCTCCCCTCGTCGACACCTACAAGGATGCGCGTATCGCTCAAATACTTATGGGGCGGAACGACCAGGTTGGTCGGCGCCGGCACCCCCGCGTAGACGCGGCCCGCATAGTCGAACATCGAACCGTGACAGGGACAGAAGAACCCTCCCGGCCAGCCGGCCCCCAGGGGGGCCTGGTCCTGCTTGATGTAGGAGGGCGAGCAACCCAGATGCGTGCAGATGCCTATGAGCACGAGTAGCTCCGGCTTGATGGATCGGAAGTCGTTCCTGGCATACGCGGGCTGCTGATCCTGAGTGGAGCCCGGATCCCGGAGCCGCTCGTCGAGGCCCGGCAGAGAATCGAGAATTTCCGGCGTGCGGCTGACCACCCAAACGGGCTGGCCACGCCACTTGTAGGTCACCATCTGGCCGGGCTCAATTTTGCTGATATCCACCTCGATGGGGGCGCCGATGGCACGCGCCCGCTCGCTCGGTTGCCAGGCGGCCACGAACGGCACGGCCGTACCAACGGCGGCCACGCCACCGACAACTGCGACGCTCGCGGTGAGAAATCGACGCCGACCGGCATCCACATCGGTACTCATGGTCTAGATAGCTCCTTGTTCGGGATCGCCTGCGGAGGTGCTATTGTTGTCGCGATTCCGGGTGTTCCAGGCTGGGTTCGAAGCACACGTCTGGCTTAACTTGCTAAGAATCCTATAAACGGCACGTAGAGGTCAAGCCAACGGCCCGCCGGGAACGACTACGGGCACTCGGGGGCGAATGATATGCGATCGGTCACAGTGTTCAAGTTTGCCCTGCAATCGGTCACGGCCGGCCTGGCGCTGGCCTTCGTCGTTTTGCTGCTGAAACCCGAGTGGATTGCGGATATTTCCCGCACCACAGGGGAAATTCGAGGCCAGCGGGATGATGTGATTTCCTATTCCCGGGCTGTGCTCATCGCCACACCTGCCGTGGTCAACGTCCATACCGCCAAAGCCATCAACAGCCTGCCAAGCCCACTGTTGAGCGATCCTTTCTTCAAGCGCTATTTCGCCGATCCGCTGCCCGCAACGCCCACACAGATCGCCCGCAGCCGCGGCTCCGGCGTGATCATGAGCGCCGAGGGATTCGTGGTCACCAATCATCACCTGATCCGCGGCGCCGACGAGATCCGGGTCATGCTCCAGGACGGCCGGGAAGCGAGCGCCACGGTATTCGGGGCGGATCC
Organism: Gammaproteobacteria bacterium; assembly: GCA_009937425.1. GTDB lineage: Bacteria > Pseudomonadota > Gammaproteobacteria > HK1 > HK1 > JAABYT01. The sequence goes on from JAACFO010000009.1 coordinate 9,108, forward strand.
GGACACCGATCTGGCCGTACTGAAGATAGAACTGCCCGACCTGCCCGCCATCGCCATCAACGAGGCCCGACAGCCCCGGGTGGGCGACGTGGTACTCGCCATCGGCAACCCCTTCGGCGTCGGCAAAACCGTGACCATGGGCATCGTCAGCGCCACCGGGCGCAGTCGCATCGGCCTCAACACCTTCGAGGACTTCATCCAGACAGACGCAGCCATTAATCCGGGCAATTCCGGCGGCGCCCTCATCAATCCCTACGGGGAGCTCATTGGCATCAACACCGCCGTCTACTCCGATTCCGGCGGGTCCCAGGGGATCGGCTTCGCCATCCCGGCGGCGCTGGCCCACCGGGTCATGCAGGAAATCGTGGATCACGGCTACGTGATCCGGGGCTGGCTGGGGATCGAAGTACAAGCCTTCGCCAGGACCGAAGCTGGCGCCCCGGCGTCGGTGACGGTGGTCAACGTGCTGGCAAAAACGCCGGCGGAAAGAGCCGATCTGCGGGCGGGAGACATTTTGACCCAGGTCGACGATACGCCCGTCGCCGATCCCCAGAGCGCCCTCAACGCCATCGCCAGGGTGAAGCCGGGGAATCGGGTGTCGCTGGGAATCTTGCGCAACGGAGAAGCGCGCCAGGTGGTGGTCACGGTGGCGCAACGCCCGCCGGAGGGATAATCTTCGGCGACCTCCCGAACTGCAGATGGTGATCGAAGTGGGACATGAATTGCGATTTCAGGCGATGACAATCCCGAACACGTCCTGGGACGCATTGCTGGCGCGCTTCCAGAATATCGAGGAGCTGGGATTCGACATCGCCGGCATGGCGGATCACTTCGTGGATTGGAGTAATCCTCCCAGTCCCTGGTTCGACCTGTGGACTCACGCCGCCGCAATTGCAGCCAGTACCAGCCGCGTAAAACTCTCCACCTGCGTCGCTCAGATCCCGCTTCGCAATCCGGCCATGTGCGCGCGCCAGGCGCTCTCGGTGGATCACATTTCCAATGGCCGGTTGGAGCTGGGGCTGGGGCTGGGACTCACCATCGATCCTTCCTACGCCATGATGGGTATCCCCAATTGGGACAACAAGGAACGGGTGGCGCGTTTCGTGGAGTACGTGGAGATCGTCGATCAACTGTTGACCAATGAAGTCACGAGCTACAAGGGGAAGTTCTACGAGATCAACGAGGCAGTGATGAATCCGCGACCGCTGCAAAAACCCCGTCCGCCCATCATGATCGCAGCCATGGGGCCGGTGATGCTGAAAAACGCGGCTCGCTATGCCGATATCTGGAACAGCATCAGCTTTGCCGAGGACTTCGAAGATCAGATGAAAGAGACACGCCATCGAATGGAGTTGGTCGATGAGCACTGCGCTGCCATCGGCAGGGATCCTGGCACCCTGCGGCGATCCTATTTGATGTTCGACGCCAAGGCGCGACCCAGTGGCGGGAAAATCAAATACTACGAGTCCGAATCCATCTTTACCGAGATGGTGGAACGCATCATGGAATTGGGGATAACCGACATCGGAATGTACTATCCCGTGCAGGAAGAACAGTTACCGATGTTCGAGAAAATAGCGACCGATGTCATTCCGAAGCTTCGGCGTCGATAATCTCTTTCAGGGCATGTAAAAACGCCGCGTTTTCCTCCGGCCGGCCGATGGTTACGCGTAGGCAGTCTCTGAGCAACGAACTGGCACCGTGTAAGTTCTTTACCAACACGCCGCGCTCGCGCAGCGCAGCCGCCATCGCGCTACCAGTCCCTCGATGGGTACGAACAAGCAGAAAATTAGCTTGGCTGGGCCAGACTCGAATTCCGTCCATGACAGCGAGACGCGCGTACAGTTCGTCCCGATCGCGGACGATCTGCCGTGTTTGTTCTTCAAACAATGGGTAATGGGAAAGCGCGAGATCAGCACTGGCTTGGGTGAGAGCGTTGAGATTGTAGGGAAGCCGCAGCTTGTCGAGTTCGCGCGTCCAAGCCGGCGCACCGGCGAGCACGCCGAGCCGCAACCCGGCGAGACCCAGCTTCGACACGGTGCGCAACACCAGCAAGTTAGGCCGTTCCTCGAGCTGTGAAAAAAAGCTCGCCCCGGCGAAGGGCGCATAGGCCTCGTCGACAACGACCAAACCGCTCGTTGCATCCAGAATCGCTTCCACGTGCCCGGTATCGAACAGGTTACCAGTGGGATTGTTCGGGTACGCGAGAAAGGTGAGCGCCGGCTGATGCGTGCGTATCGCTTCCAGGGTCGCATCCAAACGAATACTGAAATCACCTTCATCCAGCGGCACGCTCTCGAAGCGTCGCCCGGTAGCCCGCGCCACCAATGCGTACATGGCAAAGCTCGGATCCGGCGCAAACACGACACTGCCCGGACCGCCGATTGCCAGTATCAGCAGTTGGATGAGTTCATCGGAGCCGTTGCCGAGTAACATTTCGGCAGATGCCGGCACCTCCAGGGCGACCCGCAGGCGCTCTTTCAGCTGTGACGCTTTCGGGTCCGGGTAGCGATTAACGTCGATGCCGCGCAAGCGTTCGAGCCATTCGTCCTTGAGTCCCGCCGGCCATGGATAAGGATTTTCCATGGCGTCGAGCTTGATGAGTCCGTGGGCATCGGCCACCGCGTAGGCCGTGAGTGCGCGCACCTGCGGCGGGATCAAACGCGCAATGTACTCGTCGGCGGATTCGTCATTCGGCGCACCCACGCGAGCTTCCTCAGTTGCCCGGATCGTCTTGGGCGCGCAACTCGGCCGAGCGAGCGTGGGCAGTCAGTCCTTCACCCCGGGCAAGCACTACCGCCGTGGGTGCCAGGCGCGCCGCGCCGGACGCCGAGCAGCCGATGACACTGGTGCGTTTTTGAAAATCGTACACACCCAGAGGCGACGAAAAGCGTGCGGTGCCCGCGGTGGGCAACACATGATTGGGACCGGCGCAGTAATCGCCGAGAACCTCGGGCGTATGGCGGCCAAGAAAAACGGCGCCAGCGTGACGGATGCGCGGCAATAGTTGCTCGGGCTCATCCACGCACAGCTCCAGATGTTCCGGTGCGATGCGATTGCACAGGGCCACGCCTTCATCGAGATCACGCACCTGGATCATCGCACCGCGAGACGCCAGCGCCTCGGCAATGATGTCGCGGCGCTCCATGTCCGGCAGCAGGCGGTTAATGGCGGCCTGCACGACATCCATGTAGGCGCCATCGGGACACAGTACAATCGCGCGGGCCTGCTCATCGTGCTCGGCTTGGGAAAACAAATCCATGGCAATCCAGTCCGCCGGGGTCCCGGCGTCGCACAACACCAGAATTTCCGACGGTCCGGCGACCATGTCGATGCCGACAACACCGAAAAGCTGGCGCTTGGCTTCAGCCACATAAGCATTGCCGGGCCCGACGATCTTGTCCACCGCCGGTACGCTGGCAGTACCGAAGGCGAGCGCCGCCACTGCCTGGGCGCCACCGATACTGAATACCATGTCGACGCCGGCAACATGGGCCGCCGCCAGCACCAGATCATTGAGTTCACCGTCCCGGGCCGGCACGGTCATGATCACCTCGCCGACGCCGGCGACGCGGGCGGGGATGACGTTCATCAACACCGAAGACGGATAGGCCGCTTTGCCGCCGGGAACGTAAACACCGACGCGGTCCAGCGCGGTAATCTGCTGCCCGAGCAAGGTGCCGTCCGGCTCCCGATAAGACCAGGTCTCCTGGCATTGGTGCTGGTGGTAGGCGCGGATGCGATCGGCGGCGAAGGTCAGCGCGTCCCGTTGCGATCCATCCAGTGCATCGAAGGCTGCGCTCAAGCGACTGTGCTCCACCTGCAGGGCCCTGGCGTCGGCCGCTTCGAGCCCGTCGAAGCGCCGCGTGTACTCCACAAGCGCCGCGTCGCCGCGGGCCCGAACGTCTTCGATGATGTCGCCGACGGCCTTCTCCACGTCGGCGTCGCGACCCTCATGGGCCGCCAAAAGCGCGCTGAAGCGATCCTCGAAATCCCCGTCATCGGTGGCGAGCCGCCGCAGTTGGCTCATGGCGCGGGATCCTCGGCCACGGCGTTCGACAAACTGTCGATGAATGTCTTCATGCGCGCGTGTTTCATCTTCATGGACGCCTTGTTGGCGATTAAACGCGTGCTGATCGGGCACACTTCCTCGACTTCCACCAAACCATTGGCCGCGAGCGTACTGCCGGTATCCACCAAATCCACGATGCAGTCCGCCAGCCCCACCACCGGCGCTAACTCCATGGATCCGTAGAGCTTGATTATCTCGGCCTGCACGCCGGCCGCAGCGAAAAAACGCCTGGTGCTCTCCACATACTTCGTTGCCACCCGCGGGCGCCTCGGCAACGTCTCGCGGCCGCGGCGAACCGCGACCACCATGCGGCACCGAGCGATGCCCAGGTCCAACGGTTCGTAGAGCCCCTCGCCACCGTGCTCCAGCAATACGTCCTTGCCGGCGAGGCCGAGGTCCGCCGCGCCGTGCTCGACGAAGGTGGGAACATCCTGAGCCCGCAACACCAGCATCCGCACGTCATCGAGGTTGGTGTCGAATACGAGTTTTCGGCTGGTTTCAGGGTCGTCACCGGGACGTATGCCCGCCGTATCGAGCAACGGCAACGCCTCGCGATAAATGCGGCCCTTGGAAATGGCAATAGTGAGCATGGACGGAAAAGTCCAATCAACCAGGAATGCGGCGAATGCGGGCGCCCAGCTTGGCGAGCTTCTCCTCGATTCCTTCGTAACCCCGGTCGATATGATAAATACGGTCGACGATTGTATCACCGTCAGCCACCAGTCCTGCCAGCACCAGGCTCGCCGACGCGCGCAGATCCGTCGCCATGACCGGGGCGGCTGTCAGTTGCTCCACGCCCTGGGTCACTGCCGTATTACCCTCGAGGCGAATGTCGGCACCCATGCGCTGCAGCTCGTGCACGTGCATGAATCGATTCTCGAAAACAGTCTCCGAGATCACCGCAGTGCCGTCGGCCACCACGTTGAGCGCCGTGAACTGTGCCTGCATATCGGTGGGGAATGCCGGATACGGTGATGTACGCACCGAAACAGCCTTAGGGCGACACCCGTGCATATTCAAGTTGATCCAGTCATCACCGACTTCGAGATCCGCGCCCGCCTCTTCCAATTTCTCCAGAATCGCCTCCAGCATCGCCGGATGCGTGTCCTTGATCTTCACATTTCCGCCGGTGATGGCGGCCGCCACCAGGAATGTGCCGCTCTCGATGCGATCCGGCAGCACGTCGTAGTGGGTTCCGGTAAGTGATTCCACGCCCTCGATGGTGATGGTGTCGGTGCCGGCTCCCTCAATCCTGGCGCCCATGGCGATCAAGCAATGGGCCAGATCCACCACCTCGGGCTCGCGCGCCGCATTCTCGATAACGGTGGTGCCTTTGGCCAGGGTCGCCGCCATCATGAGATTCTCGGTTCCGGTAACCGTGACCAGATCCATGACCAAACGCGTGCCCTCGAGCCGCTTGGCACGGGCGCGAATGAAGCCGTTCTCCACCTGGATGTCGGCGCCCATTTTGGCGAGACCGTGGATATGCAAATTTACCGGCCGCGAACCGATAGCACAGCCACCGGGCAACGACACCAACGCCTCGCCATAACGGGACAACAACGGCCCGAGGACCAGGATCGACGCACGCATGGTCTTCACGAGCTCGTAGGGTGCGTAGAACTCGCGAATGCTGCTCGCATCCACTTCGATGTTCATGGTCTCGTCCACGACCAGGTTGACACCCATGCGGCCCAGCAACTCCATGGTCGTGGTGACGTCGTGCAGGTGCGGAATGTTGCCGATTGTCATGGGACCGTCGCTGAGCAAGGTGGCGGCGAGAATTGGCAACGCGGCGTTCTTTGCCCCGGAAATCCGGATCTCGCCGTTCAACGGCGCGCCACCAGTGATGATTAGCTTGTCCATAATTTGCGTGCTTGACCTACTGCTGCAGGGCCTGCCATTGCGCCGGCGTATAGGTCTTCAATGACAGGGCGTGCACGGCCTCGGTATCGAATCGGTCGCCGAGGGCCGCGTACACCAGGCGATGCTGAGCAATCATGTTCTTGCCGTCGAACACTTCGGACACGACCACGGCAGAAAAATGCCGGCCATCGCCTGTTACTTCCACATGGCTGTCGGCAAAGGCCGCTTCGATGAGCATTTTCAGTTCTTCCGGGTTCACGATTTCGCGGGACTCCGCTCTCCGGCCAGTACCCGCTCGAGATTAGCTGCACCGGCCAGCGCGAGCATTTGCGCCGGAAGATTCAAAAATTCAATGCGGCCATCCCTGCGAGCCGCCTCACGCAACCACTCGACCAGCAGAGCGAGCCCGGCACTGTCCGTATGCGTCACCTGGTCGAGATCGATCTGAAAAACCGCCTCATCGGGAAACATTTCCACACTCTGCCGCCACAGATCGCTCACGGAGTGGAAGGTCATCGCTCCGTGCACCCCGAAGCTCCGGGTATCTCGACGCTGGATGGTCGCGCCTGGTTGTCGTTGATCATCAGCAGCCACAATAGTCCCCTAGCTGCCGCCTTCCGCCGCCTTGTTGTACAGGAACTGCCCGATCACCTGCTCGAGCACGATGGCTGACTGGGTCAACGTAATCTCACCACCGCCGGTCAGAAATTCTTCGTCTCCGCCCGCCTCCAGGCCGATGTATTGCTCTCCAAGAAGACCCGCTGTGAAAATGCTCGCCGACGTATCCATGGGGATTCGTTCGTAGCGGGGATTCACGGAAAAGCGGACAACGGCCTCGTAGGTGTTATCGTCGAATCCGATTTCCGTAACCCGGCCAATGCGCACGCCGGCCATGGTCACGGGAGCGCGAACCTTGAGGCCGCCGATGTTGTCGAATCGGGCCGTCACCTGATACCCGTCCGGCGCGGTGAGCTCGGCGAGATTACTGACTTTCATGGCAAGCATCAGCAACGCCGCCAATCCCAGCGCGACAAATAATCCGACACCCACCTCTACCGTTTTACTGTACATGGTTTCCGTCCAAACACGCTGTTTAGTTGAACATTAATGCCGTCAACACGAAATCCAGCCCGAGTATCGCCAGCGACGAGTGCACGACTGTGCGCGTAGTCGCCGCACTTACACCCTCGGAGGTGGGCATCGCATCGTAACCCTCGAATACCGCAATCCAGGTGACGACCACGCCGAACACCACACTTTTAACAACACCATTCAATACATCATCGTACAAATCCACCGCCGATTGCATCTGCGACCAGAACGCACCTTCATCGACGCCAAGCAAACCCACGCCGACGAAATAGCCGCCCATTACGCCCACCGCGCTGAACATGGCTGCCAGCAAAGGCATGGAAAAAACACCTGCCACGAATCGCGGCGCTACCACCCTGCGCAGGGGATCCACCGCCATCATCTCCATACCGTCGAGCTGCTCGGTGGCCTTCATGAGGCCTATTTCCGCTGTCAGGGCAGAGCCTGCTCGTCCGGCAAACAACAGCGCCGCTACTACGGGCCCGAGCTCGCGCACCAGTGACAAGGCCACGACGGTGCCGAGGGCCTCCTCGGCGCCGAAATCGACCAGCGTATTATAGCCCTGCAAGCCCAACACCATGCCGACGAAGACGCCTGACACGACCGTGATGACCAGTGAGCGCACACCCACGGACCACATCTGGGCGATGACCAGCTTCGGGCGCATCAGCAGCGCCGGGATCCCCGCCAGCACGTAGAGAAAAAAGATCGTGCCCCGTCCGAGCCGTTCGAAAAATGTCAGACCCGTGCGTCCGAATCGGCGCAGCAAAGCGATCATGGAAGCGGACCCGAAATCAAATCATCGAAATAGTCCCGAGCAGGATAATGAAAGGGTACCGGTCCGTCGGCCAGGCCCTGCAAGAACTGCGTGACCCATTCTGATTTCGACCTGCCTAGATCCTCGGGCGTACCCTCGCCGACGACCTTACCGCCGGACAACACATAGATGTAGTCGGCAATCGACGCGGTCTCGGGGACGTCGTGGGAGACAATAATACTGGTCAATTGCAGTGCTTCGTTGAGACGGCGAATGAGTTGCACCAGCACGCCCATGGAGATCGGATCCTGGCCTGAGAAGGGCTCGTCATACATGACCATCATCGGATCGAGCACGATAGCGCGCGCCAGAGCCACGCGCCTCGCCATTCCGCCGGAAAGCTCACGGGGGAAAAGATCACGCGCACCCCGCAGCCCCACTGCTTCGAGTTTCATGAAGACCAGGTTGCGTATCATCGCGTCGCTGAGGTCCGTGTGCTCACGCACCGGAAAGGCGACGTTTTCGAACACGTCCAAATCCGTCAGTAGCGCCCCGCTCTGGAACAGCATGCCCATACGCCGGCGCAGGCTGAACAGGCGCTCGCGGGACAGGCCGTGGACGTCCAGACCGTCCACCACCACAGAGCCGGAATCCGGCTTCAATTGCCCGGCGATGAGCTTTAACAGCGTGGTCTTACCGGTGCCGCTGGGGCCCATGATTGCGGTGATTTTTCCGCGCTCGATATTGATATCGACGCCATCGAATATCAGCCGGCCGCCACGAGTGAAGTGCAGGTCCTTGACGCCTACAACCGGCTTGGGGCGCGTAACGCCCGAGGATGGCTGACCCTCAACTTGATTCAAACGGTCACCATTCGCCACGGCCCAGTCACGGCCTGGCGTCGGCCTCCGACCCTTCCTTTTGCACGGGCATGAAGTCTGCCTTTATCACGCCCAGCGCGAGCGCCGACGTGCTGGCAACGTAGATGGACGAGTACGTACCGATGACGACACCTACGATGAGTGCCGTAGCAAATTCATGAATCAGCTCTCCACCCAGGAAAAACAACGCTACAAGCACCAGCAATGTCGTCAAGGATGTGATTATGGTGCGTGACAAGGTTTGATTGAGGGATGCGTTGAAAATCTGGACGGCCGTTCCCTTGCGCATGGTGCGGAAATTTTCGCGCACGCGGTCGAATACCACGATGGTATCGTTGAGGGAATAACCGATGACCGCAAGCACGGCAGCGAGAACAGTGAGATCGAACTCGAGTCCCAAAACCGAGAAGAATCCAATAGTCACAATGACATCGTGAAACAACGCCGCAACAGCGCCCAGGGAAAACTTCCACTGAAATCGCAACGAGACGTAGATGAGAATGGCGCCTAGAGCGATCAGCATGGCGAGTCCGCCCTGCTCGGTCAATTCCTCACCAACTTGTGGACCAACGAACTCCACGCGCCGCAACTGCATGTCGTCGCCGCCGTTTTTCCTGAGAAGACGCAGCACGTTGCTGCTGAGTTCAGCCTTGCTGAGGTCGTCGCGGGGCGCGAGGCGCACGAGCACATCGCGGGTCGTCCCGAAATATTGAACGGTCGCCTCCGGAAAGCCCGCCGCTGCAAGATCGATTCGCACCTGACCCAGGTCCGCGCTTTGCGGATAACCCACCTCGATGAGCGTGCCGCCGGTAAAATCGATACCGTAGTTGAGGCCGCGCACACCGACAGAGACCAGCGACACGAGCAGTAGTACGCCGGAGAAAATCAAGGCCAGCTTGCGCTGCCTCATGAAGTCGATGTTCGTCTGCTTTTTCAGTAATTCCATGGTCTAGATTTGCAGCTTGGGAACGCGCCTGCCTCCGTAAAAAAGATTGATTACGGCGCGCGTTCCCATGATGGCGGTGAACATGGACGTGGCGATACCGATGGAAAGCGTGATGGCGAAGCCCTTGATCGGTCCCGTACCGAACCCGAACAGCACGACAGCCGCGATCAGCGTCGTAATATTGGCATCGGCAATCGTCGAGAATGCCTTCTTATAGCCGGCCTCGATACTCGCCTGAGGCGTGTTGCCGTTACGGATCTCCTCGCGGATCCGCTCGAATATCAGCACGTTGGCGTCTACCGCCATACCGGTGGTGAGAACTATTCCGGCGATGCCGGGTAAGGTCAGAGTCGCCTGCAACATCGACAGCACGGCAACGATCATGACCAGATTGAAGGTCAGCGCGAGATTCGCCACCAGGCCGAACACCCTGTAATAAACCGCCATGAAGACGAGCACCAGAATGAAGCCGATGATGACGGACCGAAATCCCTGTTCGATGTTCTCCGCGCCAAGGCTCGGTCCCACCGTTCGCTCCTCGATGATCTCCACGGGAGCGGCCAGCGCACCGGCGCGCAGCAGCAGCGCCAGGTCGCGTGCTTCCTCGGTACTGTCCAAACCGGTGATCTGGAATCGCTTACCCAGCTGATCGCGGATGGTCGCGACGTTGATGACCGTTTCCTCGGTGATGGTCTTTTTCACTTCCAGACCATCCACGAGCCGTGTTTCCGACTTGTTTTCGATGAAAACCGTTGCCATCGGACGACCGATCTTGTCCCGCGTGCGCTTCGAGAACAGGCTCGCACCCTTGCCGTCCAATGTAATGAACACCGCCGGCGTTCCGCTTTGCTGATCAAGACCCGATGACGCGTCCGTGATGTATTCACCGGACAGCATGACACTGCGTTTGAGCAGAATCGGCGAGCCGTCACTTTCCCGGTACAGTCTCGCCGTGGCAGGGACACGCCCTGCGAGTGCTTCCTGTACAGAGTGCTCGGTATCCGCCATGCGAAATTCCAGAGTCGCCGTTGCACCCAGGATCTCTTTGGCTTTCGCCGTATCCTGCACGCCGGGCAGCTGCACGACGATGCGATCGCTGCCCTGCTGCTGAATCACCGGCTCCGCAACTCCAAGCTCGTTGACCCGGTTGCGCAGGGTCGTGATGTTCTGTTGCAGTGCGAAGCGCTTCACGTCGGCCACGGCCCGCTCGTTCAGCTTTACCAGAATCTCTGGCTGGCGGCCGTCATCACGCTCGCTGACGTCGAGCTCCGACAGCTCGCGCCGAATAAGATCGTAGGCGCGCTGGCGCGTGTCTTCGTCCCGGAAACCGAGGAGCACACCACCGTTATCCCGGCGTGCAATGCCGGCGTAGCGAATCTTCTCCTCGCGAAGCATCTGGCGCAGGTCGGCAGCGTAACGCTGCTCCGCCAGGCGAATAGCCCCGTCCATGTCGACTTCCATGAGGAAGTGCACGCCGCCGCGTAAGTCCAGACCCAGGTACATGGGCAGGGCGCCGAGACCCTCCAGCCACGGGGGGGTTGCCGGCGCCAGATTGAGCGCCACGACATATTGGCGCCCCAGCTCCCCGGCAATGTAGTCCTGGGCTTTGAGCTGGGTGTTTTCGTCGGCAAAGCGCAGCAGCAGATTGCGATCGTTGCGCTCGACCCGCAACGCCTCCACTCCGAGACTCTGTAGCCCGCCGACTATGCGCCCTTCGAGGATCTCATCGATGGGAGCATCCCGGTCGGCCTTAACCTGCACCGCGGGGTTATTGCCGTAGAGATTGGGCAGCGCGAAAAAAATGCCGATGACCAGCACCGCCACGATAAGCAGGTATTTCCAAACAGGATATTGGTTCATCTATGGCCGCCGGAGAATCGGCACCGCCTTACGGTGCCGAATGAGGTTCGGAGGATTCCGACTTCAGGTGGATTTAATGGTTCCCTTGGGCAGGGTGGCCGCCACCGAGCTTCGCTGGAGCTTCACGTCCACGCCTTCGGCTATGTTCAGGGTCAAAAAGGTGTCGCCGACTTCGACTATTTTGCCCAGAACGCCACCGTTGGTTACCACTTCGTCGCCTTTGGCAACGGCTTCGACCATCTTCTTGTGCTCCTTGGCACGCTTCTGCTGCGGGCGAATGAGCAGAAAGTAGAAGACCGCGAACAGCAGAACCAGGAACATGATGTCGCCGTAGGGGGCCCCCCCGCCGGCTCCGCCCGTCTGCGCGTATGCGTCGGATATAAAGAATCCCATACTTAAAACCCCGAGTCGTCGTGGTGAGTTCAACTAGCGCGCGATTATGACACCTCGCCGGAAGCCTTGCGAGGGGCCTGGCGAGCGTAAAATGCGCCCACGTAGTCCGAGATTGCCCCGCTTTCGATGGCATCCCTGAGGCCCCGCATCAACGACTGGTAATAATGCAGGTTGTGGATGGTGCCGAGACGCGCGCCGAGGATCTCGCCACAACGGTCCAGGTGGTGCAGGTAGGCCCGGCTGTAGTGGCGGCAGGTATAGCAGGTGCATTGCGTATCCAGAGGACCGGTATCGTCCCGATTTCGTGCATTTCGAATGCGCACCACGCCCTCGGGCACGAACAGGTGGCCATTACGGGCGTTGCGGGTGGGCAGGACGCAATCGAACATGTCGATTCCGCGCACCACCGCCTCGACGATGTCCGCCGGAGTGCCCACGCCCATCAAGTAGCGAGGCTGCTCGGCGGGCATCTGGTCGGTGATGTGATCGAGCACGTATTCGCGCTCGGCGCGGGTCTCGCCCACGGACAATCCGCCGAGGGCGTATCCGTCGAAGCCGATTTCCATCAGCCCTGCGAGGCTGCGGCGCCGCAAATCCACGTGCAGACCGCCTTGAACGATGCCAAAGAGCGCCGCTGCGCTGTCGCCATGGGCCTCCCTGGAGCGCGCCGCCCAACGCAGGGTGCGTTGCATGGACTCACGGGTCTCGGACTCCGTCGCCGGCAGCGGCGTGCAGTCATCGAAGGCCATGACGATGTCGGAGCCAAGGCACGCTTGCACGGCCATGGAGGTCTCGGCATCCAGGAATACCGGATCGCCATTCACCGGCGAACGGAAGGACACGCCCTCTTCGCTGATGTGGCGCATATCGCCGAGACTGTAGACCTGGAAACCTCCGGAGTCGGTGAGAATGGGTTTCTGCCAGTGCATGAAGTCGTGCAGATCGCCGTGGGCCTGGATGCGCTCGGTGCCCGGGCGCAGCATCAAGTGAAAAGTATTGGCGACGATGAGCTCGGTGCCACACGCTTCGAGCTCCTCCGGTGTCATGGCTTTGACCGTCCCGTAGGTGCCCACCGGCATGAACAACGGCGTCTCGACGCTGCCACGGGAAAACTGTAAACGGCCTCGGCGTGCGGGGCCGTCACTGGCAATGAGCTGGAAGGCCATGTCGGTCATTCGGCTCGGGCCCCCTGCTTCGCCCTAACTCGTCCATCCCTGGACTCCGGGGCTCTGGCCGTCAGGAACATGGCGTCACCATAGCTGAAGAAGCGATAGCCCTCGGCCACCGCGTGGCGGTAGGCGCCCATGACCGTCTCGAAGCCCGCGAAGGCGCAAACCAGCATCAGCAGCGTCGACTCCGGCAGGTGAAAGTTGGTCAGCAACGCGTCCACGCAGCGAAAGGCATAACCCGGCTTGATGAACAAGCGCGTGTCTCCCTCGAAGGGCGCCAACTCACCGCCGGCCGCGGCGCTCTCCAACGCCCGGACACTGGTCGTGCCCACGGCGATGACGCGCCCTCCCCGGCTGCGGGTCTCGGCGATCTGTTCGCAGACTTGTGCCGGTACGCGGACAAATTCCGAATGCATGATGTGCTCATCGATGTTGTCGCTGCGAAGCGGCTGGAAAGTTCCAGCCCCGACCTGCAGGGTGATAAAGCCGGTTCCGATGCCCGCGGCTCGAAGCTCGTCGAGCATATCTTCATCAAAATGCAGCCCCGCCGTCGGCGCCGCCACCGCGCCGTCCTCTCTGGCGTAAACGGTCTGATAGCGCTCTTCGTCCAGAAGTTCGGGATCCCGCCGAATGTAAGGCGGCAACGGGATCCTGCCGAATTTCTCTAGAAGCGCGTCGACGGAATAGCCTCCCTCGAGCTCGAGCTCGAACAGGTCGTCACGCCGCCCGCGCACAATTATCCCCACCCCCCCGTCCATGAGCAGTCGACTTCCGACGCCGGGACTGCGGCTGGCACGCAGGTGCGCAAGAACCCGGCGGTCATCGATTATCCGCTCGATGAGCAACTCCACTTTGCCGCCGGTCTGCTTGCGAGCCGCCAGTCGCGCCTTGATGACCCGGGTATTGTTCATCACCAACAAATCGCCCGCGTTGAGATGGTTGCCGAACTCGGCAAAGCGGCGGTCCTGAATCCCATCGCCGGCGCCCTCAACCACCAGTAAACGGCTCTCCCGGCGGCTCTCGGATGGGTACTGGGCGATCAGCTCCGGGGGCAAATCGAATTGAAAATCGCTGGCTCGCATGCGCCGCGATGTTAGCAGATCGGCCTTCCGGCATCGGCAGCACTGCCGGGCCGTGGAGTGGGACCCGGAGAGAGACTTCCCGCGATACGCGATAAAATGCATGCGCGCAGTGGGATACCGTCAGGAGGGTAATCGGCGTGGATAAAGAACGCACAAAGGCATTTGCCGAAGAGGTCTTCAGAGACATGGCCGGCGCGATGACCGCCGGGCTCGGGTTCATTGGTGTTAAGACCGGACTCTTTGAGTGCATGGCAGGCAAGGGCTGGATGACGTCGGAGGAGGTGGCGCTGGAAAGCAACCTGCAGGCGCGTTACGTGGAAGAGTGGTTGAAGGGCATGGTCTCCGCGGGTTATCTCGAATTCGACCCCGCGCCGCAGACATACCGTTTGCCCGATGAGCATGCATATTTGCTCGCCTCGGAGGGCACCGACCACTTCATGGGAGGCCTCTTGTCCTTTGTGCCGGTATTGCTTCGCGCCGCACCGAGAGTCGCGGTCGCATTCGAGCAAGGCGGAGGCGTGCCGTTCGAGGAATACGGCACCGACGGTGTCCAGGCCCTCGACATGATCAATCGCGGGCAGTACGAGCAGCGCCTCTTGCCGACAGGTTGGCTCAAGTCACTGCCGGACGTGGTGGAACGGCTGGAAGCAGGAGGCCGGGCGTTGGATGTGGGTTGCGGTGCGGGAAGCGTCGTGCTGACGCTGGCGCGAGCGTTCCCCCGGGCAACCGTCGTGGGACTGGACCCGGATCGCGAATCCATCAAGCACGCGAAAGCCGCCGCCGCGGCGGCGGACATGAGCGAGCGGGTACGATTCGTCGCTCAGAAGACCAGTGACCTGGAACCCGGCGAGACTTTCGACTTCATCACGGTTTGCGATTGCATTCACGATCTTGCCGACCCGATTCGAACGCTCGAAGAAATACGCGCGCTTCTCGAATCCCACGGCGTTCTGTTTGTTATAGAACCCAAGGCCGCCGACAGGCTCGAGGACAACCGCGGTGCGATTTCGACCATGTACTATGGCTTCAGCGTCTTGCATTGCATGACCCAGTCGCTGGCAAACGGGGGACCAGGGCTCGGCACCTGCATGGGCCCCGCGCGCACGGAAGAATTAATGAGGGAGGCGGGCTTCACGGCTTTCGAAACCCTGGATATCAGGAGTTCCGTGCTGTCGTTTTACGCGGTTCGGCACTGACCCCAGCCGCTGGTGCTATTCGCCGCCGCCAGATGGCCACGGCGCTTTGCCCCCGGATACAGGTGTTCCTTATACTACGCCGTCTGTGGCCCACCGAATCCCTGCCGGGGTGGCGGAACTGGTAGACGCGCCAGACTCAAAATCTGGTATGGGAAACCATGTGAGAGTTCGAGTCTCTCTCCCGGCACCACTTTTCGAGATAGTGATCACTCACCGTTGTATCGTCGTACGCAGAATCTGGGCTCGGGCCTCGGCAAGTTCTTGATTGTCGCGTCAGTGCGTGCAACTTGCTTCCGATTCTGATACTTAGCAAGTGCCTTTCACAGCCAGTCTGACCGAGGTAATCAGCGATTAATCTCCGCGAAACCCGATGGCTCTTTCCATAAGAGTGATCGTTCCCGCGCAAAATAATCACTCTAAACGATCAGCAACGACTCATTTTCAAGACACTATTATCTTGCTCAACGACTTACATCGGTCCGATTCCTCCAGGACACAGGCGCTCCGTTTGATGGTGGTCGTGTGGGTGGCAGTGGTCCTGCTGTCGGGTTGTAAAACGGTCGAGTCCGGACCGCCGGCGATTTCGCTCGAACAGGCCAAGAAGGTCACGGCGACCTTCGAATGGCAATCCTTCACTCCGCCACCCAAGTCCATCGACGATATCACCGCAATTCTCGACGATCACCAACTTGTGGATCCGAAAGCGGTGGAGCGCGCTCGGGCGAGGGCAACTACCGAACCGGCGCCCGGCATTAGTGGCATAGATTTGGCGGAGTTCTTTTGGAACCGTGGCCTGGCGGCACGGAAAATCGGCGACAGCCGGCAGTACCTCGCAGACCTCAGAGAGGCTGAACGTCTGTCGCGAGACATGGACGGCGATTCCAGATTCGACATCCTCTGGGATTTGTCGAATGCCGAACTGTTGTCAGGTAGATTCGCTGACGCGATCCATCACCGCGAGCAGTCGCTTGCCTTCGTCCCGTCAAACCGCCGCGGTTCGCAGATCGCGCGCGGGGCAGTTCTGGCCGTTCATTACGGTCGCGCCGGAGATCTGCTAGCTGCGGAACAACTACTGAAGAGATCGGAAGCGCTGCTCGCGCAGGCGAAGTCGTGGCGATCGTGGCACGAATGGAACAACCTCTGGACGGCTCAGATCGCGCGAGCAAAAGCCAATCTCCTCGATGTGAAGGGGCAATATGCGAATGCCGAGCAACACTACCGAGCCGCCATCGTGAAATTCCGGAAGGATTTCGAAACCCACCCCGAGGCCACATACAGCGCGATACACATCGAATTGAGCCACGCCGAGCTGGCCGAGAACCTTCTCCGTCAAGATCGATTGATCGAGGGAGAGATCGAGGCAAGAAAGGCGGTAATGGAATCGCTCTCCCGGGTCGGACGCGATTCGCAGGACACCGCTCTGCAATTAAAGACCCTGGTCCGCGTGATTGGCGCGCAAGGTCGCCATGCGGAAGCCGAGCAGCTGGCGCGTGCATTGACCGACATCTACCGAATGACGGGCGCACCGAGAGACTCGTTTCAGTTGGCGCTCGCCCGCGCCGAGCTTGCCGAGGCGCTGGTCAACCAGGAACGTTGGACAGCGGCAAATGACGTATTCGAGTCAATCAAAGCAGACCTGGCTACGGATGCCGTCACGTTCGATCAGTTCTTTTCTCGTGAGATAAATTGGGCCGTAGCACTCGTGAGCAGCGGCCGGGCCGCCGACGCGGAAGAGGTGGCCCGACTGGCATGGCAGCATCATCAGTCGTCGCTGGGACCCAAACATTACCTCACGGCCGAAGCGCATGGGGTGCTTGCCATTGCGCTCACAAAGCTCGGTATGCAGCAGCAGGCAAGGGACGCGTTTGAAGCATCGGTGCCGATATTGTTGACGCACTCTCGTCGAAGCGACGCGGAAGGGGACAATCAATCCGCCAAGGAGAAGCGCCTCCGCCTCATACTCGAGGCCTACATGGACCTCCTGGCAAGATTCGAACACGCCAGCGTCGCCCGTGAATTCGATGCGATGGACGAAACCTTCCGGCTGGCCCAGTTTGCCCGCGGACAATCGGTGCAGCGGGCCTTGTCGGCGAACGCGGCCCGCGCTGCTGCCGGCGACGTAGAGCTTGCGAGGCTCGTGCGACTCGAGCAGGACGCCGTCAAGCAGATCGGCGCGTTATACGGGTTGCTGGCGCGTGCGGTATCGGAAACGACGTACAGGCCCAGCGAGGCCGCGCTCGAGGAACTCAGGGTGCGAATCGACACACTGCGTGACGCTCGGGCCGCATTTGCCGAAGCGATTGAAGCACGTTTCCCCGAATATGTCGCACTCATGAACCCGAAGCCGGCAGCCATCGCCGCGGCGCGTGCCAGCCTGCGGCCCGGCGAGGCGCTGGTGGTGACCTATGTTGGGAATGACGAGACCTACGTTTGGGCGGTGCCCAAGGCCGGACAGGTCGCATTCGCCGCGGCCCCGCTCGGGCGTGAGAGAGTGGCCGCGGTCATTGGTAGTCTGCGCCGATCGCTTGATCCGCAGGCGGCCTCGCTGGGAGACATCCCGTCATTCGACGTCGGTTTGTCGCATCGTCTTTATCGAGAGCTGCTGGCGCCGGTGACGCCGGGATGGCAGCAAGCGCAGAGCCTGCTGGTGGTCGCGGATGGCTCACTCGGGCAGCTGCCGTTGTCGGTGCTGACGACTAAGCCCGCGCCACCGGCCCAGGAGAGGAAGCCACTGTTCTCCGAATACCGCGACATCCCCTGGCTCGTGCGCAGCCATGCGGTGACGGTGCTGCCGTCCGTATCGTCCTTGGCGACGTTACGGAAGCTGCCGCCCGCGGCGCCGACGCGGCGCGCCTTTGCGGGCTTCGGTGATCCGTGGTTCAGTCAGGCACAGGCCGCTGAAGCCGAAGCAGAGAAGCCAACGCAGCCTGCGGCGTTGGCCTCGCGCGGCGCGCTCGAGGTGCGCGGCTTGCCGGTGTCATTGCGCACCACGCCAGCGCTCGAAGGCGTATCGAGCGCGAACCTGGCAATGCTGCCGCGTCTTCCGGATACGGGTGATGAGGTGAAGAGCATCGCGCTCGCGCTCAATGCGGATCTCTCGCGCGACGTATTCACCGGTAAGGCGGCGACCGAAGACCGGGTTAAGTCGATCACACTCTCGGGGTACAAGGTGCTTGCGTTCGCCACCCACGGGCTGGTGCCCGGCGACCTTGATGGACTCACCCAACCCGCGCTGGCGCTGACATCGCCGCAGGTGGCGGGCGGCAGTGAGGACGGGCTGCTGACCATGGGCGAGATTCTGGGGCTCAGGCTGGACGCCGATTGGGTGGTGCTCTCGGCATGCAACACTGCGGCAGGTGCGGGCGCCGGCGCAGAAGCCGTCTCGGGGCTCGGGCGCGCGTTCTTCTATGCCGGCACGCGGGCGCTCTTGGTCTCGAACTGGCCGGTCGAGACGACCAGCGCGCGAGCCCTGACGACCGATCTGTTCAGGCGTCAGAGCGCCGATCCCACCCTCTCCCGGGCCGAGTCCCTCCGCCGAACGATGAACGCCCTGATCGACGGGCCGGGCTTCGTGGATGCTCAAGGCCGCACCGTTTTCTCCTACGCCCATCCGATTTTTTGGGCACCGTTCTCACTTGTCGGCGACGCTGGCGGACACGCGGCCGGGAGTTAGAACGTCGCCAACTCGATTTGGCGCACAGGCACCTCCCTTGACGCTGACCAGGTGCGATGTGCTGAGTGAGTAGTTCATGCGCTCAGCAGCTTGTTGATTTCGTTTCCGGGAGTCGCATCCGCCGTCCAGCCGAAGCTTCCCTGATTCCGCATCTCGGTACCCGCCCGCAACAAAGTCGCTATTACCGCGCGCGCCAGCGCGCCGCCGATACTGATGCGCTTGGCTCCGGCCTCGCCTAATTGCGCTACCGTCACATTCTTCAGCGGAGGTGCCAGAACGTTCACCGGTTTGTTGACCGCATCGACCACCGTGCGCACTTCTTCCAGCGTCGTCAGGGCCGGGGCGTATAGAACGTCCGCGCCGGCAGCTTCGAATGCCTGCAATCGGCGGATCGTATCGTCGAGATCCTGCCGACCCCGCAACAGATTCTCGGCGCGCGCCGTCAAGGTGAAGTGAAAATCCAGCGACCTGGCCGCCTCCACGGCCGCCTGCACCCTTTCCACTGCCAGGTCGAAGTCATAAATCGGCTTGTCGGAATCCCCGCTGAAGTCCTCGATGGACCCGCCGACAACGCCCGCTTCGGCTGCCAGCCGGATGGTATCGGCAGCCCCTTCGGGACTGTCGGAAAAACATTTCTCCAAGTCGGCGCTCACCGGCAGATCGGTGGCGGCACAAAGCGCACAGCAGTGCGCAAGCTTCTCCTCCAGTGACACCGCCCCGTCCGCGCGCCCAATGGAGTTTGCGTACCCCGAGCTGGTGGTTGCCAACGCCTCGAAACCCTGGGCGGCGAGCAAACGCGCCGAGCCGGGATCCCACGGGTTTGGAATTATGAAAGCACCGCTGCGCTCGTGCAGCGCCCAGAATTTCTTCGCCTTTTCTGCCTGTGTCGCCATCGTGATCTCCGTTCGCCGCAGCAAGTTGCCCGTACCTAACGGCCAAACCAGCACAAGATTACTGCAAGAAGCCGACCATATGGTCGGTCAATTTGGTCAACTCCGGCACCATACGCTCAGATGACCCGAATGTTCACCCAGACCAACTTTTGGGGGCGCAAAAAGGGGTAATGGTACCGGCAGCGCCATGGCTACCGACGACAGCAAACCAATGAAGAGCGCGCGCCGGCACGAAAGGCCGGGGCCAGTACGGCTGCTGCTCATCAATCCCCGCTTTCCGGAAAGTTTCTGGAGCTTTCGCTGGGGGATCGACAAGGTACTGACCGACAGACGCGCCGTAAATCCGCCGCTGGGCCTTGCCACCCTGGCTGCCTTGTGCCCCCCGGATTGGGAGGTCAGCATCGTCGATGAGAATGTCGAAGCGCTGCCCGTCGGGGGGCACGCCGACATCGTCGGGGTATGCGGCATGGGCGTGCAGCACGCCCGCCAGGTCGAGCTTCTGAGCTTCTACCGCAGACAGGGGGCATTCGTCGTCGCCGGAGGCAGCTTCGCCTCGCTCTGCCCGGAGCGCTATGAGGGTCTGGCAGACACGGTGATCGCGGGTGAGGCCGAGTACATCTGGCCCGCCTTTTGCCGTGACTACATGCGTGGTGCGACGCAGAGTTCCTACCGGGAAGTGGGTGTGGTGGATCTCGCCGACTCGCCCACGCCACGCTTCGAGTTGCTGAAGCTCGAACGCTACGTGAGCGCGAGCCTGCAATTCTCCCGGGGTTGTCCCTACCGTTGCGAGTTTTGCGACATCATCGTGATGTTCGGCCGCCGGCCACGCACCAAGACCCCGGAGCAGATCGGCGTGGAGCTCGATGGACTGCGCGCGCTAGGCATTCGCCGCGTGTTCTTCGTCGATGACAACCTCATCGGTCACAAGCCCAGGGCCAAAGTGCTGCTTGCTTTCCTCATCAACTATCAGCGCCGGCACGGCTACGCATTCCAGTTCGGTACCGAAGCGTCGATAAACGTTGCCGAGGATCGGGAATTGCTGGCGCTACTGCGTGACGCCAGCTTCACCTGGCTGTTCATCGGTATCGAATCCCCCGACGCGGCGAGCCTCGAGGAGGCGGGCAAGGCACAAAATCTTCGCGCCGATATGTTGACCGCGGTGCGGACGATTTACAGCCATGGCATCGATCTGCTGGCCGGGTTCATCGTCGGCTTCGACAACGACACGCGCGACAGCTTCGAGCATCAGTACCGCTTCATCACGGCCTCGGGCATCCAGGTCGCGATGGTCGGATTGCTGAGCGCGCTGCCGCGCACGCCACTCTACGAGCGGTTGCAACGCGAGGGGCGTCTGCTGCCCGAAACTCGAGAAGGCGACAATACGCGCGTCGGCACAAACTTCATTCCGCGCCAGATGTCTTACGACGCCATGGTGACGGGCTACACGGAGCTCTGGCGACGGCTAACCTGCGATGCGAGTATTTCCGAACGGATACTGGCCAAGACCCGCTACCTGCGCCGACCGATCTACGTCAGTGGGGAATCGCTCTCGGAGCGCCTTGCGTTGCTGGCGAGATTCGTACTGCACGGCCTTCTCGCGGGCGGCCCGAGGCGCTGGTTTTATTTCTCCAGGAGCTTTCTGGGGAGCCCGCCGACTACCTGGGCCCTGGTCGTCAACGACTGGGTATGCGCTCTCTCGATGCAACACTTCGCGATGCGCCACCTGTGCGCGTCCGCGGCCAACGAGCGCAGCATGGCACAGGCGACTCTCGACTTTATCCGGCAACAGTGCGACACCGGCCTGCGCCAACGTACCTTGGAAGCATCACTGCATCTGGGCAAACAGGGCACGCAGCTCATCATCACGATACGCGGCGCGGTGGATAAAAGCTTTTTCATCCGCGCCACACGGCGTATCGAGAAACTGCTCGAGTGCTCGGCGACGACACTCAGCCTGCGCATCGAATCACTGGCCGCCGGCGAGCGCCGGCACGTCATGCGGTCGTTGCGCCGGCTCAGCCGCTATGGCGATCGCGTCACCGTGAGAATGAGCACATCGGTCAGCGCCCTGCTTCCCGTCGATTGGTCGGCGTTCCAGCGCGATCTGGATGAAGTCTGATGCAGCGAATGTCGCTCAGCGCAGCGTGACGTTGAAGACGCGTGTTTCGGCCGAGTTGTCACCGATTTTCCGCTCGATTTTGACGGAAACCGTATCGCCCGGGTGTTTGTCGAGCAATCCCATCTTGATGCCGGCGAGATCACTCACCGGCCGACCCTGGAGCCCTACGATGCGGTCCCCTGCCTCGAGTCCGGCTTCTTCGGCGCCGCTGCCGTCGGCGAACGACAAAACGCTGACTCGGCCGGGCTCGGTGCCCAGCATCACGCCGAGCATGCCTGCGGGCGGTAGCTCGAGCATCTCCGAGACGAGCATGAAGTCGCCATCTTCCTGGTGAAACGACGGCGAGTCGTGGGTGCCGCCCTGGAGCACCACACTGACCGCGTCCGCAGGCTCGCGTCGTGTGACGCGCGCGGGGATCCCGGAGCGAATGACATGACCGGTGCCCGCCAACACCACCAGCCGACTTTCGGGATGCTCGACCATAAAGCGCGCCGTACGTTCCGCCATTCCTTCGTCCCACAGCAGTTGAACCTCGAAGAACTGCTCGAAATCGCCGCGGGTCTCTTCCGGATGCTGCTCGAACGCAGTCTTTATGCGCTCACGGTATCGTTGCCCGGAGCGTTCCACGGTGCCGGGGAGGCTGGCGCGTTCCTCGTCACTCAGATTGTCCATGTCGCCGAGGCCGACCTTGGCGGTGATCTCCGCCGCAACGTTGAGGGCGACGATGGCGATCCCCTGGGTGCGCGCAAAGCTCAAGATGGGCTCGTAGAGCCGGTAGTCGAAACGCCATCGATTGTAGTACTCGGTGAGCCTGAGCATGTCTTCGGCGTCGATACGGCCGGCGACGAAATCATCCAGGTGGGCCTGAAACGGTTGCTGGAAGAACTCCATGGCGATGACCATACGGAGGTTCCGGCGGTGCAGCCGGCAGATGATCTCGAGCTGGTTGAGGTGGTGATCGTAGCGGTCGTGGCTCTCGCCCACGAATACCACGCGGCTCTGCGCGAGGACGCCGATCAAGGTCTCGAAATCGAACTCGGCATCGCCGGCGATCACCTCGGGCGCTTGCCAACCGCTGCCGGCAGCGGCTTCGCTGCAGGCTTTCTCGGAAGAAGCTTCGGCAACCGCCCCAAGCAGCGACAACACCAGCATGCAGACAAAGACCGCGTGGAGAAGGATTATGGAGTGCCGCCCGGGCGTTTTCCGAAGAGAATTGACTCCGGATTGGGTTTTCTTACAAGTTAGCGTCGGTAAGTGCACGGAGATTCCAGTTGAACCGATTTTTTCCATATGTCCTGTCGTCGATTTTGGCGTGGATGCTTTGCGCTTCGGTCATGGCAGAAACCACAATCCAGCACGATCTGGTGGTGAAGCTCGAGCCGCAGGACGGGTATCTCGCGGCCCAGGATCGCATACGGTTTCCTCAACCAGTCGCCGCACACGAGAGCGAGCTGACCTTCACCCTCAATGCCGGCATGGTGCCCGTCGTCGATCCACCTGCCCGTCTCGTGGCCAGCGACAGATACCTGCAAGAACCTGCAACGTTTATCCGCTACACGGTAATCTTACCGAAAGGCGCGCCTGGATTGACATTACGGTACCAGGGCCGCCTGGCGCAACGTCCTGCTGATACCGAACGATCCGCACCGGTGGAGGATCTTTTCACGGCCGGCCATATCGGTCCTGAAGGTGTGTACCTGTCCGGTGCGAGCCATTGGTTTCCACGCATAGACAACGGCCTGGTCAGCTTCTCCCTGGAAGTCGATCTTCCCACCGGGTGGACGGCGGTCAGTCAGGGAAAGCGTAGCGTGGGCGAGAGCCGTAGCGCACGATCCGTGGACCGCTGGGTCGAAGACCAACCCCAGGACGATATCATGCTGGTCGCGAACCGCTTCCACGTCTATCAACGGGACACGCGGCATGCCGGTGCCTACGCCTTTCTCCTGCGCCCTGAGCGCGCGCTCGCCCATCGTTACCTGGAAGCCACGGCGCGCTACGTGGATCTCTACACCCGACTCATCGGGCCATACCCTTACGCCAAGTTCGCGTTGGTAGAGAATTTCCGGGAGACCGGTTACGGCTTTCCATCGTTTACCCTCCTGGGCTCGAGGGTTATTCGTCTTCCGTTCATTATCCATACGTCCTATCCCCACGAGATCCTGCACAACTGGTGGGGCAACGGCGTCTACGTCGACTATGCCAGCGGCAACTGGAGCGAGGGACTCACGGCGTATCTGGCGGATTACCTGATCCGGGAGGAACGCGGACAAGGTGTCGAGTACCGACGCTCCGCGCTGCAGAAGTACCGCAACTACGTGGGGCAGGAGCAGGACTTCGCCCTCGGAGAGTTCCGTGCCAAGCACGGCGAGGCGTCCGAGGCGGTCGGCTACAACAAGGCGCTCATGTTCTTTCACATGCTGAGGCGGCGGCTGGGCGAGCGTGTGTTTATCGATGGATTGCGGCGGTTCTATACCGAGCAGCGGTTTCGCGTTGCCGGCTATTCTGATCTGCAAGCGGCTTTCGAGGCCGAGAGCGGACTGGAACTGCAGCAGGATTTCGACCAGTGGGTGAGTCGCGTGGGCGCACCGACGCTGCATGTGCGCGATGTTCACGTCCGGGAGACGGCTGGCGGCTACCAGCTGACCGCCCGGCTCGAACAGAGCCAGGATGATCCTGCCTATCGATTGCAGGTGCCGGTGGCGGTGCAGCTCGAGGGACGCGACGACGGGCTTCGCCACGAGCTTTTAATGAGCGAAAAGAATCTGGAGGTTAATCTCACATTCCCTACGCGGCCAATACGGTTCGCCGTGGATCCGGAATTTGATTTGTTCCGCCGGCTCGACACGGCCGAGATCCCGCCGGCTCTCGGCGAGCTCTTCGGTTCGGACCAAGCGCTTTTTGTGTTACCGGCGGCTGCACCGGATACGCTGCGCGAGGCTTACCGCGGTCTCGTCTCGCGCTTCGGCGCCGGCAGGGTCATTACCGACACGAATGCGGAGCCATTACCGGCCGATCGGCCCGTGTGGATTCTCGGCTGGGAGAACCGCCATCGTGCAGCCTTGGCGCACGAATTCCTGGCCGAGGATGTAAGCTTCGAACCGCAAGGAGTACGCATTCACGGTGAGCTGCGTGACCGCGATGAGGAGTGCGTGGTGCTCGTAGCGCGGCGCGACCGCGGCGAGAGTGCTGCGCTGGCATGGATTGGCTGCGAGAATCCCGAGGCATTCGCGGGACTCGCCAGAAAGCTTCCCCATTACAGCAAGTACGGGTACCTGAGCTTTGCCGGCAGCGAACCGGCGAACGTGTTGAAAGGTCAGTGGCGGGTGAGCGCGTCACCGTTGAACGTTACTCTGCGCCCGACACCCGACAACCACCCGCTTCGTCTCGAGCAGCGGCGATCCTTAATCGATACCATCGACGCTCCTTGATATCGTCAGCGCCGTCCATGACAACGATTAGCGAAATTGTTCTTCATCGACTGAGGGTCCCCCTGACGGTGCCTTACAAGTTGTCCTTAGTGGAGCTGCGCGCTTTCGACACCATCCTGGTGGAAGTGCATGATGGGGATGGCCGCGTCGGATACGGAGAGGCCACGCTGCTCACGGGATACACCCAGGAGAGCACGAACCAGAGTTGGGACCTCGCCTGTCGGCTGTGCCGGGACATGGCGGGAAAATCGACCGGAGACATCAAGCGACGCGCGGGCGAGCACGATGCACAGGCAGCATTCACCAGCACCGCGATCACCACCGCTGTCGAGATGCTGGAAGCTAACTCCTGGTTGCGGAGCGAGCAGCGTACCGAAGTGCGGTTACTTGCATTGCTGCACGGTGAGACCGACGGTGAGCTCGCGGACGAGATCCGAATCCGCGTGGAACAGGGCTACAACACCTTCAAGGTCAAAGTGGGTTTCCACGCGGACACGGATCTCGCCCGGGTGGAACTCATCCAGAAGCTCCTCGCCGGGCGTGGGCAGATTCGCATCGACGCCAATCAAGGTTACTCGACGGTGGATGCCTGCCGATTTGCCGGCGCCTTGGATCCGCAGGGCATCGAGCTGCTCGAGCAGACCTGCCGGGCAGGCGACTGGGAAGCAGCCGCGACGGTGGCAAAGGTCAGCACGGTGCCGATGATGCTCGACGAATCCATCTACACCCTGGACGACGTCGAGCGCGCTGCCAAGCTCGATGCGGCAGCTTAC
Organism: Gammaproteobacteria bacterium; assembly: GCA_009937425.1. Classification (GTDB taxonomy): domain Bacteria; phylum Pseudomonadota; class Gammaproteobacteria; order HK1; family HK1; genus JAABYT01. Next base: position 35,308 of record JAACFO010000009.1, read on the forward strand.
ATCAAGTTCAAGCTCATGAAGGCCGGCGGCTGCGAGAAGCTCGCCCGTGCGCTGGATCGGATCCGCGAGCTCGGCATGATCCCGGTGCTCGGCAATGGCGTCGCGTGCGACATCGGCTGTTGGATGGAGGCCCGTATGGCAGGAGAGCTGATCCACAACGCGGGTGAGATGAACGGCTTTCTTAAAACCGAGCACCCGATCGTGGAAAATCCCATGCCCGTGGAGTCCGGCGCCGTCGTCCTGGACCCGGATTACTGGCCACGGCTCGACCAGGCGGCGCTGGAGCGGTACGGGAAAGCCACGCTGCGTTGCTTGCCCCACGGCAGCGAGGAGGCTTGAATGTCGACGACAGGCAACATGGACCGCAAGACCCTCGTGACCGGCGTCATCGGAGCGGACACCCACATCGTCGGAAACCGCATCCTCAGCATGGCCCTCGAGCAGGCGGGCTACAAGGTGGTGACCCTCGGCGCCCTGACGCCGGCCGACGAGTTCGTCAAAGCCGCCATCGAAACGGCGGCCGACGGGATCATGGTCTCTTCGCTCTACGGTCAAGGAGAGCTCGATTGCCGCGGCTTTCGGGATCTCTGTGTGGAAGCCGGACTCGACGATATCCTGCTCTATGCGGGTGGAAATCTGGTGGTCGGTAAGCAACCCTGGCCGGAAGTGGAGAGACGCTTCGTGGACATGGGCTTCGACCGCGCCTTTCCGCCGGGAACCCGTGGCGAGGAAGTGATTGCGAGCCTCGCCAGGGACTTCGAGGCGAGACAGCAAGGCAAACGGAGGGCGGAGGATTGACGGCCCTGCTCATCGACTTCGGCAGCACTTACACAAAGCTACGGGCAGTCTCCCTGGACCCGCCGCGTGTCCTCGCCTCGGGACAGGGACCCTCCACGGTGAGCACGGATATCACCATCGGGATGCAGGCGGCGCTGGCCGATCTGGAGCGACACCTGGGAACGCTTCCCGAGTTCGAGTACCGGCTCGCCTGCAGCAGCGCAGCAGGTGGATTGCGCATGGTCACCATCGGATTGGTACGCGAGCTTACCGCGGAGGCCGCGCGTCAGGCAGCCCTCGGTGCGGGAGCACGGCTCGTGGGCACGTTCGCACAACGCCTGACCCGCGATGACGCGGCAGCAATGGAGGCGCTGGCACCCGACATCGTGCTGCTTGCCGGCGGCACCGACGGCGGCAACGCCCATGTGATCCGGCAAAATGCGCTGACGTTGGCCGAGACATCCATCGAATGTCCGATCATCGTCGCCGGAAACCGCGCGGCAGCCGACGACATCCAGGATCGGCTCGCCGCAGGGGGAAAGACTGCACTGGTGACCGAGAACGTCATGCCCGAGTTCGCAGCGCTCAACATCGAGCCCGCGCGGGCAGCGATTCGAAAGGTCTTCATCGATCGCATCGTTCACGGCAAAGGCATCGACCGCGCGGCCGAACTGTTCGATGAGGTACTGATGCCGACACCCGCCGCGGTGATGGAGGGAGCACGACTGCTTGCCGAGGGCTGTGATGGTGTGGAAGGCGTCGGTCCGCTGCTCCTGGTGGACGTTGGCGGAGCCACCACCGACGTTCACTCCATTGCGACAGGAGAGCCGAGTGAAAGCGGCGTTGTCACCAGGGGCTTGCCGGAACCCTACGTCAAGCGAACCGTGGAAGGTGATCTGGGCATGCGCCACAATGTGCTTGCAGTGGTCGAAGAAGCAGGGCTTGATGTTTTGGCAGCCGACAGCGGCCTCGGGGCATCGCAGGTGGAGGAACTCGTGGCGGTATTCGCCGACGATGTCGAGCGACTGCCGGCGTCACCCCAGGAGCGGGCGGTCGACAGAGCCCTTGCCCGGGCAACGGTTCGAATTGCGATCAAGCGACACGCGGGCACCATCGAAACCGTGCACACCGCAAACGGACCGGTCAGCGTGCAGCGCGGCAAGGATCTGAGCCACATCGCCATGATGGTCGGCACCGGCGGTGCCCTGGTGCACAGTGAGCGGCCGGCATTCATCCTGGAAGGCGGCCTGGCCAGTCCCGCGGATCCCCTCTCCCTCGGTCCACGCAACCCTCGCCTCATGATCGACGACGGCTACTTGCTCTACGCCATCGGGCTTCTCAGCGCCGTTGCGCCTGCCGCGGCCGTTCGACTCGCGCACGCGCAGCTCAAAGCGGTCGAGCCCGAAAATTCCGGTACCGGAACCAGTGCCGCATCCAGGTAAGTCACTGCCATTCGGCGCCGCTCGCATACCGGACGACGTGTTCGAGTCCATGCGCCGCGAGAATCTCACTCGTTGGCCGACCGGTGCCGAGGTCGACATGGACGAGGCGGCCGACTACCACCGAAGCCTGCCCGAGCATAAGCAGCTCGGGATGGTAATGCGCAAGGCCGTCCAGGAGGGCTGCTGTCTCACCCAGCCCCGAGGCGGTTTCGGAACTGTAGAGATGCAGAAGCACCTCATGCAGACCCTGGATCGCGACGGACTGGCCGATATCGTGCCGACCACCACCGATAGCTACACCCGCAACGAACAGTGGCAGAACGCGCAGAAAGGAATGGAGGAATCTTCCAGCGCCGGTCGCTCGCTGCTGAACGGCTATCCCATGGTGAACTACGGGGTGAAGCTGAGCCGGGAACTCATCGAGGCCATCGACAAGCCCGCCATCGTTTTGTCGGGCACTGCCATGCCCAGGCTCACCGCCGAGATTGGACTCGCCGCCGGTTACTCGGGCTACCTGGGCTCCGGTATCGCCTACGTCACCTCGTACACCAAAGATCTCGGCATCGAAGCCGGTATTCGCAACTACCAATACCTGGATCGTCTGGCCGCCGCGTATCAGGAGCGGGGTGTCGAGCTGCACCGCCGCCAACCCGGATTCCTGACCGGCACCAACATTCCGCCGTCCATCGCTATCGTCGTGTGCGTGTTGGATGCCCTGCTGGCGGCCGAGCAGGGAGTGAAAAACTACGGACTCGAGCTCGGCCAAACCCTTCACCTGATCCAGGACGCGGCGGCTATTCGAGCCTGCGGCGAGCTTTGCCAGGAGTACCTGGTCCGAGGCGGCCACACGGAAGTCTTCACCCCGGTGACATCGCTGCACTGGATGGGCGCGTGGCCACAGGACGAGGCACAGGCAGCTGCGTTGATCGTTTACGGCGGAGTGCTCGCGGCCGCTGGAGGAGCAGTGAGTGTCACCACCAAGAGCACCCACGAAGCCATCGGCATCCCGACGCCGGAGGCCAACGCCGAGGGCTTGCGCATGACCCGAATGGGCATTTACCTGGCACGCACGATTCGCCTCGAGGGCCTCGATGAGTACGAACGAGAGAAACAGCTCATCGGCCGCGAAGTACGCCCGGTGGTGGAAAAGGTCCTGGACATGGGCGATGGGGACGTGGCCCTCGGATCCGTGCGCGCCATCGAGGCGGGCGTGCTGGACATTCCCTGGTCGCCCAACCGGCATGTAAAAAGCCGCGTGCTACCAGCACGCGATGTGGACGGATATCTTCGTATTCTCGAGCCCGGCGACATGCCGATACCCAAGGACGCCCTCGAGTATCACCAGGAGAGACTGCGTATGCGCGCCGAGCGTGATAGTCAACCGTATGGGCCGGACCTCGCCGTGTCGAGCGTGTACGAAATCTCCGAGACCCTGGATCGCCTGCTACCGTTTCCCTGGCGTGATGAAGTGCTAACGAAGGGGCCGAAGGGGTGAAGTTTGCACATTGACCTGCATCATGGCATGGCCCCGGCAGCTCTGGTAATTGGTTGGGATCGGTACACCAGGAGACGCAACGGTGAGTAAAAAGACGGGTATCCCTCGGGCCGAGCAGGCAGAGAATATACCGGCGCAGAATCCGAAACCGGTGAAGAATCCGCAAAAGCGGCGCTACGTGGATCCATCCTGCGCCTACTGTCCGCCCAGCGTGCGCGCCTGCCGGCAGGGCGAGGACGAAGAGCGCGGACCGGGCTTCTGCCCGTCCAGGGTAGCCCGGGAGACCGTCGACGACGCCTTCGAGCTCTATTCCGATCCGTTCGTGCGCAAGGTCGCACAAGTGTCGGCGCGCGTTGAAAGCGAAGGCTACTGCCGATGGACCCGGGTCGAGGAGATCTGCGCCTTCGCTCGCCGCATGGGCTTCAAGAAAATCGGCATCGCCACCTGCATCAGCTTTGTCGATCAAGCGTATACCCTTAGCGGCATTCTCGAGAGCCACGGCTTCGAGGTCGCCTCGGCTGCGTGTAAGCACGGCAGCGTTGCCAAGGAGTCCATCGGCTTGAAGGATTCGGAAAAGATCCGCCCAGGTGGGCACGAGTCCATGTGCAACCCGGTCTCCCAGGCGCAGCTTCTCAACCAGGCCGGCTGCGAGTTCAATGTCGTACTGGGCCTTTGCATCGGACACGACAGCCTGTTCTTCAAGCACTCCGAAGGACTCGCCACCACGCTGGTCGCCAAGGACCGCGTGCTCGCCCATAATCCCATTGGTGCCCTGAACCTGGCAGATTCGTACTATGAAAAGGTCTGGGGACCGGAGCGTCCAAGCAAGCCACCGAAGCTGCCGAAGCAGGGACGGCGGCGTAAGGAGAGTTGACCCATGGCTTTGTTTACATGGAAGGACGAGTATCTCCTCGGCCTGGAGCCGCTGGACTTCGAACACAAGGACCTTTTCGAGTGCATCAACAATTTGTACGAGCAGTGCAGAATCCAAACCGAAGGAGGCGAGATCGAGGATTGTCTAGGTCAACTGCACGTGCGGCTGGTCGCGCACTTCGCCCTCGAGGAGAAAACCATGTGCGAGATGAAGAATCCTCACTACGAAGCTCACAAGGCCGAGCACGATCGATTTCTCGAGGAAGTCACGGAAGTCGTAGCCAGCTTCGGCACAACCCCTGACGAGGAACACGTGGAAGCATTTGCCATTCGGGTGAAGGAGTGGATCCTGACCCACATCACCACCACCGATCGACAACTGGTTACGCGCGGACGCTGACAGAAAGACGAATCGGCGCCAAAATAGACTGACCCGTTCGACGCATGCCGCGACGACGGCATACGGAGAAGGGCCACATTGAAATCGACCACCTTCAAACAAGAGGCACCTGTTGCGGCAGGCGCTGCCCGTTCACAACTCCTGTATGAGATCGCCAGCGGCGTCAGCGGGCTCGCGCTGGCGTTGTTCATGTGGGGGCATCTGCTGCTCGTGGGCTCCATACTGCTCGGGGCACGGGGATTCGACAGCCTCGCGGGCTGGCTCGAGGACAACTGGATCGCGCAACCCACGGTGGTGGTAGTACTGGTGCTGTTCCTGCTGCACGCCGCCATGGCCAGCCGCAAGATACCGGCTCAGCTGCGCGAACGCCGGCGCATGATCGCGCTTGCCCGCGGGCTCAAGCAGTCCAGGGGGCCGCCTGGCTCGGCCTTCCAGCCCCATCTCGAATCCATGTTGTGGATCTGGCAGGTGCGTACCGGCATGGTGATCCTGGTTCTGGGCAGCTTCCACGTGTTGCTGCTGGGCGTCGACGTGTTGACGCCCCTGTTCGGTGAGAGCACGGGCATCGAGGCGGCGACGTCCACCGCGCGGGTTCGCGGCGGTCTCTGGCCCATCTATGCCGTGCTTCTGCTGGCGGTGGAATTCCACGCCAGCGTTGGCCTGTATCGCCTGTTCGTTAAATGGGGTGCGGGCGCATGGCTCACACGACCAACACTGCATCGCCTGGAGCAAATCATATTCTGGCTCGTCCTGGGACTCGGTGCAGTGACCCTCGTGGTCCTCGCCGGCGTGATCGAGCCGCCGTTCGCCTTCCTGTTGAACGGTTCATGAGCGGCGGCGCAATACACACGACTGACGTTCTGGTGATCGGCGGCGGGCTTGCCGGGGAGCGTACCGCCATCGAAGTTGCGGCGGCGGGCCACAGCGTGACCGTACTCTCCGTGGTGCCGCCGCGGCGCAGTCACAGTTGCGCGGCCCAGGGCGGCATGCAGGCCGCGCTCGCCAACTGCGTCAAGGCCGAAGGCGATAGCACCGACTGGCATTTCCTGGATACGGTCCGCGGCTCGGACTGGGGAGCCGATCAGGAGGTGACACGGATCTTCGCCGAAGAAGCACCGGTGGCTGTGCGTGAGCTGGCACACATGGGGGTCCCCTGGACACGCGTGCGCGGGGGCGCGAACGCCTACTTCATAAAGGGCGACCGCGTTGCCATCGACGAGCCGGAGGAGAAAGCCGGCCTGATCATGCACAGGGACTTCGGCGGCACGGCAAAATGGCGCGCCTGCTATGCGGCAGCCGGCACCGGTCACGCAGTGCTCTACGCGGTGGATTCCGAGGTGGTGCGTCTCGGCATCACGGTGCGCGATCGCATGGAAGCCGTGGCCCTGATCCACGAGGACGGGCGCTGCTGGGGCGTCGTCGCCAGATGCCTGCGCACAGGACATCACGGAGCATTTCTGGCGAAGGCCACGATCATAGCCACCGGCGGATTCGGGCGCGTCTACGGTCAGTACACCACCAACGCCACCATCAACGAAGGCACAGGCACCGCCATCGCGCTGGCAACCGGCGCTGTGCCCCTGGGCAACATGGAAGCCATCCAGTACCACCCCACTGCCCTCGCGCCCAGCGGCATCCTCGTGACCGAAGGCTGTCGCGGCGACGGCGGCTACCTGCTCGACAAGGATGGCCGCCGCTTCATGGTGGATGCCGAACCGGAGAAACAGGAACTCGCCAGCCGCGACGTGGTCTCGCGGCACATGGTGGAATGCATGCGCGCCGGCAAGGGTGTGGAGACGCCCTACGGACCGCACCTGTGGCTCGATCTCCGTCATCTCGGTAAAAAACACCTGACCACGAAGTTGCGCGAAGTGTGGGATATCTGTCACGACTTCGTCGGCGTCAATCCGGAAAAGGAACTGATCCCGGTGCGGCCGACGCAGCACTATTCCATGGGTGGTATACGCACCAACAAAGATGGTGAGGCTTACGGTATGCGCGGGTTGTTCGCCGCCGGGGAAGCCGCCTGCTGGGACATGCACGGTTTCAACCGGCTGGGTGGTAACAGCCTGTCGGAGACCATCGTGGCCGGGCGCATCGTCGGGCGGCGGGTCGCAGGCTTCGTTTCCGAAACATCCCTGCATGTGGACACGCGTATCGCCATGGATGCCATAGCGGCGGCGGAATCCCGCGCGAAAGAATGGCTGGCGCGCAGCGGCAGCGGTCCCAGCGTCTATGGGATCCGCGATGCAATGGGTGAAACCATGATGCAACTGGTGGGCGTATTCCGCAGCGGCGATGAGCTGGAACGGGCGGTAAGCAACTTGAGATCCTTGCTGGATGACTGTCGCAAGGCCGTGCTGCGCTCGAAAGTACCCGGGATGAATCCGGAACTCTCCTTCGCCCTGCGGCTCGAGGGGATGCTGAAACTCTCACTGGTGACCGCCATTGGAGCGCTCGCACGCACCGAGAGCCGCGGCGCTCATTTCCGTACCGACTACCCTTTGCGCGACGACGCCAATTGGCTGAACCGCACACTGGTGCGCTGGCCCGTGGATGCGTCGGAGCCGGTCTTCTCCTATGAACCGGTGGGCCTCCTGGATCTGCCGCCAGGGCATCGTGGCTACGGCAGTGACCATCGCCACGAGATGCGGTGCTCCATCGGCGACTACAACTCCGCGGTCGCCGATGCGCAACAGGCCCAGGGACGTCTGCCGACACGGGAAGAATTCGGCAGCCGCATGCACTGGGGCGCATGGCAGAACACAGGCGCAGTCACATGAGCGAGGCGACGAAGACGAGGCGGCTGCGATTCGAGATCTTCCGTTACAACCCGCAAGATCCCGCATCGAAACCCCATGTGGAGCATTTCGAGCTCGACGAAACACCCTACATGTCGCTGTTCCTCGCGCTGAATCAGATCCGCGAGCACGATGATCCCAGCCTGCAATTCGACTTCGCCTGCCGCTCCGCCGTTTGCGGCTCCTGCGGCATGATGGTGAACGGCCGCCCGGCTCTGGCCTGCCGCACGCAGACCAGCGATTTGCCCACTGTGATACGCCTGTATCCGCTACCGGTATTCAAGCTCATCGGCGATCTCTCCGTGGACACCGGCAGCTGGTTTCGTGCGCTGGCGGAACACGTGGAAGGCTGGGTGCACGAGCGCGCCCTGTTCGACGAGAATGCGCCGGAAGAGCGCATGAACGACGATGTTGCCCAGGCCATCTACGCGGCCGACCGGTGCATCGAATGCGGATGCTGCATCGCCGCCTGCGGCGTGGCGAACGTCAACGGAGACTTCGCGGGTCCTGCCGGACTGAATCGCGTCGCGCGTTTCATGCTGGACCCCCGCGACCGTCGCGAGGACGCGGACTGGTTCGACATCGTTGCCAATGAGGACGGTGTCTTCGGCTGCCTCGGCATGATGGCGTGCCACGACGTTTGCCCTAAGGAACTCCCGCTGCTGGAGGTATACGGTTTTCTACGCAGGAAGATGCTGGCAGCGGGCCTGGGTGTCGGCACGGCGGCGCGATCGGGCTGACCTCGGAGTTGAGCGGCAAGGTCAACGCTTACGTCATAAGCATTTTGATATCACGCTTGGTGGCACGAGGCTCGTTTCTGGCGGTTTTCTCGCTCAAACCGTAGAATCCGGGCTGAACAAAGGGTGCACTACCGGGCCCCATGAGCAGCAACCTCCTGCATCGGCGCGCGGTGTCATTGCCTGCCCTGGTGATGGCGATCCTCGCGCATCTCATTCCCGCGACGGCGTTGGCGGCGGATCGCGTCGCCCTGATCATCGGCAATGCCGACTATCCCAGCGCACCGCTGCGCAATCCCGTGAACGACGCCCGCGCCATGTCCCGGGCATTGCGCAAACTCGAGTTCGAAGTCTTCAGCTTGGAGAACGCCAACAAGCGGCAAATGGAACAGGCCATCGTGCGCTTTGCAAGCCGATTGAAAAAAGACAGCTCAGGCCTTTTCTACTACGCCGGTCACGGCGTGCAGGTGAACGGACGCAACTTTCTCATTCCCGTCGATGCAGACATCGACTCGGAACGCGAGATACGCATCGAAACCGTGGGCGTAAATGTGGTGTTGGACGAATTGGGTTACGTGGGCAATCGCATGAACATCGTGATACTGGATGCCTGCCGCAACAACCCGTTCGAGCGTCGCCTGCGCGGGGGATCCAGAGGGCTGGCCGCCATCGACGCCGCCCGCGGCACGCTCATCGCCTATGCAACGGCTCCGGGATCGGTTGCGCTGGACGGCGACGGGCAGAACGGGATCTACACCGAAGAGTTACTGAGTGCACTTCAGAACCCGGGGCTCCAGGTAGAAGAGGTGTTCAAAAGAGTTCGCATCGGTGTCGCGCGCCGCTCGAGGCAGCAGCAGATCCCCTGGGAATCCTCATCACTTACGGGCAGCTTCGTCTTTAACGCAGCGCCCGCGACATCCACGGCGCAGAGCGGCGCGGGGAATCAGGCGGAGTTGCTCTTCTGGCAGAGCGTTTCCAGGAGCGACAATCCGGACACCTACCGGGCCTACCTGCGTCAGTTCCCCGAGGGCATGTTCACTGATCTTGCCCGCATTCGGCTCGAGGATCTTCAAGTGGGGGGTCCTGGTGCAAAGGCGCACACCGCGGGGGCTCCGGCGCAGGGAACGCTCCTGGCCAAGGCCGAACCCGAACCCAGCGTGAGCGAGAAAATCATGGTCATCGGCATTATAGAGCCGCAGGGAACGGTATGGGGCTACTGCGAGCAAGGTGTCGACGGGGATGCGATCGCCACGCAAGCGGGCGAGTATCTCCGAACGGCTCGCGGCTTCAGTTTTTTGCATCGATGGCATCGGAACCAGGATACCCGCGGCCTTTGGAAATATTCGGGGCCGCGTCCGAGCCCCTATGAGGAGAAGATTCAGGCATACGGGAAATGGAACGGCGTGGACGGGGTTCTGGTGTTCAGATACGAGGCCAGCGGCAGCTACTGCGCGAGAATCAAAATCGAGGCGTATCTCTACGATGTCGCCAGGGAAACCAGTTACCAACAAAAGGGCGAACTTGGAGACGTCGCTCGGATGACCGGCGAATTGACGGCCAAGTTTGCCAAGGGACGGGGCATAAAGCCGTGATGCGCCGAATCCGGGCTGAAGCCCGCTAAGCGAAGTTTCACCCTTTACGGCGGCCGTTGTTAAACTGTGGACATCTGTCGGAGGACTCACGCGGTGCTGCGTACCCTGGCCCTGGCGACCATTTTCTTCACGTGGTTCCTGGCCACGACTGTACTGGGCCAGGAGAACCATCCCTCTCGCGTAGCCCTGGTTATCGGTAACAGCAGCTACCCCGACGCTCCGCTTCGCAACGCCGTCAACGATGCCCGCTCCATGAGCAAGCGCCTGTCGAAGCTCGGCTTCCAGGTGATTACCGCAGAGAACACCGCTCGGGATGCCATGCAAGAATCCATCCTCGAGTTCGCCTCCAGGCTCGAGGGCGAGACCACCGGTCTGTTCTACTACGCCGGCCATGGCATTCAATCCCGGGGCCGCAACTATCTGCTGCCCGTGGACGCCGAGGTCAGCAGCGAACGCGCCCTCAGGTTCGAGGCCGTGGACGTGCAGGCGGTTCTCGAGGAGATGGAATTCGCCGGCAATCGCATCAACATCGTCATACTCGATGCCTGCCGCAACAATCCCTTCGAACGGCGGTTTCGCGGTGGCTCGCGGGGCCTCGCGGCCATCGACGCGGCTCGCGGCACTCTCATCGCCTATGCGACGGCGCCCGGAGCAGTAGCCGCCGACGGTGACGGCGACAACGGGCTTTACACCGCCGAGCTGCTGGCCGCTCTCCAGGTACCCAACCTGAAGGTCGAAGAAGTCTTCAAGCGGGTGCGTGTGGCGGTTGCCGCGCGCACCGGCGGCGCCCAGGTGCCTTGGGAATCCTCCTCGCTGACCGGCGACCTGGTATTCAATCGTCAGGGGGCAGCGGCTCAGGGCCCGTCCCCGGCACCGGCACGGATCAGTAATCACGAGGCGATATTCTGGGAAACCATCCAGGACAGTGAAAACCCCGAAGACTTCCGCGCCTATCTCAGGCAGTACCCACAGGGCACATTCGCAAGCCTCGCGCTGATTCGCGTGTCCGCGATGGAGGAGACCGCCCGGGGCACGGAGATCACCGCCGCCCTTGACTCCGGGGATGCGACCGCAAGTACCGTCGTGTCTCCCCCATCTTCCACCATGCAATTGAGGGTCGCGCTGTTACCCTTCGACGGCTGGCACGTCTGGGGGAACCTCAATAACGCCCTGTACAACATGAAAAGGGGCGCCACATACGTCATCAGAAACGATTCGCGACTCCATCTCGTGTACGCCCACCACAATCCCCACGCCGACGCGGACCGCTTCTGGGAGGGGTCAATGATCCACAAGACACCGAAGCGCGATGAAGTGCTCGCTGCCGGCCGCGAGTACGACGCCGACATCGTTTTGACATACTTCTTCAAACGGAGCGCCAATCAGATCCACCTGGAAGCCTATCTGTTCGACATCCGCAACGGCACGACCATGAAACGCGAAATGACCACGGCCATCGGACGCGGAAACGCGAAGATACTCACCAGGCAACTCCTGGACGACCTGTTTGCGGACGGTTGAAGTAACTCCAGCGCTAAAGCTCCTCCTTCCCAATCGCAGCCAGTACCCTGAGCGCCTGGCGCGTACATTCATGCTCCGCCATCCAAGCCGCGCGGTGCGCATCCGTGGCGAGGTTCGGCATCAGCACCGTATGCAACTGCTCGCCATTATCCTCGGACCAGAAACGCGCCACGTAGGTGCCACCATCAGAGAGCGTCAACTCCTTCGGCCACGCCACGTAGCGTTTACCCCGGGGCCACTTGATTCGTGCGCTGCGTGCGTTGTCACCGGTACTTGCGAAACCCACGACGGCGCCGGAGCGGGCGGCGGCCCACCACAGCATGGCCGGCCGATCCGGGCGCAGACAGTAGTTACCTTCGCGGGCGATGTCGATCCCCCAGATGTCTGGCCGGCCGGTGGGCAGCGGCTTTAATCCGCCGCGAAATACCGCCAGGGTTGTCGGCGATTTCGCTTCCTCGGTAATCAGCCGCGAAAGCGAGTCTACGAGTTGTCTGTCCGAGCTCGAGGCCGACGTGTCGGGTGCGCCGCTATAGGGACCGGATAGCTTGATGGTCTTGCCCGCCGACGAAATCATCACTACCGAGGCGCCGGCGGCGACACGCATCGGTCGAACGCCATCGATGACGACACCCACTTTAATCGACGGATCGCTGGAAGCGATGACCACCAAATCCGCTGCCTGGCTCGATGCCGCCCACCCCGCGAGGACCATGAAAACCAGAAACACTCGTCTCATGGGCATGCTCACTTCTCCTTCATGACGATCAGGCTTCCAGACTCACCGGCGGCGAGGCGCTGGAGATGAAAAGCCACTAAAGCATCCGCAGGATATCGCCGGGCGAGCTCGCGCAATGCGCGCTCCGCTTGCGGGTCCTTGGCGGACAAGAGCCCGTAGGCGGCCATGTACTCGTCGATACCGCTGTAACTGTCATCATCATTCGGGACTGGTTCAAAAGCCACAATGCTCTCGGATTTACCCTTGAGGACCAGTTCGCCAACGGGTCGGACTTTTGCGGCGTGGCAGCGGTCGATGGTTGTGCCACCGATGCAGACACGGGTGCCGACTTGCTTGTTGACGCTCTCTAGACGCGCCGCCGAGTTGATGGCATCGCCGGTAGCGGTGTAATCAAAGTGTTGCGCTCCGCCGAAATTTCCAACCACCGCAATGCCGGTGTTGACGCCGATGCGTGTCACGCCAAAGTCAATCGCCTGGTTTTGCTGGCGGGACGCGAACGCCCGACAATAAGCATCGAGCGCTACTGCGCAGGCGACCGCGCGCTCCGGGTGATCGGGTTGCTCGAGGGGAGCATTGAACATTATGTGCAGCGCGTCGCCGACAAATTTATCAATGGTGCCGCCGTGCTCGTAGACGATTGCGCAGGTGCCATCAAAATACGCATTCATGATCGTGACCAGCAACGCGGGCTCGGTGTTCTCCGTGAGCCGCGTGTAGTCGGCAATATCAGTGAACAGGAAGGTCACGTCACGGCGCTCCCCTCCAAGCCGAAGCCGATCCGGATTTTCGAGCATGTGTTCCACCACAGCGGGTGCGACGAACTTCGAAAAGGCATTCTGGATGAAGCGTCTGTGCACCTGCTCGTCGCGCCAACGCCAGGCGTAGCTGAGTCCCGCAGCCAACCCGAGAGCAAGCGTCGGTGCTACCACAGGCAACAGCTGTCCGCTGTACTGAAACAGAGCGAATCCGCCTGTCCAGATGGCGCCCATGGCAACCAACAGGATGATGGCCTTGATGACGACCGCAAGACTGCACATGACGACAAGCGCCCCGATGAGGGCAAATGCGACGGTCACCAGGGCACCCTGCCACGCGGGGCCATTCGGACCATGGCGTCCCTCGATTACCTGGGAAAGTGCGTGGGCTTGCAGGAGCACACCGGGCATTTCGTCTGCCCCACCATCGGCGATCACGGAGAAAGGTGTACGGTGCCGGTCCGCGAGATTCAGGTCGGCACCGATAAGCACAATACGGTCTCGGATCCAGGCATCGGGTAATAGTGCGACTGCGTGCGCAGGATAAGTGGCAAACGGCGGCGTCTCCGGATCCGGGGCACCCCGGAAGCGCAGGGTCAGCGAATCGCCCCCCGTAATAGTGATGCCAAGTGCATCGGCAACTGCCGCGACAAAGCCGAATTGCGGTTGCCCCTCGTGCCGGCGTCTCAGCTCAATCCCTCGCACCGTGCCATCGATACTATCCGTTGAGACCATCGGGATGCCCCTGGGAATACCATCGAGATACTCCGCCATGAATGCCGCCTGGCGCTCGGTCAATCCATCGGAGATCTCAGCCGAGGCCACGACTACCGGCACGGAAAGTGTCCGCAGTGTCTCTTGTAGCTCCATGTCCTTGTCCGGCTCGGAAGGCTGATCCAGAAGCATGTCGAGAGCAACGAGTCTCGCGCCCTTTGCCTCGAGAGATCGCAACAGGTCACTCACGAATCGGCGATCCAGTGGCGATCGATAGGCAAAAGCGGCGAGCGTGTCCTCGGTAACGGTAACGCCGACAATCTGTCGAGACTGCGGCTCCGGGGGCGTTAGCGTGGCGACGCGCAGATCGCGGGACCAGTTTTCCGCCACCCGTACGACGGGCAGCAGATAGTCAGCGTCGACTGCCGCCGCGGCGGCCACGACGACGATCGCACTCAGGGTGAAAAGCTGTCTAGTCCGATTCTTCACTTATAACGACGTCTGCAGTTACCCTAGGGCATCGTCACCCGCCCTCCATCGGCAACATAGGTCTGGCCGGTTGTGAAGCTGGATCGTTCCGACAGCAAAAACAGCACGCTTTCGGCAATTTCTTCGGGCTGCCCAATCCGTTTCAGGAAGGCCTCGTCCGCAAGACGCCGCATAGCGTCCGCACCCATAGATGAACCCATGTCGGTGTCTATCAGACCCGGCGCGACACAGTTCACCCGGATGTTCGGTCCGAAGGATGCTGCGCAACTCCTGGCAAAGGCGATGACAGCGGCCTTCGATGTGCTGTAAGTAATCATGCTGCCTCGCGCACGCAACCCGGCGATGGAAGCGATACACACGATTCGGCCGTATTCTCTGGCCAACATTCCATCCTTGACCGCCATAACCGGCAGGTAGGTACCATCGAGATTGATCGAGAGCATGCGTCGCCACTTCTCGAATTCCATCTCCCCATGGTGTTCCACACTGGCAACGCCGGCGCTGGTTACCAGCAGGTCAACGGGACCGAGCGTGCTTTCCACGGATTTGACCATCTCGGATACGGCATCTGGGTCGGAAACGTCGGCTTTGACTATCATCGCTTCGGCCCCCAGTGATTCGACTTGCGCCAGAGTTTCCACGGCCGCCTGCTGATTGCTCGCAAAATTAATCGCAACGCGAGCACCCGCACCCGCAAGCGCCAGACACGTCGCCCGGCCAATACCGCGCGATCCGCCCGTGACAAGTGCCGTTCGGCCCTCAAGCTCTGTTGTGCTCATGGAATTACCCCCTGTTTAGTTGCGGCTAATGCACTGAGTAACATGTTATCAGCCAAACCAAAGCTCATGGGCCCGCCAAGGTGAACGTAAAGTACTTTGCCCCGGCACCTTCGACATCTACTCCACTTGCTCGATGGCGCCCAGATCCGCAATCCAGTTCAACGCCGAACGACACCAATATTGTTTTCCCGGACGCAGCTCACCACGTTGGCGTGCGGTCCCAACCCGCAGCCCCAGAACTTTCTCGCCGCTGCCGACGGAAGTCGCATAAATGTGCGTACCACATTCAGGGCAGAACGTCAGTGCGCGCTTGTTGCCGCTGTCGGCGGTTTTGATATAAGTTTTGAGACCACCGTTGTGCAGAGTGAACTGATTCTCCGGCACGAAAACTATGGTGCGAAACGCCGTTCCGGATACCGCCTGGCAGTCCGTGCAATGACACACGATGACTTTGTCAGGGTCGACATCCGCTTCGTAGCTGATATTACCGCAATGACATCCGCCGTCGATCTGCATGAACCTTCCTCCGTTAACTGGAATCAAGAACCGAAACGCTTCGCGTATTCGCTCAGCCGTTGTTTGAATTTCGGGGTATCGAGCACGGCAGGGTTAACCACGTGCGCGGGCGAGTGGCCACCCATGGTCGATTGCACGGCGGCAACATCTGCCGCGCCATTCCCCGCCATGCACTGATCCGTCCAGCAAAGAGCATGGGGCGCGAGAATCACGTTGTCGAGAGACAGGATGGGGTCGTCGTCCTCTGGCGGTTCTTGCTCCAGCACGTCCAAACCGGCGCCGGCGATGCGTTTCGCCTGCAGGGTCTCGAATAGCGCTGTCTGGTCGACAACCGGTCCCCGGGATGTATTGATGAGAAAAGCACTCGTCTTCATCAACTCCAGCATGGGCCCGTCGACGATTCCGCGGGTGGTCTCGCTCAAAGGACAACTGACACTCAGGATGTCGGACTCACGGAACAAGTCCTCCAGCGATACGAGGGTAACACCCAAGGCGGCCGCGGTCCGGCCGTCGGCATAGGGGTCGTGGGCGATAAAGTGCATGTCGAAGGGTTGCGCGAGCTTGAAAACTTCGGTGCCGATATTCCCCATCCCCAGGGACCCCAGCGTTCGCCCCACCAATCCCACGCCGTTGTATTGCGCCTTGCGCGCCCACCCTGTCGCACCCTCTCTGGCGATACGATCCTTGACCATGAGCCGCGAGGTCAGTGCAAGCATCAACATAATGATGCTCACGGCAACCGGGCGCCGCACCCCGTCCGGCGTTATGGCCAATGCGACGGCGTTCCGGGTGCACGCCTCCACATCGATCCGGTCGTAGCCAACACCGAAGCGCGCGACCAGGGACAGCCGCCCCGGCGTTTCGAAGGTTTTTTGCGTAACCGATTCCAGCATGAGAATGACAGCATCCAAACCGGCCGCAGTGTCGGAATCGAGATCGGCTGTGTCGGGAAGGCTCACACAATCGATGAGGGGATCATTATCCAGTGGCGACAAGTCGAACTCGGGGACGACCATCTCACCGTCGGCGCGACGAATGCCCTGACTGATCCCCACTCTGAATTGGCTCTTGGACATGACTTCACTCACAGCTGGCGCGCAGAGTCTCGAGCTCCGCGCGCAGCGTGTTGACGTACAGCTGGGTATCGGTACCGACGGCGATGAAATCGTGGCCACGTGCGTACAGCTTCGCACCTTCCTCGGCGGTCTCGGCCACGCGGCCGAGGGATTTGCCGTGATCCCTGGCCGCCGTGGCAATGCGATCCACCGCGGCAACGTAATCCGGGTGGTCGAACTGACCGGGAATTCCCAGACTCGTACTCAAGTCCAGATGCCCTATCCAGAGCCCATCTATACCTTCCACCGACGCGATAGCGTCGACGTTCTCGGCCCCTTCCCGGGTTTCGACCAGAGCAAAGAGCACGCTGCGACGGTTCGCCGCTGCAAGCTTCTCGGCAACTGATCCGCCGGTGTAACCATCGTGCGCGATGCCGAGTGCGACACCGCGAGCACCCAATGGCGCGTACTTGGCGCACTGGACGATGCGCCTCGCTTCGTCCCGGGAAGCGACCATCGGCAGGATCAACCCTTCGGCGCCGGCGTCCAGGGCTCTGGCGATATTCTCGTAGGAACGCCCGGGAGGACGCACCAGCGCAGGCATTGAAGCCGCCTGCAGATACTGGAGAGTGCTTTTCAACGTATCGATGCCGAGCCCGCTGTGTTCGGTATCGAGAAACACGAACTCGCTGCCACCGGCGGCCAGCAGGTGGCCGATTCCGGGAACCGCGAATTCCCACACCAACGTGCCGGATTTAAGTGTTTTGCGACCCACCATGTCGCGTAGCGTGGCTCGATTCATTGGATGACTCCGTGAGAAACAGCAAGTGTTCGGGCACGGACCCCATTAAACGATGGAAAGACGCGAGGCACAAACCATTACAGTCTCCACGCACAATATCCATGATGGCGGTTTTTGCACGTATACTTGGCGAGTTCATTCAGCAGTTAGCAACCCATGCAACAAAGTCGACGGGAATTCCTGATCACGGGCACGGCGCTTGCCGCGGCATCGATCCTCGATGCGCCGATACAGGTGGCGAAGGCCAACGTGGCCGGGCACCGTCTTACTGCGAGCGCCGGGCGTATCCCATTGTTAGGAGCAGATGCTCCCGAAACCAAAGTCTGGACGTACAACGGCAATGTTCCGGGGCCGGTTTTGCGGCTGCGCCGCGGCGAGCGCTTCGAACTCGATTTCGAAAACGCACTCCAGCAACCGACCACTGTCCACTGGCATGGACTACGGGTGCCGAACGACATGGATGGTGTGCCCGTGCTCACCCAGGCTCCCGTAGCACCCGGTGGCCGCTTTCGATATGCCTTCGAGCTTCGAAACACGGGAACCTACTGGTATCACCCGCATTTTCAGAGCGCGGAGCAAGTGGATCGCGGTTTACACGGGGTCATCATCGTCGAAGATGACGATCCGCCTGCCGTTGACCGCGATTTGTTGTGGGTACTGGACGATTGGCGCCTCGACGGTCAGGGACAAATCGTCAATGACTTTGGCAATCTGCACGACGCGAGTCATCAAGGCCGATTTGGCAACACGGCGTCGGTAAACGGTCGCGTCCCCGAGGACCTGGAGGTCCAATCCGGTGAGCGCATCCGTCTGCGGCTGGTGAACACCGCCAACGCCTGGATCTTCGGGCTCGACTTCGTTGCTCACTCACCAACAGTCATCGCCTACGACGGCCACGCTGTGGAGCCACATCAACCAACCGGGGGACTCGTGATAGTGGGACCCTCTCAACGTGTGGACGTGATCCTGGATCTGAACGCTGCGCCCGGTGAGCGATTCGAAGTCATCGACCGCTATTATTCCCGCCAACCGTACAAGTTGCTGGACCTGGTTTACGGCCAGAATCGGCTGCGCAGCAAAGCACCGGCGGACAAGGCCGCCCTGCCCCCGCCGGATTTGCCGCTACCCAGTCTCGCCACTGCCGAGCGCCACGAGATCGTTTTCTCCGGCGGCGCCATGGGCGGGATGCAAAGCGCGCGCTATGACGGGCAGGAAACCGGCATTCGGGAGCTGGCGCGGAAAGGCAAGATCTGGGCAATCAACGGAACGGTGGCGAGCAAACACGACGAGCCGCCGGTTTTGAAGCTCCGCCGCGGGCACTCCTACATCATCGAGTTCGTGAACGAAACAGCGTTCACACACCCAATCCATCTTCACGGCCACCCCATGAAGGTACTGGAAGCCAATGGTCGGAAGCCGGCGTGGGACCTATGGCGCGATACTCTGTTGCTGGAAGCCCGGGCCCGGGGCACGGTGGCCGTGATGGCGGACAATCCAGGCCGCTGGATGCTGCACTGTCATATACCCGAGCATCAGGAAGCAGGAATGATGGCGGTTGTTCAGGTGGATTGAACCCGGGACTACACTTCAGGAATAAAAATCAGCACCCGGAAACGCTGAGCGCCTCAATAAAGAGGCGCTCAGCGGACGTACCTGAAATGAGAAGGAGGGTACTGGCTCAGGTAGATTCCTTGAGCCTCAGGAGAGCTAGTCTGTCCTGCTTGTCCTTAAGCAGTTGTCGCATATAAGAGACTGCATGGCGCGAACGCCGGTCTTGATTCTGAGCCACGTGGGTAATCTGATCCCCGAGCTTATCGATTTCCGACCTGAGTCGGTCTTCTGTCCAACGTATGTAATTCAACATGGTGCCACCCGCTTAAGAATCTCAAAGACTCTTAGTCAGGTTTAGTAGCTGGGAATCCGAATTCTACGGGCCGGGGGACGAACGGTCGCGGGTCACCGACAGACGGTAGGCGCGGAAAAGGCACCGTCAATTTCTTGTCGTCTGGACTTGGTCCAGATCCCCCGGGCCGCCTTGAGGGTGGCCCGGTCAACTCCTATGCTCGGTGTGGGTCGTCCATCGGCGGCCGCACATCCTCAAAGGAGATACTCCGTGGGCCAGTGCCACGTCATGGTCACCCGACACTCGGCATTCTATACCCCGTTGCTCGTCACCATTGGCGGCGGCTTTCTGGCAGCCGAAGGAATCGACGCCACGTTTTCCATCGCCGAGACACCCCGGGACGTGCTCGCAGGTGTTCACGGAGGCACAGTCCAGGTCGCGCAGTCGGCAGTGTCGGCGAACTTCGGCGCTCTGGAACGTGGCAAGAAATCGCCACTGATCCATTTTGCACAGATCAACGAACGTGACGGTTTCATGCTTGTCGCCCGCGCCCCTGACGAGTCCTTCAGCTGGGAAAAGCTGAAAGGCAAAAAGGTGCTGGTGGATCACGGCCGGCAACCAATGGCCATGTTCAAGTACGCGTTGCACAAGGAGGGCGTCGACTACGACGCCATCGAGGTCATCAACGCGGGTAATCCGCAAGCCATGGAGAAGGCTTTTCGCGACGGCCAGGGCGATTACGTGCACTTGCAGGGGCCGACGGCGCAGCAACTCGCCGGCGAAGGTCTCGGACAGGTCGTCGCCTGGCCCGGAAAATCCATCGGCCCGGTAGCCTTCAGCAGCCTGGCCGCTTCCCGCCAGTGGCTCAAGAGCCCGGACGCCGAGACCTTCATGCGTGCCTACCGGCGCGCCCGGGAGTTTGCCATAGAGATGGACCCGGATGAGGTGGCGTCAGTGGTGGGACGCTATTTCAATGAGATTGATCGGGATGCCTTAATCAAAGCCGTGGAATCGTACCAGGCGCTCGGGTGCTGGAGCCCCGGTGTGCGCATCACGCCGGAAGCCTTCAACACCACCCTCGACGTATTTCAGCGCAGCGGTCACATCACCAAGCGCCACGACTACAAGCACGTGGTCGCACAACCACCCGGCGAGGACTAAACACCAGGCCCGGCCCGGTTACGGCGATCAAATCGGCAGCGGGTTCAGATAGTGGCGACCCTTGCCCACATTCTGAAGCTTGTCGAACAACAATTCGTAGTCCGCGTCGCTATTGGCGAAGTCGATGGACGCAGCATTGACAATGACCAGGGGCGCGCCCTCGTAGTGATAAAAGAAGCGCGTGTAGGCGCTCACCAATCGCTGCAGATATTGCGCATCGACGGCCCGCTCGTAAGCGATACCACGGTTGGCAATGCGTTCCTGCAATACGCCCACCGGGGCCTGTAGATATACCACCAGATCGGGCTGCAACGGCTCGCCCACCACCTGTTTATACACTTGCTGGTAGAGCGTGAACTCGTCCGCTTCCAGGGTCAGCTCGGCGAACAGTCGATCCTTATCCATCAGATAATCGGCAACGTGTACGCGGCTGAACAGATCCGATTGACGCAGCCCGTGGGTCTGGCGCGCCCGCTGGAGCAAGAAGTACAGCTGGGTCGAGAGCGCGTGAGCACGGGGGTTTTCGTAGAAACGCGCCAGAAACGGGTTCTCCTCCGGCTCTTCCAGTAACAACTCGGCGGCGAGGCTGTGGGCGAGGCGACGCGCCAGTGTCGTCTTGCCAACGCCTATGGGGCCCTCCACGACAACGTACTTGAGATCGCTTACCGCCATCGGATCAAGGAGCATCCCGGGAATCGTCAACGCGCCGCAACGACCCATCCGGCAAGCGTCCCAGCAACGTCGCGACGGACCCAAGACCAGGAACGTCGAGGTCCGGCGCGAGGTCGAAGAGCGGCTTCAGCACGAAGGCCCGTTCGTGCATCCGGGGGTGTGGCACCGTCAGGCGCCGGTCGCCAATCGTGCGGTCGCCATACATGAGCACGTCCAGATCGATAGTCCTCGGTTGCCAGCGGATGGGCCCGCGCAGGCGATCCTGATTCACTTCGATGAGCAGCAGAGCATCCAACAGCGCGTGGGGTTCGAGCCGCGTCTCGATGACCGCGACGGCGTTGACGTAGTCCGGCTGTTGGCCCGGCCCGAGAGCCGGATTACTGTACAGGGGTGAGATTTCCAGGAGTTGGGTATTCGGCAATTCGGCCAGCGCATCCCTGGCGCTGCGCACCTGTTGCACCGGCCCGTCGAGGTTGCTGCCGATTCCAATGTAGACGGTGCTCGTGAATGCCGTATCGACCCCCACGGCCGTCGCAGTCATGTCTGTGCCTGGGGCTGCCGGCGCCGTCCTCGCCGCCGGCGGCGGCGCTGGCCGGTTCCAGCCAACGCGAGCCTGCGGCCCGCATCGTCCATCTCCTGAAACTTCGTCCACCACTCGGCCATCTCCGCAACATCCTCTCCCGATTCCGCGCGCAACAGCAGAAAATCGTAGGCGGCACGAAAGCGGGGCCTGCCCAGTAATTGTATCGCACGTTTACCCCGGCGCTGCTCGAGGCGCGCCTGCAGGCTCCATATCTCCCGCGCCGCCAGGGAGAATCGCCGCGGCACCGACACCTGGGATATCTGACGCCCGAGGACATCCATACCCGCCGCATCGATGGCCTGAATGCTCGTCAATCCGCGGCTCTCGTGGGCGATGGCGTCTTTTTGCACTGCAGGCCAGAGCAATGCCGCGAACAGAAAAGACGGTGTGACGGGTTTGTCCTCTTGAATACGCTGATCGGTGTTGTTCATTGCCTGCAGCACGAGTTGTGCCGCCGGGGCCAGGGGATCCTTGCTGAACAGATCGGCGCTTTCCACAAACAGGTACTTGAAGAGATCGTAGTGATTGAGTAGCTCGAAGCTTTGCGCTGCCGCTCCACCAAGAAACATCTTCAACACCTCTTCATAAAGACGTGCCGGGGGGATCTCTGCCAGCGTCGACGCGCACTCGGGGATCGCTGCCGCCGTTTCGTCGCCAAGCCGAAAACCGAGCTTGGCGGCAAAACGCACCGCCCGCAGCATGCGCACGGGATCTTCGCGGTAGCGGCGCACCGGATCACCGATGATGCGCAGAATCCCCGCCTCCAGGTCCGCCATGCCGCCGGTGAAATCCAGAACCGAGAAATCCCGGATGTCGTAGTACAGGCAATTGACGGAGAAATCCCGCCGCCAGACATCCTCTTCTATGCTGGTGCCGTAGGCGTTATCACGCACAATTCGGCCATTGACGCTGACACGGTCCTGATCATCGGAGTCTTCGACGGTGCCGCGCAATGTAGCGACTTCGATGATTTCCGGGCCGAAGCGCACGTGGGCAAGCCGAAAGCGCCGGCCGATGAGCCGCGCGCTTCGAAACAGCCGCTTGACCTGTTCCGGCTCGGCATCGGTTACGACGTCGAAATCCTTGGGCTCGCGCCCGAGCAATAGATCGCGTACGCCGCCGCCCACGAGGTAGCCCTCGAAGCCCGCTTTTTTCAGTGCGTAGAGGACCTTGAGGGCGCCATCACTGATATCGGCCCGCGAAATCGAGTGCTCGGGTCGGGGAATTCGTGTGGCCTGGGTAATAGTCTCTGGGTCCTTGGGCACCGGATGTGCCTGGCGCGGTTGAGCGTGCTGGTGCGCCGCGTATAATACCACCGCGCTTGAAGCCGTACAGCTTTCCGCAACGCCGCTCCCTTCGTCTAGCGGTTCAGGATACCGCCCTCTCACGGCGGGGACAGGGGTTCGATTCCCCTAGGGAGCGCCATTTCCAGGACCGGACTCCCGCGGCTGCGCCAGCGCAATGACGTGTTGGCTGTTACCGCGTGAACTTGGTCCGGATCACGTTGGCAAAAAAAGAATTTACTGTGCTCTGGGTGCGGCCCGCTGGGGAATACTCAACTCCCAGACAATCCCCTCTTCCAGCACCCGCTTTCTGTTCAGCAGTGATCTCAGATACTCCGGCGCCGAGTTGTACAACGCCCTGAGTTGATTCTCGGTCAAAGAGTGCAGCTTTTCGTCGGTCATGTTCTTCCCCCGAGGCCGGCCCCCGATTGCGGTCATCGGGGTCCTCCTCTCGTCTTGATTTGATTCTTCCACCAGAGCTGCAAGAAGCAGGCCATCCCCAATCAATCAATGACTTAGGCCATGGCCCTGTTAAAAATTCCGACAGGAGTTGGTCGTAGCCGAGCCGAAAAGTCCCAATAATTCAACGACTAACAGCGCTATCGAGGGTGTAAGAAATACCGACACCTTTTATTCATTGCATTCCCATCAACCCTGCGCACTGGGCACGACCACCAGCTGCGAGATGACCACGTGGGGCGGTTGCTGGAGCGCGAACAACACCGTACGGGCGACATCCTCCGGCGCCAGGCAAACGCCAAAATCGTCATAAAAGCTGTCGGCGCGGCTCTTGTCGCCCCAGCGATTGAGGGCGAAATTAGTACGCACCACACCTGGCAGAATCTCCGTCACGCGAATGCCCGTGCCGGCGAAGTCCAGACGCAATGATTCGCTGAATCCGTGCACCGCGTGCTTGCTGCCGGCGTAGATGGTGCCGGTGGCGTAGGGCCAAAGGCCGGCAATCGAACCGATGTTCACGATATGGCCATGGTCGCGGGCGATCATTCCCTGGATGACGGCATGGGTAGTGCGTATGAGTCCGATCACGTTGGTCTCGATGATGCTGGCCCATTGCCCCGCATCGCCCTCGTCGAAGCGGCACCTGCCGCCCTCGTCGTGGCCTGCGTTGTTGACCAATATATCGATGTTGCGCCAGTCCTCGGGCAACCGCGTGTACAAGCTCTCCACTGAAGACGCGTCGGTAACATCCAGTTGCAGTGCGTGCGCACCGCTTCCGAGTTTCTCGCAAAGATCCGCCAGCTTGTCTGCCCGCCGGCCGGCGCAAATGACGCGACAGCCGCTGCTCACCAGCATGGTCGCGATGCTTTCGCCAATACCGCTGCCGGCCCCTGTCACGAGAGCGGTACCGCCCGCGGGAAATTCTGCTCCGGTTGCCATTTCTACCTGCCTCCGTGTCCGTGTGTGAAAGGGACTTTACGCGACATTCCTGCGCATTCCATCCCTGGAGCGGCAATGACCCTCGCCCCCTGAGAGCCATCGGGTTACTCTGACGCGGTCATGGATTATCTGCCCATATTCATCGATTTGCGCGGCCGGCGCTGCCTCGTTGTGGGCGGAGGCGAGGTGGCGGCGCGCAAAACCGACTTGCTGTTGCAGGCCGGCGCCGCGGTGCAGGCCGTGGCACCGGCGCTGGGTCCCGGCATGCAGGCGCTGGTCGACGACGGGCGCATCGGCCATCGCGACGGCAGATTCCACGAACCGGACCTGGACGGTACGCAACTGGTGATCGCCGCCAGCGACGACCGTGCCGTGAATGCCCGCGTGGCGGAGCTCGCCGACTCCCGGGGTGTGCCGGTGAACGTGGTGGACGATCCCGCCCTTTGCCGCTTCATCATGCCGGCCATCGTCGATCGCTCCCCGGTGCTGGCGGCAGTTTCCACCGGTGGGGCGTCACCGGTATTGGCGCGCCTGATTCGTGGGCGCCTCGAAGCGCTGATCCCGGCCGCATTCGGCCGTCTAGCGGCGCTGGCAGGGGAATTTCGCGAGCAGGTGCGCAGGCGCATTGCCGATCCCACCCAGCGGCGTATGTTCTGGGAGCGGGTATTGGCGGGTCCCATCGCGGAGATGATCTATGCAGGTCGAGACGCGGATGCGCGACAATCACTGACGCAAGCCCTGGATGACAACCACGACGCGAGGGTTGCCACCGGTGAAGTGTATCTGGTGGGCGCAGGACCCGGGGACCCGGACATGCTCACATTTCGAGCACTCCGGCTCATGCAGCAAGCGGACGTGGTGGTGCACGATCGGCTCGTGTCACGCCGCGTTCTCGATCTCACTCGCCGTGACGCACCGCGGATCTATGCGGGAAAGAAGCGTGCCGATCACGCACTACCCCAGGAGAGTATTAACGCGCTGCTGGTGCGCCTGGCCCGGGAAGGCAAACGGGTGTTGCGCCTGAAGGGAGGCGATCCGTTCATCTTCGGACGTGGCGGCGAAGAGATCGAAACCCTCGCCGGGGAAGGCATCCCGTTTCAAGTCGTTCCCGGCATAACCGCAGCAGCAGGCTGCGCCGCCTACGCTGGTATCCCGCTAACCCACAGAGACCACGCCCAGAGTTGTGTATTCGTCACCGGTCATTTGAAAGACGGCACGGTAACACTCGACTGGGAGCACTTGACTCAACCGCGGCAAACCATCGTCATTTACATGGGGCTCGTGGGCCTGCCGATCATCTGCCGCGAGCTCATCGACCACGGTATGGCGGGAGACACCCCGGCCGCCCTGGTCGAACAAGGCACCACCGAGGTTCAACGGGTGTTCACGGCAACTGTCGCAACCCTGCCCGAGTCGGTGGCACAAGCCGACGTTCACGCACCAACTTTGATTATCATCGGCAGTGTCGTCCGGCTTCGTGAGAAATTGGACTGGTTCGAGACCGCCGCCGGGCGGCAAGCGAGTCTCGATCCCCAGTTCCGGATTGACGATCCGAAATAGACGGGCACCAAAGAGAAAGGCGAATTACTTTCCGAGAGAGGCCAGTTTCTCCTGCTGCCGACGCAAGGCGGCGTGCAGTTTTTCTATTTCTGTATCGCGTTCTTTTACTGCTTCCAGCAGTGTATCAATGAGGTCGCACCCTTGTGCAAAGTGACGACCCGCCTCGGACTTGCTCGTTGCGATAGCGGCAGCGTCATCCGCCCATACGATGGAGAGCTGCTTTAAACTCTTTCGATTGTGCATCCGTTCCTCCATCTGCTTCGAAGCGAGTATCTGCATTCTGCGCGAAGAAGCTGCGCAATCCAACCGTGAGAACGAAGGGATAGGCAGGACGGTCCACGAACTCAGGTCCGTGCAGCCTGCGCACCGATAAGCGGCCGCATGGCAAACAAGCCGGCAGCGGGGCCGATGGTGAGCAGCAGGAACAACCAGCGGATTTCGATGAAGTGACTGGCGTACGTCAGGAGTTGAATGCTGATGATGGTGATGGAAAACCCGATGCAATTGACGATGGTCAACGCGGAACCCACCAGTTCCTTCGGCGCATACAGGGCGTTCAGAGTAGAAAACTGCGGCGAATCACCCACGACGGTTGTCCCCCAGATCAGTAGAAACAGCAAAAAAATCGGTGAGGGCATGGAAAACACGAACGGCGACAGCATGCAGCAGATACCTGAAATACCAAGCTGAGCGGATGCCACACGGGCGCTTCCGAATTTTCCGGTCAGCAAACCTCCCGCGACACAACCGATGACACCGGCGCCTATAACGAGAAAAGCCCACAACGGAATATCAATGCTGACGGCCGTGCCGGATCCGATATGGATTGCGAGCATCACCGGGACGAATGCCCAGAAGGTGTAGAGCTCCCACATATGCCCGAAGTAGCCGTATGCAGAGGATCGGAAATTCTTCGATTGAAAAATCACCTTGAGCGCAGTTGGATCGAACTTCGCGCCTTTCGTGAGATAGGGCCCGTCCGGCACCAGGGCATACATCACGAAGCCGCCGAATGCGGCGATAGCGGAAACGGACAGAATCACGCTCGACCAGGGCAAACTGTGGCCCAACGCCTTTAGTAAGTGCGGGAAAGCCGTACCCAGCACCAACGCGCCAAGCAGAAATCCCATTGCCTTGCCCAGATCCCGTTGGTACCAACCGGCGGCAATTTTCATGCCGATAGGATAAATGCCCGCAAGAAAAAACCCAGTCAGAAATCGAAACACCACCAACGACCAGAGTCCTTCGGCGAACAGGTAAACGCCTGCATTGCAGAACGCACCGAGCAGCGTGCAAATGAGGAAGATCTTGCGCGGCGAGAAAATATCCGAGATCGCCATGACCGCAAACACGAGTGTGCCGCTGATGAAACCGAGTTGCACCGAGGAGGTCATGTACGCAAGCGCGTCCGGTGGAAGCCCCCAGAGCGTCTGCAAATCCGAAAGCACGGCGTTACCGGCGAACCATGGAGATGCGCCGGTGAATTGAGAGAATACAATCGCCGGCAATATATGCCGGGGGAGCTTAACCGTAGTGCTGGGTATCGGAATCTTCACCCAACGCCTCGACGACGCTTTGATAGATGGCCGTTGTCTCCGGCGAAGGGGCCGCGTCGCGCTCCGTAGCCAACGCCCGCCGGCAGTTGTCGTACACATCCACTGCCTCGGCATGCCTTCCGAGCTGTCGATAACACAGCATCAAACGTCTGTAGAAGCCTTCCGCGAGGGCGTCGACTTCCAGACCGCGAGCGTATAATCGAGCCACTTGATCCCAACGCTGTTTCTCTTCCCAGTAGCGGGCCAACTCACTTGCGGCACGCAAGAACTTATTACGGAAGCGCTCCCGCGCAGATGCGTAGCGCGGCTGATCGCCTTCACTTGCCATGAATGGACCGCGATAGATCTCGAACAGTCCATCGGCCAGATGCGTCACCAATGTCTCCGGTGGTCGCGGTCGCGTGTAGCCGAGGGTTTCATCAATTTCATTCAGCACGCACTCTAGTGCATGAACATCCAGCCAGCAACAACTGGGATCCAGGCTAAGCCGCCCATGCTTGAGTCCGATAGCGCGATCGTGCGCAAGTATCTTTCGAAGCCGGTGCAGGGTCGTCGTAAGCGACCGGTGCGCGTAGTCCGCATCGATACGAGGCCATAACTCCGCGGCCAGGTCACGCTCTTTCACATCCATGGCGCCGAACGCGACCAACGCCTTGAGAAGCTCCACTGGTTTTTGCTGCGGCTTGGCACCCGTTCCGAGAGGCTGCCCCTGTTTGAACACTTGGAACTCTCCAAACGACCGAATACGGATCGGCCAGGGCCACTCGTCCACGGTGACCGGCGACACGTCGGGCATCAATTCCCGACTTCGAATGAGGTTTCTCACATAGTCGACTTCAATCCCGGATTCCAGTGCGTGCACACAAAGCTCGGCCATGACGCGGGGTTGCCACCACATAAAATGCGTAAACCCGTGATCGCGGCCCAGGCCGAACGCATAGCGCAACGCATTGAGACCGGAACGCGTGCGCCCGTGGGCGAGCGCGATGTGCGCGTAAGTCGAGAATGCCATGTATTCCATCAATCGATTGTCAATGCCGCGCGCAAGCCGGCGCGCGCGCCGAAGATTGGAAATCGTGCGCCGCTCATCTGCGAGCTCATGAAAAATCTCGGCCAGGGCAAGACGGCACAACACTTCGTAAAAAGGACAACCCGACTCGATGGCGAGCCGCAACGCCGTTTTCTGTTCCTGATGCGCTTCGACGACATCGCGCCGAAGCATTGCAAGCCATGATCGATAGTAATGGTAGCTGCAGCGATCGAGTCGCCTGGCGCCTTCCCGATGCGCGTGCATTTTCTCGAGCAGCTCTTCGGCAGAAACCAGATCGCCTGCGCCGAGTGCCGCCGCGGCCCCATTGGACAGCAGGTGATAACGCCAAAGGTTGACGCCGCTCGCCTGCCCGATATCCACACCGTCGAACACGGCCTGCAGACACTGCTCGTGGTCCGCCGTCAACATGAAATACATGGATTCGACATCTTTGAGGACCGTCAGGGCCAGAGGCGTAACATCGGGTGATTGACAAGTTCGGCGCATCACGTCGATCAGCTCGCGCACCCGGCCGAACTGACCGGTGTAGTTGAGCGTGATGGCCATTAGAAGCTGTGCCGACAGTCGCGCATTCGTATCGCTGAGCTCGCCCACGCAACCGAAGGCACGCTCGGCCCATTTTTTCATGTCGGGATTCTGAGGCTGGCGGAACACCAGCGCGACAAACAAGCTTACGGCCGCCCGGGCCACGGCCCCGCTATCAGCGCCGGTACCGGGAGATGCTTTTGTCAGCAAGACAGTTGCCCGTTCAATCCACGGATCGAGCAATGACAGATCGTCGAGCTCGTGAATTATTGCGTCCATGGCGCCGGCGCAGGCGAGCAGCTGACCGCTGCCCTGGGATGCGCCCTCATCTTCGAAGCCCTTGAACACCCGTTCGTAGAGCAAACGGCTCTCGCGGGGCGCGGATGCGAACCGACAAGCCGCTTTCCAATGAAAACACCATGGATCGGTGTCGAGTATTTCGTCGGGGATCTCATCGAGCCACGTCTCGAGGGTTTCGGCACGGCCATGGGCGAGCATGTCCGGAGCATGCTCCAGGGCCAGATGCTTGAGCGCATGAAAATCGGTATCTTCACGCAACAGCGCGGCGGCCTCCTCCACCTCACCGTCCGCCTCCAGCACATGGACGGAAGTTCGCCGCAGGGCGCGGTATTCGCTGGGAGAAAGCGACTCCGCGGCGCGTGCGCGAAGAAACTCCCGCAGCAGCGGATGGTACTGGTAGATGGAATCGGTACCGCCGGCCTTCAAGTAAACGAAGTGATGTCCACGATGCAGCGTGGCGAGAATTTCACCGGCGCCACTGTCACCGGTGAATCTCTCCGCCATGGCGCTGGTCATTTCCG
Organism: Gammaproteobacteria bacterium; assembly: GCA_009937425.1. Lineage (GTDB taxonomy): Bacteria > Pseudomonadota > Gammaproteobacteria > HK1 > HK1 > JAABYT01. The sequence goes on from JAACFO010000009.1 coordinate 65,245, forward strand.
GCACGAAGGCGGTCTTGAGCAACAGCCGCCGCGTGCGTTCGTCGAAGTTCTGGAATATCTCGCCGGCCAGGTAATCGAACACTACCTGGGGGGCACGGGAATTGGGCATCACGTC